>NZ_CP033460.1:336481-672962 GCF_003718735.1 Staphylococcus debuckii | reverse complement strand
CGTAATGACGCAAGAATAAGTCTTCCAGTGTTGGAGGTTGACTCTCTAATTTTTTTACATGGAAGCGACTCAAGTATTGAATGACTTCGCCCACCTGATCAGAATCTACTTGAAAACGGTATACGTCCTCTTGTTTTGATAAATCATGAATCCCAGTTTGTTGTTCAACATCTTGCAAAGGTTGTGCTGTTTCTACTGTAAAGCGCATGCGTGTCAGATGGCGCATTTCTTCTAATGTACCGACTTCTACCATCTTGCCTTTTCGAATAATGCCTACGCGATCACATAGTTGCTCTACTTCAGAGAGAATATGGCTTGAGAGTAGTACGGTTTTACCGCGTGCTTTACAATCTCGTACATACTCTTGAAATACCTTTTCCATCAACGGATCCAATCCTGCAGTCGGTTCGTCAAAGATATAAAGTTCGGCATCTATACTTAACGCTGTTACCAAAGCCACTTTCTGACGGTTTCCTTTTGAATAGGCGCTGCATTTCTTCCGAATATCCAGCTCAAAACGTTCAATCAACTCTTGTTTTCGTGCATGATTTACATGTGTTTGCAAACTTAATAAAAAATCGATGACTTCTCCGCCAGTTAAATTCGGCCACAAATTCACATCACCTGGTACATAGGCGATATGTTGATGAATGTTGACGGGTTGCTTAAAAGCATCTTGACCGAATAATGTCACACTTCCTTCAGTGGGTTTCAATAATCCCAAGATTGTTTTGATAGTTGTCGACTTACCTGCACCATTAGGTCCTATATAGCCGAAAATTTCTCCCTCTTTAATTGTTAAATTTAAATGAGAAAGCGCTTGGAACTTGCCGAAACGTTTAGTTAAATTATGAATTTCTAATACCTGTACCATTTCAAACCACCTACTTTATCTATATTCGAGAAGACTATTGCTTAATCTTGCTTTCATTATACCCTCATCTACTTATAACGTATGAAAAAAAGAACAGTAACATTCTTACAAAATGTTACCGTTCCTTACCTTCTTTGTGGTTTACTCATTATTTTGTAAATGCGCGTGTCTGAATGCCTTTTTTATCTAACCAATCTTCAATTTGCTTTTGTTGTTTGCCATTTACCACATCACTATCTGTGCCTATGTCACCGATTTCTTTGATAGAAACTTTTCCGTCTTTAGAATTTTCCATAACCGAATCGATTTTCTCTTCCATATCTCTTAAATACTGATTGGAAGTAGTAATATAACGACTGATTTTATGCGTGTTTCTATCATAGCCTTTTGGCAATTTGTTTTGATTAATGTAGTCAGCGAAATTATTATCATTTTTATCTGTCAGTTTTCCAGCCTGTTTAATATGATTTGCTTCTTCTTTGCTCAAACCTTTCTCTGAATACATGGCATCTTGATAATGCTCAGAAATCTTAGTTAAATCGTGATCTGCATTGAGATATTGTTGAATGTCTCGCTTCATTTCTGCTTCACTGATATTTTTATTCTTAGCTTTTTTAGTAAAGATTTCTGGATGCAAATTAATTTTAGACGCGTCTTTTTCAGTCGGCTGCTTTTGGGTTATTTTTTTCTCTGGCTTATCTTTATGCTCCGCTTCTTTATCTCCAGACATAGAGCACGCTGATAATATACACCCACAAGCCAATAACATAATCATGATGCGTTTCATCTTTGTTTCTCCCTCTCTCAAATGATGTATTCTTTGTTCCCATACCCTGTTTCATACATTTGAAAATCCATTTCACATATTTATCATAATTCAGCTTAAACATCTTAAAGTAATATTTAAAACGCTTTCATTTTCAATATATTAAGAAAATTTAAAAATCAGACTATTCAAAGAATAAATTTAGTGTATAATACTTCATTATATAGATTCTATTCCGTGCAATATAAATAGGGATTAGGTGAAATACAGCTTGTATGCCATCTTTTTCCATCAACATCGAGAGGAGACATATTATGGAAAACAACGATTTAAAACGCAGTATGAGTAACCGGCACATTCAATTGATTGCCATTGGGGGCGCAATCGGTACTGGATTATTCTTGGGGGCAGGAAAAAGTATTGCGTTAGCTGGGCCTTCCATTTTACTTGCCTATATCATCATCGGTTTCTTTTTATTCATTATGATGCGTGCCTTAGGTGAATTATTACTGTCTAATAGCAACTACAACTCATTTATCGATATCGCTGATGATTATCTTGGGCATATGGCCGGCTTCTTTACAGGATGGACGTATTGGTTCTGTTGGGTGGCTACAGGTATTGCTGATATCACGGCTGTAACGAAGTATATCAACTTCTGGTGGCCAAGCGTACCGCCTTATCTGACAGCGATTATCACAGTTATCTTACTTTTAGGTTTGAACTTAATGACGGTTAAAGTCTATGGTGAAATCGAATTCTGGTTTGCCATTATTAAAGTAATTGCGATTTTATTCTTAATTGCAATCGGTTTATGGATGATTTTCACTGGTTTTACTTCTGCTAACCACATCAAGAGTGGTTTCAGCAATCTTTATTCACACGGAGGATTTTTCCCGAACGGTATGATGGGCTTCTTACTCGCCTTTCAAATGGCGGTCTTCAGCTTTGTAGGAATTGAACTCGTCGGTGTAACCGCACGTGAAACGAAGGATCCTGAAAAGAACTTGCCGAAAGCGATTAACAGTGTCGGACTCCGTATCATTATTTTCTATGTCATCAGTTTGATGGTGATTATGAGTATCACGCCTTGGAATAAACTAGATCCAAATGAAAGTCCATTTGTTAATTTATTCGTACTTGCAGGTATTCCAGCAGCTGCCGGTATTGTTAACTTTGTTGTACTGACTTCAGCGGCCAGTGCTGCGAACAGCGGCTTGTTCAGTAATAGCCGTATGGTTTATGGTCTTGCAGTTTCTAAGAGTGCACCAAGCTCACTCGGTAAAGCTAATCGTCATGGCGTTCCTTATAACGCGTTAATATTCTCAGGCGTCGTTTTATTCTTGGCAGCACTTTTGAACTATATTATTCCAGATACTGTATTTACAGTGGTTACTACTGTAGCGACAATATTCTTCATCTTTATTTGGACGATTATCTTAATTTGCTACATCAAGTATCGTAAGCAGCATCCAGAGTTGCATGCTCAATCTAAGTTCAAGAACTTCTTCGGAGTTATCGGATCTTATAGCACGCTGGTATTCTTCGCAATCGTAATTGTAATTCTGTTCTTAGCTGAAGATACGCGTGTAGCGTTGTACTTCTCACCATTCTGGTTGCTCTTGCTTTATGTTGCATATCGATTTGGCGGCTTTAAAAACCGTACTTCGAAAAAGTAAAGGTTGGAGATAAAAGCTTTCTTTTTTCCATAAGAAAAGCCGGAGCAGTACAATACTGTTCCGGCTTCTTTATGATTTAAAACTTCGACTCAACAAATTTAGTTCAAGCGAGTTGGTGTATCGCCTGTGTTAATAACGTTCAATGCAGCGTTTAAACCGCCTTCAACTAAGTTACGTACCGCTTCATCTGAGAAGAATGCGATATGTGGTGTCAATTGAATTCTTTCATTTTCGATTAAGCGTTTGAATGTGTCGTCTTCTAATTCTTTATCAGACCAATCAAAAGTGAAGTATGGCATTTCGAATTCATACGTATCCACTGCAGCACCTAATAATTTACCACTGTCTATAGCATCAATCATTGCTTCAGTATCTACCATTGCGCCACGTGCAGCATTGACTAATACAGCACCGTCTTTGAATTTATCAAACATTTCTTTATTGAATGCGTGATGATTTTCTTTAGTAGCTGGCATATGCAATGATACGATATCTGCATCTTTAACCGCTTCTTCAATTGAATCTTTATATTCTAAGAAATCTAATGAATCATTAGGATATAAGTCATAACCTACAACTTTCGCACCGAAACCTGCAAATAATTCACCAGTCAAGGCACCGATACGGCCTGTTCCGATGATAGCAACTGTCATATTTTTCACTGGTTTAGACATGATTGGTGCTTCCCAAGTGAAGTTGTAATCTTGAACGCGTTTTTCAATTTGTGGGAAATGACGTACAAGGTTCAATGCAGCCGCTACTGCGTATTCAGCAATTGTTTCTGGAGAGTAGCTAGAAACATTTGATACGATGATGCCGTGTTTTTTAGCTAAATCTAAGTCGTACATATCAAATCCTGCAGTACGTTGCGCGATTTGTTTAATTCCCATTTCCTCTAACTTAGGATAAGCTTCAGGTTCAAGTTTGCCGAACTGCATTGTTGTAACCCCGTCAAATCCTTCAAGTTGATCTAAAGTATCATAGCTTAAAAAGTCATCTGAAAATGAAACTTCCACATCATTTTCCTTAGCCCAATTTAAAGCCATGTCTTTTTCATAATCGCGTGTACCAAAAAACTTAATTCTTGTCATAATTACTCCCTCGATTCTAAAAAATTAATGTAATTGAATAAATCTTATCTCACTTATTATTTTATGTGAACATATTCACATAGTCAAGAGGATAAGCTTAATTCTGAATTCTCTGTTATTTCATTATAGCGCTTTCTAAAGCGTTTTACTATAATATTATCTTGTATTTTAATATCCTCTACATATCCTACTAAAAGTATAGTATTGTCGAATAGATAAAGACGACCTTAAAACAAGTGTTTCCCCACCTGTTTCAAAGCCGTCTAAATTTTACTTATTGCAAGAACCAGTAGTCTTCTTTCTCTCCTTTTAAATAGGTATAAGGTGCGGGTTCTTTACCGTGTTTACGAATTTCATGATTAATTTCATCTCGTACATCCCATACGAGATGGATAAATCTTTGTAACTTCGCACCGAATTTAGGTGCTTTCATTGCTAACACATGCTCAATGTCTTCAACTGAAACATCTAAAGCATCTGCTAAATCCGCTTTGCTTAATGTTGATTTTGCAAAGTGTGCTTTGAGTTCCTCACTGGTTATTGCGCGTTGTTCTTTATTCAGTGACATGTTATATCACTCCTTCATTTCTCTATTATAGTTGTTATTTTTTCTTTTTATAGGGCTTATAACTGATAGTTGGTTCTCTTTCCCCTTTTCTGAAGGCTTCTGTAATTTCTTTTCTTCTGGCTGCGCGCAATTTACGGTTCTTAAGCGCCTCTTTACGATTGTAGGCGATGTTCAAGGAAGTACCTTTTCTCTGAGAGTCTTTCATATACATATAAGAACCTATGTTATAGGCTGCTCGTACAATCATCTGTCCTGCTACTGGCGAGGTCAGATATAGGAAAAGTATGGTCAGCAAGGTGCGGACGCTGAAGTAATCGCGCAACATCAGGAAGTAGATAAAGACGCCGGTCAAGGAGAGCAGCACGGATAGTGTGGAGCTCTTAGTCGCTGCGTGTGCGCGTAAGAAGACGTCTTTGAATTTGACGATACCAATGGCGCTGATCAAGGCAACGATGGAACCTAGGAGTATTAGAACTGCTGCGAATAAACTAACGATCTCGTTTAGATTCAAAGATGCGTCCCCCTTCCACGAAACGTGAAATGCCGATCGTACTCAAGAAGGCTAAGATAGCGATAATTAGGCTGGCATCTAAGAAGCTCAATGTATCTAGCACAATGCTTAAGAGTCCTACGATTGAAATGACCATGGCACCGATTGAATCGAAAGCAACGACTCTATTAGGTGTGGTCGGTCCTTTGACGACGCGGTACATTGCGACGATGACTGCGAGTCCGTAAATCACGAGTGCTGCGTGTATCATCCACATAATAATGGTTTCAATCATTTGAGCACCTCCCAGATTAAGCGTTCATATTTTTTAATTTGTTTCGTTAAAATGGCTTTGTCTCTTTCTGATACATCGATTGCGTGAATAAAGAAGCGACTACCGTCTGGTGATATCCGTAATACTAATGAACCTGGCGTCAACATAATCAGCAAGGTCAATAAGGTAATTGCCCAATCTCTCTTTAAAGAAGTTTCATAAATTAATAAACCTGGATTCATATCATCGGATTTAAAGAGAATATAATTAATGGTTGAGAAACTAGAAATAATCAACTGCACATTATAAACGATAATAAATTTAAATATCACCCAAACTTTCTTTAAATAGAATACGCGTTTGAAGAAGAAACGATGTATTAAATAAACAATTACAATACCAATTAAATAGCCGGCAATGAAAGTGGACAAATGAAACTTATCTTCATCTTGGAATAACGTCCACAAGAATGCGATTAAAATATTTAACGTTAATTGTGCTAACATCAATCCACCTCCACTTTCACATTGGGAATAATTGCTTTAATGTACTCGCTTGGATGCAAATTTAATTCTGCTGCTTGGCGTGCGAAATCTAAGAACCATTCGCCACAGACGCCCATCAATACAGTCGCTGCAGTCAATAGAAACATAGCGATAATCTTGTGTGTCGGCAATGGTACAGGATGTACTTTCGGAATATCTTCTCTGCCGAAATACATCACGAAGAAGATTCGCAGTAAGCTGTACATAGCAATAATACTTGTGAGCACTAAGACTACGACGCCGGTGATATAGCCTTTTTCCAAGGCGCCTTGAATAATCAAGACTTTACCAGGGAATCCGCTGAAGGGCGGTACTCCTCCAATCGATAGTGTTAGGATAAAGAAGATAATGCCGAGGCTCGGATGCACATGAATCAAGCCGCCCACGTTCTTGTAACTGCGTGAGTTGCATTGAACCACAAAGACACCTAAGACTAAGAAGAGTAAGGTTTTAATGATGATGTCGTGACCTGCGTAATAAATAGCTCCGGTAATACCCGCTTCATTCAATACACTGATACCCATCACGGAAAAACCGATGGATAATATCACTTGGTAGGCTGCAATTTTCTTCACATCTTCATAACCTAAGACACCGACTGCCCCGATAATCATAGTAATAATCGCCATATAGTACATTAATTGGTGCGTGATATCCGGCTGATGATTAAAGAGCAAGGTCATGACGCGAATTAATGCGTAAACACCGACTTTCGTCATTAAACCTGCAAAGAGTGCTGCGAGTTCTGTATTCAATGCCGCATACGCTTTCGGCAACCACATAAACATGACGAGTGCTGCCTTGCCGCCGAAGACGAAAATCATCATAATCGCCACCATCGTCATGGCAGGCGGTTGGCCACTTTCAGTCAAACGCATCGCTAAATGTCCGAAGTTCAATGTACCGAGTGTCCCATATAAATACGCAATGCCGATCAAGAAGAACCATGAACTGACTACGTTCATAACGACATAAATCACACTGGCACGCAGTTGCTCCAAGGTTTGGCCTAAGGTTAAAAGTACAAACGAGGAAATCAGCATAATTTCGAACATGACATATAAATTAAAGATATCGGCGGTTAAGAAACTGCCATTCACCCCTGTTAACATAAACAATATGAAAGACGGTAAGAAATAGCGGTTGGCCAAGTGTTCCTTTTTTCCGAAACCGAAATAAATAATGACCGTGACGACAAAGTTGGCGATAGTAGTGAAAAAGAGTGCCAAGGTATCGCCGACAAATTGAATTCCGAATGGCGGCTTCCAATCTCCAAAGTTGATGACGAGCGGTTTGGTATTAAAGACATGGATTAACAAGTAGATTGACACAGCTGTCGTCACTATCAACATCGTAATCGCAATACGCCGTGTGACCATCAAACGTTCCTTGAAGAAGAATAAGACGAGTCCGGTAATCAGCGGGACTAATAAGGGAACGAGCAATAAGTTATTCATCGACGTCATCATCCTCTCCGCTCAAGGCTTCAATACGGTTTACACGTGTAACTTTGTAAGTTCTGTAAACTAATACGAGCAAGAAAGCTGTCACCGCAAAACCGATGACAATCGCTGTTAAAATCAATGCTTGGGGCAACGGGTCTACAAAGTTGCGCCCTTCACCATTGATAATCGGTACATTTTTACCGTTAAAGCCGCTCATAGCTAAGATCACTAAATTGGCGACATGGGTGTAAATGGCCGTTCCTAAGACAATACGGATTAAGTTTTTAGATAGAATCATATACGTTCCTGCAAAGGTTAAAATTCCTATAATCATAATGAGTATGACATTCAACTTTTATCACCACTTATCGCTAACATAATGGTTGTGACGGCACCTACTACGGTCAGTAAAATACCGAATTCAAATATCGTGACACTTGAAAGGTGTATCTTTTCCAACAAGGGTAAAGTGACGTACACATCTTCGTGAGAGAGCAGCGGATGGCCAAAGAAAATTGGGACTACGGCTGTAGCAATAGACAGCAGACAACCTGAAATAGTCACTGCCCGGAAGTCTATCGGAAGCGATCTCACTACTTTCTGTACATCAAAGGCTAAGAACATCAGAATAAAGGCTGAGCTGAAAACCAAGCCGCCGATAAAGCCGCCGCCTGGATTATCATGTCCTGCAAGAAAGATATACGCACCGAAAGTCAGAATAATAAATACCGCTACTTTCGAGATGGTTTCCAGAACAATATCATTTTCTTTCATTCGACTCACCCTTTCTGATCTTGAATTTGACTAACGCGAAGATACCGAGTCCGACAATCATAATCACGATACCCTCCAGCATCGTATCCAGTGCACGGAAATCTCCGAGAATCGCATTGACAATATTTTTCGAACCGGCTAAATCATAGCTGTTCTCATAAAACTGCGAAATCTTTTGGAATGGAGGATCTTGTAATGCAATCACGACAAAAGTCATGACGAAAATCGCCATCATGAATGCAATAACCAACTTCACCGCTTCTCTCCCCCACTGCACCTTATCACGCTGCACGTTCGGTAAGTGATAGAATACCAGCAAGAAGAGAATCGTCGTAATAGTTTCAATAACTAATTGAGTCATTGCTAAATCAGGTGCTTTCATCAAAATAAATACAATGGCAATCGAATAACCGATCACCCCATTCAAAATAACCATCGCCATCCGTTCACGAATGTATAATAAAGCCGCTGAAAGAATAGCGATATTCACTAAGACTAAGATTTCGAACCAAGTGAACGGCGTCATTTTAAATCCTTTAATTGGAATCCATCCTACTTTGACGAATCCATAGACTAGCATGCCGAAGAACATCAGATAAATCACATGCAAGTATTGGTTCAATTTGTTATTCATCATCGTCTGCATATTACGGCGACTAAAACCTTCACTCCATTTCAACATCGCATTATACAGCGTATTGATACTCAAGATAGAAGGCAGCTTGTTATATACTTCCATCCAATGCGAACGCCATAACAGCAAGATACCGACTGTATAAATAACTAAAGTAATGAGTAATTCTGTAGTAAATCCATGCCACGCTTCAACATGCGGAATATATTTTACTACGGTCGCGGTATGGTTGATATCGCGTAAAGCTGGAGTAATCAGATACTTTCCTAAGATATTCGGAATGATGAAAAATAACGGGAGACCGCACACGATAATGACCGGTGCAAGATACATCGACACCGGTTCATGACCAGGTACCTGCGGCAATTTATCCCTTTTCAAAGGTCCGCAGAACGTATCTTTCACCATTCTCAAACTATAAACAAAGGTTAAAACACTGGCACCTACTGCAATGACCAACATTACACTCATAAAGATTTGATCATCTATGGGCAACTTTCCTGCATTGACTAAAGTAGTAAAGAACATTTCTTTTGATAAGAAGCCATTGAAGAACGGTAAACCTGCCATGGCCATCGCACTGATGGTCATGATTGTTGCTGTTACTGGTAATACTTTTCTCAAACCACCTAAGTTGGCAAGATTTCTTGTGCCCGTTTCATGATCGATAATACCGACGCCCATGAACAAGACGCTCTTAAACAGTGCATGGTTAATGAGATGGAAGAGACCCGCAAAGAGGCTGATAACGAAAAATTCTACAAAAGATCGGTGCAGACTGTACGTCAACATACCGAAACCAACCATAGACATAATCATGCCGAGTTGACTGATAGTGGAATAGGCTAATAACCCTTTCAAATCGCGTTGTCCGACTGCCACAAACGAACCGACTGCTAACGTGACGATACCGACTGTGATGACAATGTAGCCGACCCATGGGGCATAACTTAAAATCGGAGTGAAGCGGAACAAGAGATACAATCCAGCTTTAACCATCGTGGCAGAATGCAAATAAGCACTGACTGGTGTCGGCGCCTCCATTGCATCCGGCAGCCAAATATGAAAAGGAAACTGAGCAGATTTGGTAAAGGCGCCGATTAAAATACACACCACTGCAAAAGGATACCAAGGCGATTGGCTCAACGTGTCTGTTTGGGTTACCAATTCAGAAATCGTATTAGTGCCAGAAATACTATAAATAATAATGAATCCGATCAGCATGAACATACCGCCGAATACCGTAATCAAGAAGGACTTCAACGCTCCGTCCTGACTCGCTTGGCGATTATACCAATAAGAAATTAATAAAAATGAGGCAATACTCGTTAATTCCCAAAATACATACAGCAATATAGTATTATCTGCTAACACTACACCGAGCATGGCGAACATAAATAAAATTAAATAAAAATAGAATCTTGGCAAGTCGTCATGTGCTTTCGATAAATACGCATTGGCATATAATACTACACCTGTTCCTATCAAGGTGATCAACAAAGCAAATATCATCGATAACCCGTCCAGTCGAAACGCTAAATCTAAATCAATGGCGGGCATCCAAGGCAGTGAAACTGTAGTTAAACGGCCGTCAGCTATATGTGAAATCGCTAATATAAAATACACAGCACTGACGACAGGGGCAATGAGGGCAATCCAACCTGAGAAACGTGCAAACGGCTGCTTACTAAACAGCTGCGTCTGCTGCACTGTAGCGTCCGCACCAGTTTCAGTTGGAATATCAGGTTCTAATGTCCGTGAGGGATGCACTTTCATATTCGTCAACAAAATGACCAACATGATGACCATCACAAAAACAAACAACCATAAGAGGCTCATATTTCGGAAAACTCCTTTCTATCTATTGAGTTATACAAATGAAAATACACGGCAACATAAAATTAAATATCCAAATGAATCTCAATCGCCTTCGACACATACGGCACATCCATAAACTTAATCGTTTCAGCCAGCGACTGATGCCCCAGATACTTCTGAATCACCGTAACCGGAGTGCCCGCCTGATAAGCATGATACGCAAACGTCTTGCGCAACGACTGCAAACCAATATGCGCCAGCTCAACCTCCTCCGCAGCCTGATGAATAATACGATACGCCTGCTGACGTGACAACTGCTTCTTCGTTCTACTCGACTGGAAAAGAAAACTCTGGAGAGTGCAGTCCCCTTGTGAGATATACACAGCCAAAGCTTGACGTAATGAGGATGGAAGCGGTACTACAATTTCAGGGAATTGCGGATTTGACCATGATTGAATAATGTCTTGGGTATGGATAGTGTGTAGCGTTTGATCATCCGCTTCATTTCGGTGATGTTCTACCACATCTGCAACACGCAGACTAAGCAGTGTACTCAATTTCACTCCCGTATGTATCGCAAAGCTTAACAATAAATAGTCACGTTGGCTGTGCTGCTGCAAAACTTGATACATCGCTTCGATGTGCGCTTTATCTTTAATCGGCACCACACATTCCATTATTATCATTCCCTTCCAGATTATATTACACTTGTATTTTATGTTACATAATAATGATAATACATATTTGAGTGACATTAAAGAATGATGCTCGTATTTTTCAAAAAAATTTATTTCAACTTAATTGCTGAAACAATCTTAAGGCAAAATCAATAAGTAAGTTATACAATATTTTACTTTTATTAAAAAACCTTATTGACGATTCAAGCGTTTTTCCACTCTGCATTCAGGGAAATTAATACATGTACAATTTGACTTATTCGTAAATTAAATTTAAATTATAAATTACGAATTTTTTTGCTGAAAAGAAAGCTTTAGAAAGGAGGTTGCAGA
This sequence comes from Staphylococcus debuckii, assembly GCF_003718735.1. Classification (NCBI taxonomy): domain Bacteria; kingdom Bacillati; phylum Bacillota; class Bacilli; order Caryophanales; family Staphylococcaceae; genus Staphylococcus; species Staphylococcus debuckii. The sequence goes on along the minus strand of NZ_CP033460.1, from coordinate 660,994 downwards.
ATGACAACGTTTAACGTGGGCATTATCGCTGCTCCTGGATTTCCAGAACGCTTATCCAACAAAGTAATTGAAGATTTGCCTACCATTTTGAATCGAGAACTGAACACCGATGCAGAATGGCATTTTCATGTGACCGTCGATCCGCTTATCGGTTCAGCCGAAGATGTAAATAAAAGTTTGGATGCAGCCCAGAATGTTAAACAAGAACATAACTGGGATTACGGCATTGTGGTTACTGACCTTCCTATCGTCTCAAATCGTCGTGTTATCGTCGGTAATCTGGATGAAACACATGCCACTGCACTGATTTCCTTGCCTGCTTTAGGTTGGATCGGTTTGCGGAAAAAACTAAAACAATCCTTGCTGTATTTTGCTGAAAGTATTTATCGTTCTCAACATGATGATGAAGCTAATCAGCAACACAAATTGAATTTATCTTGGATTACACGCATCAAACCTGAAACCGCACCTTTAGACCAAAAGCAAGATAACGATATGGAGACAGCGACAGAACAAGAAGATGGAGATGAAACTTCTAAATCTCATACTACGACGCGCTTTATACTCAAACCGTTAATTATCAGTTGGATTTTCTTATTATTCGGTATGACGCGTGCCAATGAACCTTGGAAAGAGATACCAAATTTCAAGAAGATTATTTCATTGTCATTTGCCACAGCTACGTATTTAACCATTTTCTCAACGCCTTGGCAGATGAGTATCGAATTCTCCAATTTGCGCTTTATATTGATGACCATTCTTGCAGTCGGCGGTATGGCGTTATGGATTATGTACGCGCATAGATTATGGGAGCCGCCGTCTTCTCTGACGACGCGGACCTATCGGACGGTCTACAATATTACCACTGTCATGACATTACTGATTATTATTGCACTCAGCTATGTCATCTTATTTGTACTGCTCATGATCAGCGTCGCCTTATTCGTACCGAATGACTTATATAATATGATGACTTCCAATCATGGCATAAGAACTTGGGGACAATTCTTATATCTTACATGGTTTATCACATCACTCGGTTTCTTGGCAGGTGCTTTAGGCGCTTCTGTGGAAAATGAAGAAAAAATTAGAGATATGACTTATTCTTATCGTCAACGTGCTCGCTATAGAGAAGCTAAAGAATGGGAATCCAGCAAATATTATTCTTCTGATTCCGAGAAAAATATAAAAGAACAGAAAGGAGGCTAAAATGTGGAACAGTTAGTAGTAGGCATCGTGGCTGCGCCTGGTATTGCCAATAAACTCTCGCATAAAATGGTAGATGCATTGCCTGACTTGCTTTCAAAATATATTTCGTCTCAATATAAATGGAAAATTGAAGTCATAGTCAACGCATTAACCGGCTCAGCTGAAGAAGCTGATAAAGCCTATCAAAAAACAGAAGACTACTTAGACCGCTATAATTGGAATTATATTATCAGTTTAACCGATTTGCCTTTGTTTCATGATAATGAAGCGGTTATCGCTGTGGATATCAACGAAGAAAACGGCGCGAGTATGATTTCTATTCCAGCATATGGTTGGCGCCCCCTTACTAAACGTCTAGAAAAAACCATCATCACCGTTATCCATGAAATCAATCTTCAATTTAGTGATCATGCCAAAGATGATAATGAAAAAGATGATGAAGAACGCCAGAAAGAGTATCGCAATATCTTTCCTTTTTCTAACTTAAGAAAAATACGGACCTATGCAGACGAAACACATACCATGCATATCCGGTATATTGTAGCTTCGAAAATCAGCGGCAACTTACGTTTATTAAGCGGAATGACTTTCGCCAATAACCCGCTGCGTCTGATGCAAAGTATGAACAGTGTCATCGCTATTGCCTTTACAACCGGTGCTTCAGGGATGATTTTCTCTACGATGTGGCAACTCGGCAATACTTTTACAGCAGGAAGATTAACCGTACTTTCCCTCTTTGCTATTATCGGTATGATTGCTTGGATTATCTTGGCGCATAACTTATGGGAATCCACGCGTTATAGTCAAAACCGCAAAATCACGCGATTATATAATATGACGACGTTGACGACGCTGGGAACGTCCGTGTTGATTTATTACATTGTCTTAATGCTGCTCTACATTATTGCGGCATTAATCTTGTTGCCATCCGGCTTCTTAGGACGGCAACTCGAATTGAAACATGCAGCACCGTTCTCACTTTATATCTTTATTGCCTGGTTCGCAGCCTCTATTTCAACTATCGCAGGTGCTATTGGAGCAGGTATGCGTAATGAGAAACTCGTGCGCGAAAGTACGTATGGCTCACGCCAACAAATGCGTAAAGCTTTGAGTAAAGAAAAAAGTAAAGAACAATAATTAAAAAATCTTCGCTCGTTGTATGTCGAGTGAAGATTTTTTAGCGTTTCTTATATTTCCATATGCGGGAATAATTATTATTATCGCAAATATAAATCCGAGCCATAGATAATCTTTGTTAAACATTAGATAAATGGCGAATAAAATTATTCCTAAGATGATTGATAAAAGATTGAACCATAATTTGTGTCCGATTTCCTGAAAATAGCGTTTCATAGCGGCGACTTCCTTTCTCTATAGTTCGAAGTCAATAAAGTATAGTTACTATAATTCAACCTATATACTATCACACGCGATTTTAGATACCAATTCATTCTATTAGGGGGTAAGTCTCCGGGTTGTCTGAAGGAAGACACCTTACCGTCTATTAAGTTGCTTAGTTGTTGAAAAAGAAGGCTGCAGTTATCAGAGTTGATGGGTATATTGGACATGTTGCTCTTATTCTTGGCCGATATAATCATATATTGGATATGTTGCTCTTATTATTGGCCAATAAACTCATATATTGGACACGTTGCTCTCATTCTTGACCAATAAATCCATATATTGGACATGTTGCCTCCATTCTTGGCCGATATATCCATATATTGGACATGTTGATTCTATTCTTGGCCAATATATCCAAATATCCCTATTAGCCTGCTCAAAAACTTCCGATCGCCCTAAATATTACTGCTCAAAATCAGCCAGCTTGAAATTATTTTTCATTCTATAATAAAATTTCTTCCGCCACTTATCTCATCCCAACAAATCGCATTATACCAGCATTTAATCATATTTTTATTCGTCACAATTACGACAAATATGTCTAAAAAATAAATAGTTTGTTACAAAAGTTTGACAAACAAAACGATGCGTATTAGAATTGAGACATCAAGTAGTTGAGAAATATTCTCAACACTTTCTCGATAGTTTTTCAAAATTGGTACGCTGTACTAATGTGCAGTTGGCTAATCTTTAACTATTGAGCTATCCATCGTAACTAAGGCAAAAGCGAACTGACTGTTGCCTTCAAATATATATTCTTTTCTGCGGATTGGTATTAAGTACAGACCGTGCCGATTACTACTCCCATCTCCACTGCACATTTATGTGCAAAGTGGCGTGATGGGAGTTTTTTGTTTGCCCGCACTTTTTTCCAAAAACAGAGAAGAAGACAGCAGCCAATAATCATTTAAAAAGGAGAATGATTTTTAATGAAAATTGTAGCATTATTCCCAGAAGCAACAAAATCTACTCAATTATTATCTAAACAAGAAGCTTTAGGTTTACCTGAATTCTTGAAAGGTACTGACAACGAACTTATCTTGGTATCAAGCAATGAGGAAGTTGAACAATATGTTGAGGATATGGACGTTGTAATTTCTTCTCCATTCTTACCTGCTTATATTACTAAAGAAAGAATTGAAAAAGCTAAAAATCTTAAATATGCGATTACAGCTGGTATCGGTTCTGACCATGTAGATATTGAAGCAGCTGCAGAACATGGTATTGTTGTTGCAGAAGTAACAGGTAGTAACAATGAAAGTGTTGCTGAACAAAATGTTCTAGAAACATTATTATTGCTTAGAAACTATGAAGAAGGCCATAGACAAGCAATTGAAGGCGAATGGGACTTACCATTAGTAGGTTCTGGCGCATTTGAATTACAAGAGAAAAAAATTGGTATCTTCGGCTTTGGACGTATCGGTCAATTAACTGCTCAATGCTTGAAAGCATTCGGCGTAGACTTACGTTATAACGATCCATTCCGTAAAGAAGATGTAGAAAAAGAAATGGGCATCAAATATCTACCATTTGATGAATTAGTGGAAACTTCTGATGTTATCATCATTCAATCTCCACTTACTCCTGATACAAAAGGTAAATTTGATAAATCCGTTATCGATAAAATGCAAAAAGGTACAGTATTAGTAAACTGTGCACGTGGCTCAATTGTTGATAAAGATGCTGTAACTGAAGCAGTTAAAGATGGTCATATCAGATATGGTGGCGACGTTTGGTTCCCACAACCAGCACCAAAAGATCATCCTTGGCGCTCACTTAAAAATTCAGGTATGACTGTGCACTATTCAGGTATGACTGTTGAAGCACAAAAACGTATTCAAAAAGGTGTCGAAGAAATGTTGACTAATGCAATGGAAGGCACTTCAATCCGTCCTGAATATGTAATTGTCGACAATAATAAAGTAGCGAGTCAAAGTTACCAAACTAAAAAAGATAAATAAGTTCTTTAAAGAAACTTGTCATAAAAAGAAATCCCCTTTGATTTCAGAAACTTAATGTAATGGAATAAACTATCTCAAGACCGCTATCTAGTGTTAAAGCTGGGTAGCGGTTTTTTAGATGTGAGGAATAGAAAAAGAGTCGAGACCTCCCCAGAAGTCCCAACTCCTCATTGCAAAATTGACATCTCTCTTACTTTTTCAATATTTTAACTAAGTCTTGCGCAAATGCTTCTGGTTCTTGCACATAACCGAAATGGCCGCCTGCCGCTTCTACCGCTTGTCGATCCATTTCTCTCGCAAATAAATGTGAAGCTTGATAAGCTAATGAACCTTTAGACTGTGTGCCTTGCATCCAAAAGATTTTATCGGCTGATTGACGCAATGTATCTAGATTTACTAGGTAATCCATGTATTGGCGCAATTCATATTGCATCCAGATTTTCGTAGATTCAGCGCTATTCGATTCCATGGTATCTGGTGAACATACCGCGCATGGTGCGATGGTATCTTCTACTAAGACTTCCATATCTAACTGCGAGGGCTGCATGACATGTTCAAAGATACGCATGGCTGCAGGAATACCCTCTATTTCGGCTGCTTCAGAGATTTTTGTGGTTTCTTTTTCTAAATCTGAGCGATTAGGAAAAACAGTAGCATTCAAAGGTTCATGCAACGCTGCACCGGCGATTAATTCTGGAGATTGCTCTAAAAGATGCATGCCGACGACCGCTCCTGTATCTGTTCCCATAATATAAACAGGATTATTACTTAAGTGTTGTGCGAGTGCGATGACATCTTGTGTATCTCTCTCCAGTTTGAAGGTACTGTGCGTTTGATTGATCGAAGCAGGCATGGGTTCAGTCAATTCACTATAACCATAACCTCGACGATCAGGCAAGATGACCGTAAAATCAGCTTTCAACGTTTCTGCAGCATCTTTATAACTGTCGTGTACTCCGCTGGCTCCTGGAATCATAATCAATAAGGGACCTTCTCCTAATTGTTCGTAACGGACAATAGCGCCATTAGTCTCAAGTGAATGCATGTGATTTCCCCTCTCTCTTTTTTTATAATTATTATTGCAAATCTTTATATAAATCAACGGCTGCTTTCGTCTGACTTAAATGCGCCACATGATTTTGGTAATCTTTAGATAAATAGGTATAGAATAATATATCTACAGTCATCAACTGTGCGATGAGAGAACTCGTCGCTGCAAGGCGCAAGCTTTGTTCGGAACTCGCATCGTGCAAGAGCACTATATCTGCTTCATCTGCTAACTGCGATTCGCTGTTGCTGGTAATTGCTGCTACTTCTGTACCATAATGATGGGCGACTTGTGCTAAACGCACCGTTTCTTGATTATTACCCGAATTAGAGATTCCTAGCATTAATACAGGACTATCTGTTGAGTGGCCCGCTAAGGCAGTTGCTGCGACATGCGCATCTGCGCTGTGTATGACCTCTACGCCTGCACGAGTAAATTTCTGATAAATATCTTCTGCCACGATATGACTAGCTCCGACGCCGAAGACTACTAGCTTTCGAATTGCATATAATTTGCCGGCCAACTCTTCCAGTTCTTTTTCTCCCAGAAGGGTTTCAGTGGTTTCTAAAGTATAGGCGGCGCGTGATAATAATTTGTGTTTGATTTCGCTCGGCGGTTCGTCTTGGGTGATTTCTTTGTAGGTGTTGGGCTCGTGATGCGGCATGTTTCTGGAAAGTGACAGTTTCAGGTCGACGAGTCCTTTGAAGCCGAGTTTATGGGCGCACCGGATGATGGTGGCTGAGCTGGTGTTTGTAGCTTGGCCGAGTGCTTTGGCGTTCATCTTAATGACGTTGTCTGGATGTTCGAGCAAGTAGTGTGCGACTTGTTGTTCGTTCTTGGTGAGGTGTTTAAGTTGTTCGCGTATATAGATTTGAAGGTGTTCGGTTTCCATAGTTCTCCCTTCTTACTCTTCTATTTCTTGGGGTGCGGTCATGTCTTTAGTCGTTCCGAAAAAGTAGGTCGCTATAAATCCGCCGGCATAGGCTGCGAGCAATCCTGCGATGTAGCCCAGGTACATGTTGTCATATATCAACGGAATGAGTGACACACCACTTGGACCGATAGCTACTGCACCGATGTGTCCGATGCCTCCGATGACAGCGCCTCCGATACCGCCGCCGATACATGCGGTAATGAATGGACGGCCGAGCGGTAAGGTTACCCCGTAAATTAAGGGTTCGCCGATGCCTAGAATACCGGCCGGCAACGCACCTTTTAAGAGTCGCGTGATTTTCTGGTTCTTACGGCATTTCACCCATAGTGCGAGTGCTGCGCCGACTTGTCCCGCACCTGCCATCGCTAATACTGGCAATAAGAAAGTGGCATGGTCTTGATTGATCATCTCGATATGAATCGGTGTGAGGACTTGATGCAAACCGAACATTACGAGTGGTAAGAATGTCGCACCTAAGACGAACCCGCTGAATGGTCCGCCGATGTCTAATACCCATTTAATTACCGCTAAGATGCCTTCTGATACGACACCTGCGACGGGCATGATGAGAAAGATGGTTGCTAGTCCCATGATTAAGAGCGTAATAGTTGGTGTAACGATAATATCGATAGAGTTCGGTACTATTTTATGCAGGCGTTTTTCAATCATGGCTAGAATCCACACTGCAAAAATAACCCCGATGACACCGCCTTGTCCTGCTGCGAGAGCGTCGCCGTTGAAAATGTTGTGCAGCGGTTTATCAGGTGTGATACCTGTTAACATCGTGGTACCGCCGATTACGCCTCCGAGCCCTGGTGTAGCGCCGAATTCTTTAGCAGAATTAATTCCTACATAAATAGCCAGATAGGCAAATATTCCGTTTTTAATAACATCAAAGACCATCACCAGTTCTTTCCAAAATGAACCGTCAATCGTGCCGGCAACGAGCAAGTTGGATAGTACAGCACTGATACCACCGATTAATCCGGCTCCGACGAATGCTGGAATTAATGGCACAAAGATATTGGCAATCGTGCGCAGTACTTTACGCCATTTAGAATTTTTCTTTTTCTGATTCATCTGAGTTTTGAACAACTGAGCTTCTTGTTCCACACGTTCTTTGTCAGATTGAGGTCCGTCAGCAGCGTTCGCATCCGATGAATGATGTGTAATACGTTCACCTAAAGGTATACCTATCATTTCACTCATAGCGTTCGCTACTTTATTGACGGTACCTGGTCCTACAATAACTTGCAGGGACTCATCTTCTACCACACCCATGACGCCGTCTATTGCTTTCAATCCCGCGATATCAACTTTGGAATAATCGATGATATCCATACGTACTCTGGTCATACAATGAATGACACGTTCTAAATTTGCTTTTCCGCCCACGTTGTCTAATATTTCCCGGGCAATTTTCTCTTCTTTTGACATGATGTCTCACGCTCCTTATGTATTTCTAATAAAACCATCTGCCTTTTCTAATCTTTGTGTCGCTTCTGAAAATGAAATATTGTGTAAACCCATCACGATAGCAGCTTTCACATTGCCACGTGCGTGACGGAAAAGTTGTTCGCTTTCCGCTTCAGATACTTCTACAATTTCTGCAATCATATTTAATGCACGTTGTCTTAACTTATTGTTGGTCGGTTTGACATCGACCATCAGATTTTCATAAACTTTTCCGATACCGACCATGGCACCGGTAGAAATCATGTTGAGAATTAATTTTTGCGCAGTGCCTGATTTAAGCCGTGTGGAGCCGGTTAATATTTCAGGTCCGACCTCGACTTCAATGGCATAATCAGCTAACTTGCCGATTTGCGAACCTTTCACGCAGGCGATTGCAGCGGTAGTAGCGCCGATGGATTGCGCGTAATTTAAACCTCCGATGACATAAGGCGTGCGTCCGCTGGCAGCCAGACCGACTACGACATCATCAGCTGTGAGGACATGCTCTTTAAGGTCTACTTCAGCAATTTGAGAGTTATCTTCCGCCCCTTCAATCGCTTCGGTCATCGCTTTTGAACCGCCAGCGATCAATCCGATGACTTCATCACGCGATACTCCGAAAGTCGGCACACATTCTGCAGCATCTAACACACCTAATCGACCGCTGGTACCTGCGCCGATATAGAAGAGTCGGCCGCCCTTTTTAAAGGCTTCAATAACTTTATCAATCACTTGTGCAATCACTTGCTTTTCTTTTTCAATAGCCTGCGGGACACGTCGATCTTCTTCATTCATTACAGACACAAATTCCTCTGTACTTAATTCATCCAGATGCATCGTCTTCTCATTGCGTTGCTCGGTCGTCAATTTCCTAATATCCATGTTACTCATCCCCTTTCTGGTTAAAAAGTTTGAAAGCAGTACCTGATTGAATTAATTGAATACAATCTAAATCATCTTCTATCACATGTCCTAATACATTGACTGCTGCATCCGCGGGCAAGTCACGTCGTGTAATTTCTAATTCATTCATGTAGCGGCCGTATAAATTATTGTCCAATGTTACTGAACCGCGCGGACGTTCTACTGCATTTGCTGGTTCGACTTGATTTTTAAAAGTAGTGCGTGATTCTTGAGCCCGCACGACATCACGCGCGACATCTGGTCGGTTCGTATAGCTTTGTAAAAATGCGCTGTCCTCGTTCAAATCTGTGCGTAACCATACTGTATCTTCAGTGGCATAATGGAAAAATTGATCAACCATGAAATCATTAATTTTAATATCACCAATACACACCACATCTGTAAGCATCATTTCTAATTCATAAGCTGAAGCAAGCGGATGGGCATAACGATGGGCTTCAAGAGTCGGCAAGCCACGATGAATCGGTCCGCGGAAAGTTGTACCAGGAACAAATGCCATAATTTGCAGTTCTGGATAAGCGCCCTTCAATCTTTCATTAATATGTTTGAAAAATGCGGTATCCAATCCTGTATTGGGGCAGGGATAATAATTATGCGCTACGTAAATATTCTCTTGAGAGATACCTCGGTCATTTAATTCGCGCAAAATCGGAAACGCATCTGTGCTCGCGTTCAACATGATCGGATGCTCATCTTCTACGTAATCTGCCAGCTGATTGATATCCACCGCTTCATCCAATCGAATAATATCGATACCTGCATCTTTGATACTTGATGGGTCTTCGAGTGACAATCCCAGCTGCTCAAATGTGTCACGATTCATATCTGCGATAACTTCTGCACGCCCTTGATTTAAAACTGAAAGCTGCTTTAAACGTTCTAAATATTGGCTTTGATCCTCTTCTGGTATTTGTAAAGATGTGAAAATGTAGCGGAATCCTTTATTTAACATTGTTTCGATATACGTTTCGTCAAACTCTTCACCTAAATACACTGAAAAACCTAATTGCATATTGTCCACCTCATATTAAAAGAATAATTTCTATTCTTCACTTTACCCAAAAAAGTGTAGAGTTGCTTTTGTGTAATCGCTTTCATTATTGCATAAGTGAAATAATATTACAATATGCGTTCATAATATTGTTGAATATTGAAATTTTGTTTCAGTTTGTGGTGAAAAAAAGAAGCGGACTTTTGAGAGTCCGCAACCTTTGAAGATTTCTTTTATTGTGGGTGGAGGGGCGGAGCTGGAGTGGACGAGTGAAAAGCGAGTGAGTGGTGTTTTATTATCGAGGGGCGGTGGAATTATGCGGTTTATTGGACACGTTGCCTCCATTCTTGGCCAATATTTCCGGTTATTGGACACTTTGCCCGCATTCTTGGCCAATATATCCGAGCTGGCCCCTGAGAACCAGGGCATGCTCGCTCTACACTCATACATAACCGCCCGCTCCCGCCACAGATACTCCATCACAAATAATAAACTCGCCCTTTATTCTTGCCGGCAGATTTAAAAAATTGTCGACAAGCTCTATAGATCGTTTTAGTAGAAATACCTTGGTGAGCACACCAGCGAACCGCTTCACATTTAGTAAATGGCGCGCCTTTCGCATAATAAAGTTCAATTAAATTAGCATGAATCATATCTAACTTTTTAAATTCAGTGTCACACTTCACACATGAGCACTTGCTTTTTTTATACTCCGCTGCTGACTCTAGCCAATTCCGACATTTAGGACAACGCAGTCCGCCGCGTACATTTTCAAAAGGTTCTCGCTCATAACCAGACAATTGATGCGTCCACTTTTCATAACTAGAAACCAAGGCTTCCTGCAATTGCCGAGTTTTCTGTGGCATGGCATCCGTCCCGATGATTTGAGGCAACTGATACAATTGCGTGAACAATAATACACGCCCTTGGTGTCTAAGCTCCTCTAACCCATGCAAACAAAATGAGGCATTCGAAAATATCAAATACGTTTCGATTTCATAATTTGCGAATCCGTTCCCTTTCAACCACCGACGCATAATATTCTCTGCATGCTTCAACTGCGTCATCGGATTACGTCGATCGAAACCTAAAGGATCATTCAAATCACGCGTGATTTCATTATTATTATAAAAATAGTTGCCACTATAATGTTTTACTTCGAAAATAATTACTTTCCGATTTGAAATAATGATAAAATCATATTCAACTTGACTCGGTGCCTTCATCTCATGATTACGCAGATACGTTACATTCGTACATTGGTGTATCACTTGTTCGACCAACGCTTCGCCCGCATCTCCTTGCAATTTATTCTGGTAAGCTTTAAAACACTTCGGCTGATACAATACACGACCTTCAATCGCATTGTAATATTCTAAGATGTCCATCTATAACCTGCTTTCATAAAGGAATTACTTTATATTAGAAAATTGCAAACCCTCTTGTCAAACCACCTAAAATCGCATTGTGACGCCTATTTTTTTACCTTTCGGGAAAGAAAACTTCTGAAAAAGAAGAATCTTGAAGAGAGATTGTCTCTTTGTGTCTTTCTTTTTCCAGAAAAGACAAAAAAACGCCTGATTCCAATGTCATTTTAGAATCAGGCAAAATATTGATTATTATAGTTTTTTCACAATCCACATAAGCACGAATTGTAATGGCAATCTACCGTAAAGTCCCCATTTCGGAACTTCTTGGTCGCCTAGTGGTAATTTTTTGCGTGCCATGTAGATATTGGCTGGAAAGACTGCTAGCAGGAATGCGTTGATAGCGCGTTTAGTCCATTTGCATGGTCGTTTCCAAAATAGCAGTATGCCGAAAATGATTTCGAACACGCCTGTAACGTATACTGCTGTTTTGCGCAGTGGTAAATATTTGGGCACGATATTTGTGAAGCCGTCTGGTGCCACAAAGTGCATGACTCCTGCTGTGCCGAATAGTCCGCCGATTAAAAATCTCAGAATTTTCTTCACTGGAAATCCCTCCTCTCTTCTATTAATACCACATCGGTCTTAGTTTTATCTACATATCAATTTACGGTTTTTTTAAAATATTTACAAAAATTTCTGAATATTTGGTTTAATATGTAACTTTTTGAGGAATAAGGCTTCTAGTACGGCAGAATTTTTTTCAGACATAAATTTTTTCGACAAGGGGGTAGGCGAATGCCTAAGAAATTATTTAGTGTAGATTTGAATAAGAAAATGGATCAACAGGCTCATCCTGGACATAATCGATGGCATCCAGATATTCCAGCAGTCTTTTCAGTAGACCCAGGAGAGTCTTTCCGCATGGAATGTTTAGACTGGACAGATGGCCAAGTCGGCAATAATGACAATCCAAGCGATATCAAGTATGTGAATTTGAACCGTGTACATGTGTTAAGCGGTCCAGTTCATGTTAATGGTGTAGAACCTGGCGACTTATTAGTGGTAGATATCTTAGATATTGGAGCTTTTCCGGAACATGAATGGGGATTTAACGGTATCTTTGATAAAACAAACGGCGGCAGTTTCTTAGTTGACCATTATCCAGATGCTCAGAAATCTATTTGGGATTTCAATGGTATCTATGCAACAAGCCGTCATGTACCTGGCGTCGAGTTCGTGGGATTAATTCATCCGGGTTTAATCGGAGTCGCTCCTTCGCAAGAAATGTTGGATGAATGGAATCGTCGCGAACCACTGATCCGAATCGTGAACCTGTATTAGCCAATTTACCGGAAGAAGATGCAGTAGTGCTCGGTTCTTTAAAAGGCAAAGACTTTGATCGTGTGGCTAAAGAAGGTGCGAGAACCGTTCCCCCAAGAGAGAACGGCGGTAATTGCGATATTAAGAACTTGTCGAAAGGGTCCCGAATTTATTTCCCAGTCTTCGTAGATGGTGCGAAATTATCTGTCGGTGACTTGCATTTTTCACAAGGCGATGGCGAGATTACTTTCTGTGGCGGTATTGAAATGCCCGGATGGATTGATTTACGTGTCAACGTGATTAAAAATGGCATGGAAAAATATCAAATTAAACAAAACCCTGCTTTCAAACCTGGTCCAGTAATGCCGAATTATACAGATTATATTGTATTTGAAGGCATTTCAGTGGATGAATTCAGCGGTAAACAGCAATATTTAGATGCGAATACTGCCTATCGCAATGCTTGTTTAAACGCAATTGAATTCTTAAAGACACGTGGCTTTACTGGTGAACAAGCGTACATGTTATTAGGTTCAGCGCCTGTACAGGGTACGGTTGCTGGAATTGTAGATGTACCTAACGCTTGTTGTACGATTGCAATCCCACGTGAAATATTCAACAACGATATCGTGCCAAGTTTGGAGCCAGATGAGTAATGCCAAACTACACATACGCATGTCCAAATCACGGTGAATTTACGTTGAATCAGTCCATGAATGCAAACCACGACTCTGCAGTTTGCCCGAACTGCAACACAACTTCTAATCGAGTGTTTGTCCCTTTTCACACCTATCAACTCGATTCTAAGTTGAAAAAGAAAATAGAGTCTGGAGCTGAACCGAAAGTAGTGAAGCGAGAAAATCTTCCGCTTCAACAAAAGCAAAAAACAAACCCGAGACCGTGGATGGTATAAGGTGCTGAAAGCCCGTCTGTCAATGTTACGCATTTCATCCATGTTCTCACCTCTAAAACCCATGTGTAACTGAAAAAAATACCAACGAATATTCTTGCCCTAGTTATTCGTTGGACGTCCTTGAAGGGAAAGGGACATCAATTATATCATCGTCCCCAACCCTACTCTGTGAACTAAGTTCTTTATTTACTTGATTCTTATCAGCCCTATAGAACAGGTAAATTGATAAATATACTAGATTGAGATTACCCTCCTCAATCTGACAATGCGATATTCAACCTATTTTCATAAATATTAAATAAGCCAAAATTGCACTTAATTAAAACCCACACACTATTGAAGATGTAAAGAGTGCAAAGGCACTAAATGATTAGGCAATCCTATTCCTTGACGAACATTAGTAATATCGCTCATGTGAAGATGTGCCGCAGATTTCCTACCCCTTCTTTGCGGTAAAATCTCATGAGTGTGTGATTTGGGAGACTTACGCTAGCCCAGCGTAAGTCTTTTCTTTTGTCTTAATACTCAATATTCGGACCATACAACCGTCTCGTATGATCTACCGTTTCCCCATTTAAAATTTGTGTAATTTCATCTTTCCAAGAAGTCGGCGTATAATCGCTTGCAAGCAACTCACGCAGCTTTTTCACATTATCGGTGTGATGATAAAGGACATCATTCATTTCTACTATGGTCCACTCTGCACACGGCTGCTCTATTAATTGGAAAACATCATGCTGCTGAATATTCCCTTCCTTTAATACTCGGAAATACCACCCTGTGCGTCCTGTTGCTTGAATACGATTGCCCCATTCAATCCAGCGTACGCGTCTCCCTGGCTTCCAACATGGTCTGCGAGGTTGCGAAACTTGTACAATTGCTTCTCCGATTTGATAAATGTCACCTATACAAACGGTAGTTTCATCCATATCAATGACCGAAACATTTTCCCCGTTTAACCCAGCTTCAAACTGGATAGCAGGATATTCAGCTGCCCACTTTTCATAATGACTTTTACTATACGCATACAAGGCTTTTTCGGGACCTCCATGGTGCTTCTTATCGCCTACATCGTCGCCTTCTAAACCAGTTTCTGTTAAAAAACAGCCTTTGTGGTCGGCTTTTTAAAAGCTGCTGTTGTCCATTCTTGATCTAGACGATTTTCAGCTTGTGAATCACCTATTTTTTGAATACCACCTATGAATAATTGATCAATTTGACTCACACGTTTCACCCTCTCTCAACGCTATTATAGCGACTTTTTAAAGAATTTTTAAAGGTAAGCGTTTTCTTAAGTTTTTTTGATGTAAAGTATTTGCGAAATCAATATTTTTTTACCATACTAGAGGTGTGAAAGAGATAAAGCAAAATGCGGAAAGAGGAGTGTCAATAAATGAACCAAGAACAATTTGACAAAATTAAAAATGGTAAAGGATTTATCGCAGCATTAGACCAAAGCGGTGGTAGTACTCCGAAAGCGCTAAAAGATTATGGCGTTGAAGAAAACGAATACTCTAACGATGAAGAAATGTTCAACCTAGTACACGAAATGCGTACTCGTATCATTACTTCACCTGCATTTGATGGAGAAAAAATCTTAGGTGCGATTCTTTTCGAACAAACTATGGACCGTGAAGTTGAGGGCAAATACACTGGTGCATATTTAGCAGATAAAGGTATCGTTCCATTCTTGAAAGTCGACAAAGGTTTAGCTGAAGAAACTGACGGCGTTCAATTAATGAAACCTATTCCAGACTTAGACAAATTATTAGATCGTGCGAACGAACGTGGTATCTTCGGTACTAAAATGCGTTCTAATATCTTAGAAAATAATAAAGAAGCAATTGAAAAAGTTGTTAAACAACAATTCGAAGTTGCAAAAGAAATTATCTCAGCTGGTTTAGTACCAATTATCGAACCTGAAGTTAATATCAATGCTAAAGATAAAGAAGCGATCGAAGCTAACTTAGCTGAAGCAATCAAAGCTGAATTAGATAACTTGAAAAAAGATCAATATGTAATGTTGAAATTAACTATTCCAACTAAAGTAAATGCTTACAGTGAATTAATTGAACATCCACAAGTTATCCGTGTAGTTGCTTTATCAGGCGGTTACAGCCGTGACGAAGCAAACAAAATCTTGAAACAAAATGACGGATTAATCGCAAGCTTCTCTCGTGCATTAGTATCTGACTTGAACGTTAAACAATCAGATGAAGAATTTAATAAAAATTTACAAGAAGCAATCGATTCAATCTTCGATGCTTCAGTAAACAAAGCATAATTTAAGGTTATGTTATTAAGCGAGCTCCTATGGGGCTCGTTTTTTTGATGCAGTTATTTTTCATGCTTCATTACTTGTAATATCAGATAGTTCTTATGTCATCAAAATATATTTAAATAACCTTCGAGTTGTGAAGCCTTGTATTTCTCCGCTAAATAGTGTTATAATATACAAGAAGAAAATCATTTGCATATATGCACCAATCCCCTCACTATTTGCGGTAGTGAGGGGATTTTTTGATGCGGCTTATTGTCGCTTTTTATTTATTACGTTTACTACTAAGCCAATAAGTAAAGTACGCAACTACACAGCCACTGATGACTGGCGCAATGATGTGTAAGAAAATCATTTGCATATTCAGCACCTCCTTCCGTCGAAATTATCGCCGGAAGCAAAAGCGACTTCAATATTATATCATCTATTAGTGTACAAATACATCTATTACTGACAAGTTGAATTATTTCTATTTTGTTTTCAAACACGCTACACAAAGAAACCTGACTCCACTACGAGCCAGGCTACATAATCTAAATTGTATTTTCAAAATTATACATTTTAGCGAATATACCATTATTTATTTTTAATAATTCATCTTTAGAGCCCTCTTCAATAATTTGCCCTTTATCTAATACTATAATTTTATCAGCATTTTCAATAGTCTTAAGTCTATGAGCAACTACTATTACGGTTTTATCTTTCACTAACTTTGTAAGAGCTTTCTGGACCTCATACTCATTCAATGAATCTAAAGAGGCACTTATTTCATCTAAAAATAAGATTGGTGTATTTTTTAAAAAAGCACGTGCGATTGATAACCTTTGACCTTCTCCTCCTGATAACCTTGAACCATTTTCTCCTATGATCGTTTGGTAGCCTTCTGGCAATTGTTGAATAAACTCACTACACCTTGCCATTTCAGCTGCTTGAATCACTTCTTCGTCAGTAGCACCTTGATTACCTATTCTAATATTTTCCATAATTGTTGTATTAAAGAGTGTTACATCTTGAAAAACGACTGATATCTTTTCATAGAACGCAGACGGTGATAAATTTTCAAGTTTATGTTTTCCAAAATAAATTGTTCCGCTATTATATTCATATAGCTTAGCTAATACGCGAAGCAACGTTGTTTTACCTGAACCTGAAGCTCCCACAACAGCAGTAATTCTATTCTCTTCAACTACAAAGTTGAGATTGTTTAAAATTATATTTTCGTTATAAGCAAAGGTTAAGTTTTGTATAGTAAAAGTTGAATCCTTATTATCAGGCTTCTCAGCTCCTTTTATTTCAGGTTCATTTAATAATTCGTTAATTCTATTGATTCTTACTTTAACATAACGTGATATAGCTGATAATTCGTATATTTGTATTATTAACGAATATAACCTGCTAAAAGAAATTAAGAAAATGATCAATAATACAAAAGAAATTTTATGCATAGCATAGTAATAAGCAGTTGTAACAATTACAATACCTATTCCTGAAGTTAATAAAATATTAATTAACCCTTGTGATATAACGCCGGGAATCTCAGACTTCATATGCATTTTTTCTTGTGATTTTAATAACTTTTTAATTTTATCTAAAGCTTTTTCTTTTTGATTTAATAGACGCGTTTCCTTTATCATTTCAATCTGTTCTTGATATTGCTCACTTTGATAAGTCAACGTTTTTAAATAACTTTGATAAGCATGAATCTCGTATTTTTTAGAAACTAGAAATACAATATATGAAAGTGGAATAACTAAGGAACATAGAAGAGTAATAGTAAGATTTAATGTTGATAAACCAATTAAAAAAAGTACAATAATTGGCAGTAATCCTGTTATTTTAGGTAAAGCATGAGATAAAAACATTTCTAAATCGCCAATATCATTTAATAAAATATTGCTCGTTTCAGCAGCGGATTTTCTTGAAAAATAAGAAACTGGTAACTTGTAGAGTTTTTCAGCAATATTCATTCGTGTATTTTCACTTTCTTTATAGGTATTAATAAAGTTGCTAGAATAACTCAAATAATTAAAAATGTACATCAAAACAATGATGACTGCAGCTGAAATTAAGTAAGTCTGCCAACGAATAGCATTATAATTCGAATTATTTATATACATGTCTAACTCGTATAAAAAATAGATAAACAAGACCATTGGAAGCATATTACAAATATTATTCAACAGTTCAAAAATAACTGATATAATATAATTCTTTGCGCCTTGATCTGACAAGGCGAATTTGTTTTTAATATATTTCATCATTAAGACTCACCTAACTTCCACATCTTAGTTTGTCTATATCTCTCAAACATTGTTTTATAAATACCGTCCTCTAACAAGAGCTCTTGATGAGAACCTTTTTGTATAATTTTTCCTTGATCCATGACAAGGACTTGTTGTGCCATTTTAACTAGATTTAACTTATGGGAAATAACGACCACAGTTTTTTCTTTCACTAGTTCTTCGAGGATACATTGAATTTTATATTCATTAACCGGATCAATCGAAGCGGTCACTTCATCTACAATTAAAAATTCAGTATTTCTTAATAGTGCTCTACATAACACTAGACGCTGTATCTCCCCGCCTGATAATTTCACATGTTGTCCACCAATCACAGTGTTCAATCCTTTAGGCAACTTTTCTATGATATCTTGACATTGTGCTTTTTGTACAGCTTCCTCAATATCCTTGTCAGTAATATTTTCGTTTACGAGTTTTAAATTATCGTAAATAGATATATTATATAATTTCATACCTTGAAAAACATAGGTCATATAATTCATATAATCAACTTCGTTAATATCTTTTAATTCTTGTTCGCCTATCTTAATACTTCCTTCATAATTACCGTACATCTTACTAAGCACTTTTGCTATAGTAGACTTTCCAGAGCCAGATGAACCAACAATTGCTACGATACTTTTAGTAGGTATAGAAAAATTAATATCTTTTAAAGCATATTTATCGCTATCATAAGTAAAACTTAAATCTTTTACCTCTATATTCCCCCCTATTTTTTTATTTGAACTTTCATCAAATTGATTAAAATTATAATTACTGAATATATTTTCCACTTCGCCCACTATCTGAATAGCCAGCGAAACATTTTCACCCGTATTCATAATTTTGGATAGAAATAATACAATCTGACCATTTACAAGTACTGTAAAGATAATCGAAACATAAAATTGGTTGAAGTCTGTAGAATGTGTAATGAAAGGCAACGTTGCCAATAAAATTAAAATACTGACTCCGTGTAGTAGAATCTGGTTAATTACATAAGGAACTCTTGCTGAGAATGCATAATTTGTAGCCCACCTACTATAATCTCCTACACTTTTTTTGAAATTTAAAAATCTTTTAAATGAAGCATTGAAAATTTTTATTACTTGTATCCCACGAATATATTCAGTACCATCAGAAATCATCTGATTTAATGAATTTAAGAACTTTTTCATATTATTGACTTTGCCGACCATTAAATAGATTAAGAATAAAGCTGCTAATATTATAACTAGCATAGTCAGGCCCATTACCCAATTAATAGTAAAAAGAAAGATTAAAATAATAATGGGAGAAATTAAAATTCCTACTAAATCAGGTAAATTATGTGCTATAAAAACATGTGTTTTAGCGGCGTTGTCATCAATCGTTTTACGAATTGTTCCAGATTGATTATTATCGAAAAAAGCTAATTCAACATTCATTAATTTCTCGATTCCATAATCTCTCATATTTCTTTCTACACCAAATGCACTCATATGGCTTAAATATAAAGAAATAAAATATATAATTATCCCAATGATAATCGCAATACTAGCTAAAAGGCCATACTTCACTGCTTCGATATCTTCATTATGCACAATATTCATCAGTATTTTATAAATACTATAATAAGGTGTAAGCATTGCCACTACGCTTAAAGCTGAAAATATCAAAGATAATAAAATATACTTTTTGTATCCCCTCATATATCCATACAAAATTTTAATATTATTCAATTTTAAATTCACTTCCTTTAAAATAAAGGGTTGATTTTGATAAAGAATTATTATTTAATTCAAATTGATCACTTACTCGACCATTTTCAAGTACCACTACTTCATTTGCTAATCTCAGAAGAAAATCATAATCATGAGTGATAAGCAGAACAGTAAATTTCTTCTTTTTCATAAGTTTCTTAATTACTTCTACGATACGAATCATATTAAAATAATCTAATCCGCTAGTAGGTTCATCTAATATCAGTATTTCACTTTGTGCAATTACCCCTTCTCCAATAGCAACTCTTTGCTTTTCTCCTCCTGACAAATTTTGGGGATTCATTTCTTGATTAATTTCTAAATTTAATTCTTTCAACAGTTGGGTTGATTCACGTTCAAAATCTCTACATTTTTTACTGCAAATTTCCCATTCACTTAATACAGTATTAGCTGATAATTGATTATTTACATCTTGAAAAACCATGAATACTTCTTTTGACATCAAAATTTTATTATTTAAGAAAAAGAACTTATGAAAATAATTCTTTTCTAATCCTGCTAAATATTTAGCTAAGGTGCTCTTTCCACATCCATTATTACCGATTAAAGCAGTTACCTTACCTTTTGGAATTTTGAGGAAAGGTATATCTAATATACTATCTTCAGCATATTTATATTTAAATTTGATATTTTCAAATTCAATATAATCATTTGAATGATTTTTCTCATTATCATCGATAGTAAGCATAGGTGCCCAAGGGCTTCTTAGACCCACTTCGTTAAATTGCTTATTAGTCATCGTTGCAACTTCATTGTGGTTCAATATATCCGTAATCTCTCCGTTTTCTAATATAATCAATTCGTCCAATAAGTTTATTAAATATGACAGTCTATGTTCTGCCACAATAATAGTTTTTCCTTCACTTTTCCATACAGCAATGAGTTCTTTTATTTTTTGAATCGCTTGAATATCTAAATTAGCAGTCGGTTCATCAAGAAGGATAACGTCATGAGATAATATAGAAATTGAAGCACATGCTATAATTTGTTTTTGCCCTCCCGATAATTTTGAAATATCTTTATTTAAAAGATGACTAATATTCATTTTCTCTGAACACTTCTTGATTTGCTCTTTAATTAATTCAGGGTCCACTCCATTATTTTCTGATTCAAAAGCTAATTCATTAGTTGAATTCATACAGAAAAATTGAGCTTTAGGATTTTGAAAGACAGTGCCAGTAATCATGGAAATATCACTAAATGTTAGTTCTCGAATATCTTTTTCATTAATTGTGACTTCCCCTTCTATAGTTCCAGGAACAAAATGAGGGATCAATCCATTTAATATTTTTAATAAGGTCGTCTTACCGCAGCCTGATTTTCCTGCTAAAACAATTACTTTTCCACTTTCTATTAGTAAGTTAATATTTTTAAGTATTTTTTTGTCTTCTTGATATGAAAAATTCACATTATTTAACTTAATCATAATTCAACCTCACGTAATTAAATTAAAATATAGCAATACAATAGTAATCCCTAAAATTGCATAATCAATAAATTTCATTTTTAGTTGGATGATAGAAGTTCTCGTATTATTAATGTCTAAACCTCTTGTTAATACTGACATTGTTAAATCGTTGGAAATTCGTAAAGCACTATGAATAATCGGCACAAGTTGGGATATAACCGGCAAAGTTATAATATAAGAATCTGTGAAGTTAGCTTTCATTTTATTTGCACTTTTAATATAATGATGTTCTTCAATTAGAGTCGGTATAAATCTGAACATAATTGCTATTGAAATAATTAAACCTCTCGGCAATTTTAATAAATCTAATCCTCTTATAAATTTATCTACAGTTAAAGTGTTAATGATAAAATAACCCATCAATATAGAAGGTAAAAATCTCGTAACAATATTCGAAATAATATATCCGATTAATGTATACATATTAGAAGTCATCAGTCCTATTTTAATCTCATAGAGCCAACTTAAAAGTAAAATAATAAAAAACAAGCTACTCATTATCCACTTTTTAATCCAAAACAAAAGAAATACAGGTATTAAAATTACAGCTAATCTATAATAAATTCCTGGTCCTTCAATTTTTCCAATCATTGAAGCAATGGAGACAATAAGACTTAATATTAAACATATTCGAGGATCTAAAAATTTTTTATTTTCATTAGCAGCCCACATTTCAATTCACCAAATTGGTAAAATGTTTTTTCAACAGACCTCTCGAGATCCAAGCTCCAATAGCTGCTCCGATTACACAGACTAGGATTAAAACTGGAATCATTTCATAAGAAAATAACGTACTGATAGCAGTAACGTAATCTTTACCGTAACCTTTTTCTAATTGTTTAAAATAATTTTCTCTAACAAAGAAGAAAGGCGCAAATCCTCCTAAAACCCATAGTGAAAAAACACAATAACCGCTTAATAAATTCATCCAATTTTTATAACTGCCTAGTTTCATAATCCAATCGCCAATGATTCCTGCTGGCAACGATATTAATATGCCGAACCAAGGATGACCCGTCACGAGCATGAAAAGAGTTAGTATCACAGCTGTAATCGAAAGAACTCCAAATTTTCTAGTTTTAGAAATTAATATAAATATAGGCAAAGCACACGCTAATCCTATAGCACCTGGATAAATAAAGAGCAATATCGGAATGAACCCCATCATACCTACTATCATAAAAATAACAATATAGATAGCAGTAAATACTCCGATATTAATGTAATCCTTAACGTTAATTTTTTCATTTTGCATAAAAGTTACCTCCTTTAGATAACAGTGTAATCTTAAAGATTAAAAAATAAGATAACAGTGTTATCTATTAGTCAAAAAATAAATGAGAATCAATCTCATTTATGATTATAGTCTTAACTTTCTTAATTAGCAAGACTTTTTATATTCATAAAATTAAACCAACCCGGCAACACAAAATCATGTAAATCAGTAGATAATTCCTTTGTTTTTTCCCTACTAAACTGATGTCGCAAAACATCTAACATTGCCGCAAAATACGCATAAGTATAAAAATGAACTTTCTCTTTGTTGAGTGGTTCAGAATTAGGAAAAAGGACCTTGTAAAATTTATGAGTATTTTCTTCGCTGTACTGTGTTACTTTTTCAAGTATATTCTCATATTTTGTACCTTGGGCATTAAAAAATAATAAAGTAAACACCTCATAGTTATCATAAAACAAATCAATAAAGATATACATTTCATCATTGTTAGCGGCCCATTTTTTTACCACATCTTGTTTAGTATTAAATTCAAAAAAGTCAGTATATCTCTTTTGGTAAGCTTCTTTCATTTTAATAATAAGAGGCATAACAATTTCTCTAAAAATTTCTTCTTTATTTTTAAAGTGTTTATAAAAAGCTCCTGTCGTCACTTCTGCATCGCGACAAATCTGTCTTAACTTTGTTTGATCAAATCCATTTGCTAAAAAATTTTTCAAACTCACTTCTAACAATTTTTTATGGGTTTCTTCATAATTACGTGTAATAGCCAATTAATTTAATTCCTTTCGATTAATGCTTATCTTAAATATACCCTATTTTCTCACTAGAGAAAAACCTGACTCCACTATGAGCCAGGTTTCTACCTTTATTTCTCTACTAAATAGCGATATACATCATCACGAACGGGTGTGTCCATAGCCAAATGCATGGTTACTACATTTTTACCGTCTGGCATTTGTGCGTCTTCAGCGGTTCCTTCTATATAGCGGGCGGTTCCTAAATAATAGAAATTTTTGCCGTCTGCATCTTCTTTTTTCACAAACATATACATGGGTGTCTCTAATTCTTGATGATGGATCACATTTTGTACTTCTGGCGACTTCAATGAACGATTAGAACGTGTGAACCACTTCAGTTCATCTTGATTTAAAAATTCATCTTCATAGGCAGTAGTTTCACTAATATCTTCTTTTTTGTGATACGTAATGAAGACAGGCAGTGTTTGGTATTTTTGTTTATAACCATAAACAGTCGCAGATTCATCATTCTGCCAATTCATAATGCGCACAAAATCTTTTCTTGAGTATTTCTGATAGAGTTGTAAGCTATTACTATTATGATAATGATTGATGTGTTTATAATGTGCAAGTTGCATCAAATCATCCAAATGCGCCCGAAATGCTTTATTTTGCATATTCTTTTTAAAGTGCTCGCTCAATTGAATTTTTTTACCGTGATGCTTGATATTAATAATAGGCGGCCCGTAATGTTTATCGGTTCCTTTTTTAAAGAAGGATTGATCGAGTATTCTTAAACTTGTTTGTACGTCCGCTTCACTAATCTCACTATCTCTTGCTTGTAGCTTCTTCACTAAACTTTCGAAACTCTCATCTTGTTCTGACAACACCTCAATCGTCATATAATCCGAACTCTTCAAGCCTTGAGCCAATTCTTTGGACATGAAGGTCAAGTTTTTAGAGGCACTCTCAGAAATGCGGGGTGTCACTTGAGCTTTCTTTTCTAAAAAGATTTCGTAGTTCGCGAATTTCGACAAAAGAACGTCTGGATCTAGGGAATTCTGTTCGATAAAGTCCATCAGGGTCGGGGTTCTGCCGATACGATTCTTCACGTTCTGGTAAGCTTCTACAATCATTTTCATTTCGTTTAGGGTCGCGCTTTGTATGGATTCGAAGACTTTTTTCTTCGCGACTTCTTCAAAATTGATGGTCGACACGCCTCTTAGGGGTGCGTTATCCGTCAAGAATTTACGGTAATTGTCTTTGTTGTGTGAATGGTCGCCTGATAACGCAATCGGAATCAGATAGTTGTTCTTATAATTGCCGATGAAATCAATGACGGTCACGTAATCTTTGTTGGCACTTTTACGCAGGCCGCGTCCGAGCTGCTGGACAAAAATAATGCTGGATTGCGTTCCTCTCAACATGACGACTTGGTTGATTTCAGGTATATCGATCCCTTCATTGAAAAGGTCAACGGTGATAATGTAATTAATTTCTCCGTCTTTAAGCTGTTGAATCACGGTATTTCGGCGTTGCTGTGAATCTGAACCTGTTAAAGCAGTCGTTGTTATCCCTTGCTGAGTGAGTTTTTCAGCGAGTTCTACCGCTTCATGTTTACGGCTGACAAAGATCAACCCTTTCAGCACGTCGCCGGAATAACCATAATAGTGCGTCCGGTCAAGTATATATTTCACGCGTTCGTCTGAAGTCAGATACCGCAACTGACTATTATCATCTACTACCATTCCGTCTTGGACATAGTCGGAAACGCCAAAGTAATGAAACGGGCAGAGGATTTCACTTTCCAAGGCTTTTTGCAGACGAATTTCGTAAGCGACATTATAATTGAATTGTTCAAAGATATTCAAATCATCGGTACGTTCTGGTGTCGCTGTCATACCTAGCATAAATTGCGGTTTGAAATAATGGAAGATGCGCTGATAAGTGTCGGCGGCTGAACGATGGGCTTCATCAAAGACAATATAGTCGAAAGCTGCCGGGTCGAATTGCGTATGGATCTGTTCTTTGGACAACGTCTGCACAGTCGCAAATAAATATTTCGCATCCATATCTTTATGCTGGCCAGATAATTTGCCGAAAGCCGAAGCGGGTTCTGTGGTTAAGACTTTCTGGTAAGCCCGCATCGCATCATTCAAGATGGTTTCGCTATGCACTACGAAAAGGAAACGCTCAGGTTCTGCTTGGCGGACGTCGAGAGCAGACATAATCGTCTTCCCTGTTCCGGTTGCCGAGATTATCAGTGCTCGGTCCTCTCCTCGTGCGCGTACGCTGCTCAAAGATTGCAATGCCTCGACTTGCATTAAGTTAGGCTCAATCTGTGCCGCTTCATCCACACGATTAATCATCTCAGTTTGTCTTTGGCTATCTTCAAACACGCGTTGCACTGCTTGCGGTTGATACACTTCGCGGTAATACGCAATCCACTCTGGTGTTAAGGGCGTACTCTGATTCCATAAGTCCGTGAATTGATGCTTCACACGATGCACTAAGTCTCCATTTTGATGGGTTGAAAAAAGAATATTATGTTCATAATTCACTTTAAGTGCATTGGAAGTTAAATTTGAACTGCCAACGATTAAGGATGAAAATTGATCATGTTCGAAAATATATCCTTTTGCATGAAATCCTGGCACTTCTGTTAAACGGACCTCAACATTTTCCAACTTTAATAATTCTTCATACATTTTCGGTGTATTGAATCCGAGATAATTCGAAGTCAGTATTTTGCCTTTGACTCCTTTTTGCGCGAGATCATAAAGGTGTGCTTTTAAGCTCGCTAAACCGCTTTCTGTAATGAACGCGACTGAAATCATAAATGATTGGCATTTTTGCAATTCATCAATGACCGTCGATAATACATTTTCTTCTGCGTTATTAATTAATAGTTTCGGTACATGATGGCCTTGATGCACAATGGAACGGTCGATAAATCCTTTATGCAAGGAGTATTTCAAATCATCGATAGCATTTTCCATAGGCCATTAACCCTTCTCAACCAATAAATCGACTGTCGGAACGTCTGCCGGTGCCCACTCCAGTTGATGCAAGTCTTCTACGCTCAACCATTGGATTTGGCTATGTTCAGTAAGCGTTGGCATTTGTGCTTGCAATTTGCATTGATATGTAGTGAGTTGAATAATCGCAAAGTCATATTCATGCGTCGTCGTCGTAATTTTCTCTCCGACCTCTAAATCACATTTCATCTCTTCTCGGATTTCGCGTTTCAAGGCTTCGACATCTGATTCGCCTTGTTCAATCTTACCGCCCGGAAATTCCCATAATAAGGGCAAACTCATTTGTTTACTGCGTTGTGCGCATAATATTTTGTCATGGTCATAAATGACTGCGCCTACCACTTCGATTAATTTCTTCATTCCTAATCCCTCGCTTGCTAGAATATTCACTTCTTATAAGCAGGATCTCATTTTTCAGGATAGAATGCCATATAATTGCAGCGGATTTGTGAACTTTTTCTAAAAAAAAATACTGGGAGAGTTGGGCAGAATTTGATATGGGGTTGAATGGTGGCGTGGTCGTTGTTCCAATTTTGCAGATATATTGGACACGTTGCTCTCCATCTTGGCCAATATATCCGCATCAATCTGTATTTTCTGGATACACTACTTCTCCATCATCTTCTATAATCGGCATAGCGCCCCATTGTCCTAATCGATGTTCTTGCGTAATAATGTCACCTTTATTATTTTGCATAATATGCAACACTTTCCATCCTTTGGCGACCAGATAATTACTCACAATTAACCGATGGCAACGTGCCGGATGATGTTCGGCGCACATATAAGCAGTCCGCTTCTCTTCCGCAATTTTTTCTAAAGTATGAATTCCA
Source organism: Staphylococcus debuckii (assembly GCF_003718735.1). Lineage (NCBI taxonomy): Bacteria > Bacillati > Bacillota > Bacilli > Caryophanales > Staphylococcaceae > Staphylococcus > Staphylococcus debuckii. Next base: position 633,829 of record NZ_CP033460.1, on the reverse strand, counting down.
TCCTTAAACGCATCTGTCAAAGTATAGTCGGCATAATTATGGAAGGATTCATTCTGCCAGCCTGCATTGAGCGAACGGCCGACTGTATTGCTCGGACGGCGTCTGCCCCCTAGCTCAGGGTCTTGACGATATTCAATACCGGCCTCCTCCAGCCATTCCCGCATCTGCGCATCATTGAATTGCGGATATTTGCGACTCTTGGTAAAGGCTCTAATATCTTCCAAGGCTTCGATATCGAAAGTCTGAAGCATCTTTAAGAATGTCGCTTGATCATGATTTGAATGGCCGATAGAATAAATCACTTTTTCTGTACTCATCGCGTTCACCTCTCTTTTACTATAGCCCTTTTCTGGAAAAGAAAGCATATGAAAAGCAGAACCGCCTAAGTGAGGGACTCTGCTCGACATACTACTATTTATTTTGTTCTATATGATTATGAATCATGTCACCGATATATTGAGAAGCTTTACCGTTTTCAATGCTGCAGAAGCGGTCGTAAAAGGCATCGATTTTCTCTTGATAGTCCCTTTTCACTTTCGGAATATCTTTCAAGCTTTCTGACAATGCATGCGGATCAGTAAATATAGGACCCGGTAAATCATTTTTATAGTCCATGTAGAAGCCACGCAGTCCTTTATCATACTTTTCAATATCGTACGCAAAGAAGAATTGCGGGCGTTTCAAGATGCCGTAATCAAACATGACTGACGAATAATCTGTAATTAAGGCGTCTGAAATCAAGAAAATTTCTGATGTGTCTTCATAATTAGAAACATCGATTGCAAAATCTTCGTAGCCGCTTAAGTCTAAAGCGTTCGCTATTAAATAATGCATGCGCAGTAATATCACATATTCATCACCGATTTGTTGTTGCAAGTGATCTAAATCGATTTGTAGTTTAAATAAATACTGACCTCTCTTGATAAATTCATCATCACGCCAAGTCGGTGCGTAGGTGATGACTTTCTTATCTTGAGGAATGTTCAAGTTTTCTCTGATTTCATTTATATAAGCTTGATCATCTTGGCGATTGACCAGCACATCATTACGTGGATAACCGATTTCTAAGATGCGTTCTGGATTCATCCAAAAGGCAGACTCGAAAATTTCTGTGGAATAACGGTTGGGTGAAATTAAATAATCCCAGCGCTCTGTTTCCTCTTTGAAATGACGTTTATAAGCTGATGTTGTAGTTCCAGGCATACGTACCACTTTCATATCATTAGCCAAGCGTTTCAAAGGTGTGCCGTGCCAAGTTTGAATGTATGTCTGGTTTGCTTTTTTATTCAAATATAATGGCATGCGGGCGTTGGCTACCCAGTAATGGGCATCCGAATAGGCTTTATAATAAGCTTTCGAACCCCGCTTCACCTTTTGCGCATTTCCTGGCACAGCGTGTGCAGAAGGTTTTTTAAAGGACCAAACATAATTATAGTAAGGATATTTCTCCTGCATATATTCATAAATATATTTAGGACTATCGCTATAATTTTTACCGCCGAATGTTTCAAAGACGATAGTAGTATTCTCCACATTTTCCCGTGCATCTGTCAGTTCATAAATAGAACGATTCTTGCCTTTTTGGTTCAAGACAATATTTTTCATGAGACGAATCCATTCTCGTGTACGGTTGACAGTATAAGCTGCTTTCGGTTGACGCAACATGAGAAAGAGCATTTCAACTTTGAATAAGGCGCCACCTTGTTCGAGAAGCGGTCTTTTAATTTTGCGTGCTAATTCGACCAAAGTATTTTCATGTTGTGCATAATGGAATCCAATATCCTTTTGCGCCGGATCAAACACATGGCGGATTTTCTTCGCCATTTTATCTGTCAAGAAGCGCTTCACTTTCTTATTCTTCGTCTTTTGCACAGTATGCAGATAACTATCCGCGTAATCTTCGAATAATTCATCGGCATCTTGTGCAGTCAATTTCTCAGTTTCAAACGGGTCATAAACTTCGCCTCTATAATAAAATGGGAAACCAAAGATACGCACGAACCGATTTACATATGGAAGATAATCCACTACAAATGAATTATCGACATAGGTTTTCAAATGCTCGTCGAATTGTAAATTATGTGCTTGCACAATTGCTGTTTTAAACAGGATATTACATGCTGTATTCTTACGTAAAAAGGAATTCGGATTGTGCTTGGCCTTCATATATTCCAATCTGACTTTATTGGGGTCGATGTACTGCGGTCGATTGACACTGAAATTATTAATTGGCGCAATTAATGCATCGAGCCCATTGATATTTTTCAAATAAAAATTAATCGCGTACGTTGCTAGTTGATCATCTGCATCTAAGAACATAAAGTAAGGTGTCGTTACGTCTTGCATCGCCAAATTTCTAGCATGCGCATGTCCTTGATTTTCTGGCAAGTTGATATAATGGATAGATTTATCATAATCTTCGAGTGCTTCTTTTAAAATAGTTTCTGAATCATCAGTAGAACCGTCATTCACGATGATTACATCAAAATTTTGATTACGTTGTTGCTTCAAACTTTCAATACAATCACGAATATATTCTTCTGAGTTATAGTAAGTAATGATAACCGTTAAGTCATTCATTGTATGTTGCTCCTTGTCTGTATATAGAAATAACATTGATTGGCTGCTTCGAGTGTGAAGCAGAATACAATCTAGAATTATATTTTATTTCCCATAAAATTGAAAATAATAAACCTTCTCTTATATATGTTAATCGCATCTTATTTATTTGCAAACCTTGATATATCAACTATTTGGCACTACTTATACTCGATTTGTTAAATCTTTTTAAAAGTTTTTGGAAACAAAGTAAGGGAGCTGGGACATAACAATGTCCGGCTCCGCTTGCTTTAACTACTATTTATTGTTTTTGTTAATTAAGTGTTTGATAATATCGTTCATTTCGCTGATGTTCTTGCTTTGTTGGCTTAAGAGACGATATAAATCTTCGCGTTGTTGTGCATTTGGCGTGCTATATCTTGTTGTTCCATTACCTTGAATGATACTTGGTGCTTCTGTAGTGTGCGGATGATTTTCATCATGACCGACCTCATTATAGCCGCTGCCACTATGTGGATGCAGACTGCGTTGGGAGGTGTCTTCCATTTCTCCCTGCTCTCCAGAGTTTTCTTTTCCAGTATATTCTCGGTAAATTTCTGGTGCATGATCTTTCGCATACAGCAGCAACGCGTCATAGATAAGGTGGTTCGGTTGGTCTGTTGTGTTGCGCAATTGTTTGTAAAGGTTGCGTGTATCTGCGGTTTCCTCGTTGACTACACTGTATTTGCGACGTTGTGCTGCGCGTTCTTCTTGTTCTGTAATGTAATCTTCGCGTGGCATCATGTCTTCTAAGGCATGTCCTTCGATATCGATTTTCGGCAAGATACGGTTCAACCATGCTGGCAGGTACCACGCTGCTTTGCCGAATAAAGCGGTAAGTGCTGGAATCATCAATAATCTGACCACAAAGGCATCGAAGAAGACACCGAATGCGAGTGCGATACCCATTGTCTTAATCATCACGTCGTCTTGGATGGCAAAGGCCATGAAGACGCTTATCATGATAAGGGCTGCCGCAATGATTACAGGGCCGCTTTCTCGGATACCCACTTTAATTGAGTGTTTGTTATCGCGAGTTCGACTATACTCTTCGTGAATTCGGGACATTAAGAATACTTCGTAGTCCATCGCTAATCCGAAGAGGATACCGATGACGATGACTGGCAGGAAGGCTAGGACAGGAGCGGTCTCGTGGACACCGAAAAGTTGTTTCATAAAGCCTTCTTGCATGACGAGTGTTGTAAATCCAAGTGTAGCAGTTAAGGAGAGCAAGAAGCCGCCTACTGCTTTCAATGGAATGATAATTGAACGGAAGACGAGCATTAATAATAAGAATGCTAATGCAACGATGATACCTGCAAAGACAGGAATCGCATTGTTCAATTTCTTAGACATGTCTAAGTTGATTACGCTTTGGCCTGAGATTTCAGTTAAGAAGCTGTATTTATCTTTGGCATCATCATGATAGTCTCGCAAGTCTTTCACGAGATCATCTGTGCCTTTGGCTTGCGGTCCTTTATCTGGAATAACTGTAATCAAGGCATAGTCATTGTTTTTACTCATTTGCGGTGGAGTCACCATGTCGACATTATCCATGTCTTTGATGTCTTTGCTTAATTTTTTCAAGTCTTTTTGCATTTCTTCTGGATTGTCTTTTTTATCTTTAACATTCACAAGCATCGGAATTTTACCGTTAAAGCCTTCTCCGAACTTGTCGCTCATTATGTCATAAGCTTTCTTTTGCGTGGTATGATCGGGTTTAACACCGTCATCTGGTATACCTAAACGCATTTGTGAAATCGGCATAGCAGCTAAACCTAAAATAATTACACCGACTAATACAGCTGCAAGCGGACTGCCAACGACAAAGCGAGACCAGCGTGTGTCTGCAGTTTTACGTGATTTGCGTTCTACTTTCGGTCGAATCGCTTTATGGAAAATACTGATTAGCGCCGGTACTAGCATCAGTGCACTGATTACTGCGAAGAAGACACTGATAGCTGACATGTAACCCATGATACCTAAGAATTTGATGCCGATAAGTCCAAGTCCGCAAACTGCGATAATTACGGTAATACCGGCGAAAATAACTGCGCCGCCTGCCGTACCAATTGCTAAACCGACTGCTTTAGGAACGTCGCGCTCTTCTTTAATAATTTGACGATATCGGAATAAGATAAAGAGTGCGTAGTCGATACCGACTGCGAGTCCAATCATGACTGCGAGTGTGAGCGTAACGTTCGGCACATCCACGATTTTAGTCATTAAACCGATAATGCTGACGCTGGTTACTAAGCCGACGACCGCTGAAATAATCGGTAATCCTGCTGCGACAAATGAACCGAATGTAATTAACAAGACGATAAAGGCTACTGCGATACCGATGATTTCTGAAGCACCACCTGTATCTACGCTGCCGCTCATACCATTACCTGTTAATTCAGTTTCCAGATTATGTTTATCTTTCAAGTCATCTAAATTATCTGTGACTTTATCTTTACTTTTATTACTTAAGGATGTAGCTGAAACATCATATTGAATATCTGCAAAGGCTGTAGTTTTATCTTTGCTGATTTGTCTGTTTTTATATGGATCTGTGATTTTATCTACATGTTTGTCATCATCTTTGATGTCATCTAAGGTTTTTTGAACGTCTTTCATGACGTCTTTTTTCACTATTCCATCTTTAGAATGTGATTTCATCACCACTGTAATGGTGGCTTTTTCACTATCTACATTAAAATGCTTTTCTATTTTCTTATTCGTGTCTATAGATTTTAAACCGGTCATTTTGATGTCGTTATCAAATTTGGGTTTATCTATTGCAATCGGTGAAAGTACTGCTGCAATTAAGACGACCCATGCGACAAGGGCCCACCATTTGTGTTTCGCAATAAATGAACCGATTTTATAAAGAAACTTTGCCAAAGTATTGCCTCCTCTTTAAATATACAGTATAGTTTATTCTACACAGTAGATTAATTACGTATCACATATGCTACATGGTTAATTATTGCCTGTACAGATATAATTCAATCTATTTATAAGGTTAAACTACACTAAGGAGGAGATGTAGAATTGAACCCGAAAGATCTACGCGTGGTTAAAACGAAACGCGCTTTATCAGAATCACTGTTGAGTTTGCTTGAAAATAAACCCTTTTCTTCCATCACAGTGAATATGATTTGTGAAGAAGCGCTGGTACACCGAACTACTTTTTACAAACACTTTTTTGATAAATATGATTTACTGTCTTATTTACTGCATAATCTAACTCAAGACTACTTTGATAAAGATGTTCGCGAACGTATTCAACAGCCTTTCCAATCTATTGCTGCATTTATTGATTTTCCTATTAATAAGATTAGTGAAAAGCAAAAACATGATGCCAAATTCTTTGAAACCGCAACTTCTATCTTTATTGATAAATTACGAGAAGATATTGAAAATAATAGAGATAAAATTGAAATCGACAGCGACATTCCTATCAGTCTGGTTGCACGTGTCTTTGAAGCTTCTATTCAAGCGATGGGTGAATGGAATCATGTAGATAATTGTTATAATATTAATAACGAAAGCGGTGGCAAATTATCTTTAGAGAAGTTGGATGAAATTTTTAATAAACTGGTGAATATTAAAATTAAAGAAGATATTTAAAAAGGTGTGGAGCGACGGGAGCGGCTCGGGCTATTTTATGGTATGGGGCGAAAAGTTAGGCTGCCGGCTCATTGTGAGAGCCAAAGCGTTGAAGCTCGCTCTCGCAGCCTATACACTCTCACCATCCCGAGTTGTCTTCCTCTTTCAACCCAACCTAACTATCTCCCGCTATCACTCCACGAAAGTCTCATCTTTTTTTCAATGTTCACCAAAGTTTCTAATGACTTTTTTCTACTCCGATAGTAAAATTATATATTATCAACCCTCTAATATGAGAAATACATTCAATATTTAACATCTAGTTAAGGAGAAGACACAACATCATGATTCAATTAGTTATTTATTTGGCTATCGGTATCCTATTTACAGTGCTCGATTGCTTATTAATCCGCCGCAAGGTTTCCATTTTCAAATGGATCGCCTCATTCTTTTTCTACACTATCTTTATCAACGCTAGCGTTATCGGTATATTGATTCTTTATCTTCATAAACCGAATACCTTATTACCGAAAATGTATCAAACATCCTTTGCTTTAAAATATATTATTTTAGCTGGTATTTTAGGAACTATTTTAATGTTAGTGCAAGCCGTGTTGAATCGACGTTTGCAATTTGAACATCAAGCACCAAAGCGCGCTTGGACAGATGCGCTCATCAATATAGTAATTATTTTATTCACTGTCATTGGCTTGCTTGCAGTTTTCTTTGCTGATTGGTTTATTGATTTCTTCGGTAATATTACGCCGGAACAATTCTTATTCAATCTCAATTCACCAATTAAAGGTACAAGCGACGATATGACAAGTGCAATGTTGAATGGTCCGATTTTAAAGGCCATCTTCTATTCATTGCCGCTGTTGTTCTTAATTGCTTTCAACCGCTTCAACATCCAATGGCTCACAACTCAAGGTGCAAAACATTCCTTAAACGTACCGTCATTCGTTTCGGTTTATTGATTATTGCGACAGCAGTTTTAATCTCTGGTCTTTATTACAGTTCTAATAAATTGAAACTCCCAGAAGTCTATCGCGCCTATAATCAAGATTCAAAATATATTGAAGATAATTATGTCACTAGCGAAGCAGCACACTTGAAGTTTCCGAAACAAAAACGCAATCTAATTCATATCTACTTAGAATCAATGGAGAATTCTTATACTTCTAAATCACTAGGTGGCTATATGGATGAAAATTTAATTCCGAATCTGACAAAGCTTTCAAATGAGGGTGTTCATTTTTCCAATACGGACAAACCATTTGGAGGACCTCAGCAAATATACGGTTCAGGTTGGTCTGTTGCTGGTATGGTCAATATGGGGATGGGGATTCCTCTGAAAATACCGATGAACGGGAACAGCTATGGCAAATCTGGTTACTTCTTGCCAGGAGCAGTCGGTATCGGAGATCTCTTGCATAAAGAAGGTTATAACCAAACAATTATGTTCGGTGCAGATGCTGATTTCGGCGGTCTGACAACTTACTTCACTACACACGGGCATTATAAAATCTTTGATGTGAAATATGCGCGTCAGCAAAAATTAATTCCTAAAGATTACAACGTGTGGTGGGGATTTGAAGATGACAAACTTTACGGATTTGCGAAAGATGAAATTACACGTCTTTCTAAAGCAGGCAAACCGTTTAATTTCACAATGGAAACAGCAGATACGCATTTCCCAGACGGCTACCTTTCAAAAAATGCGCCAACTCCGCATAAAAGCCAATACGCTAATGCAATCTCCTATTCTGATGAAGAAGCTGTGAAATTTATTAAATGGATTCAAGCACAACCATTCTACGATAATACGACTATTGTTATTACTGGGGATCACCGCAGTATGGATAAAAAATTCTTTAAGCACTTCGATTCAAAATACAATCGTACTGTGTTCAATTTGATTTTAAATCCTGCTGTAAAACCACATCAAACTAAACAGCGTCAATATGCGCCACTTGATTTCTATCCAACTATCCTTTCAGCTATGGGTGTAGAAATTAAAGGACATCGTCTTGGACTCGGAACAGATTTATTCTCAAAAGAAAAAACTTTAATTGAACGCGACGGTTTCAAAAAGTTTGATAGTGAATTGAGTATCCGCAGCAACTACTATGATAAAGAATTCGTTTCTGAAAAACAGTCTCACTAAAAATTAATTACAAAACTGCCGACCTCATTTCATGCAGTTCATATAAAAAAGAATCTCGCTCTCGGGCAAGATTCTTTTTTAATGTGCTTTACTTCCTTTTTTAGGATTAAAGCGATTTAGAATATGATATGCGATTTTCTTTTCACTGTTACTCATAATAACAGTCCATAATACGACAGAATAGAGTAATGAATACACAATAATATTGATGCCTAAAATAATTAAACCTTTGCCGAAATGTTCAGCTATCCATTGATAAACAAAATAGTAAACTGCAGTCATTACTATCATCGGCAACCAGATTTTACCCATTTCAAGCCAAAACTTCTGCATATCCAATCCGATTTTTCGATGGTAGTACACATTCATTATCAATGTGTAACCTAAGAAACTAAAGATACCGATTGATAACGAGACTCCATAGCCACTGTATTGCGGTGCCGTAATCACTGCCCCTACGATAGCAATCAACAAGGTTGCTGCTAAGACAATAAAACGGAATGTCTGGCGGTTATGTGCTTGAATAATACTCACAGCCGGCAATTGCGAAAGCTGGAAGGTAATCGTAAACATTAATACTACCGTCATGATGTATGCAGGTCTGAAATCGGGGCCTGCCCAAATCACAATAAAGTTTTCACCGAAAATAACAAAGCCTGATAAAATAAATGTTAATACAATCAATTGAATCCGGCTGACACGCGTCATTTCATTTAATAACGTATCGTTATCGGCTCCCTCCACTACTAACATGGAAAATCTCGGGAAAGTCACATTATTGATAGAAGTCGCAAACTGCTGGAAAATCTTAACAAACTGCACAGCGATAACAAATATCGCAACTGCTACTGTACCGTTAATGGCACCTAATATCATTTGGCCGAAGTTTAAAGTCAATTGTTCAATGGCAATTGAGACTAGCACGAGGCCTAGATAAACATTTAATTCTTTCTGCTGAATTAAACTTGTAAGATTCACCGAACCGCGCCAATCAAATTTGATCTGCACACGTGATCGACACATTATCATTCCAAGCACTAAGACTAAAAAGTTAACGCTTAAAGTAATAACGATAATTGTCACTGCCCCATAACCCATTAATAAAAATGGCGTTGCAATAATAGAAGGTGCTATGACACGAATGAGCAGCATTGTTTTTGCAATCGCAAAATATTCATAGGCTTGTAAGATACCATTAAAGATACCTGGATAAAATGAAATCATGATATTGATAATGATAAAAATCAACATCAATTTCAGTTCTGATAATTGCTTCGGTCCAAGAGACTGACCGAAGATAGCATCTGCATTAAAATACAAAATCACGCCCAACAATCCAATCATGAGCGAGCACAAGAAATAAATATTCAAGATATTGCCGAGGATACGCGACTCTTGTTTCTTAGAGCCGTTGACTCTGTTTTGTGATAGGTATTTAGCAATCGTATTCCCGAATGAAAGGTCCATAATATTCAAGTAAACTAAGAATGAAAGGACTAAGTTATATAATCCATATTCGGAAGTTCCGAGCGTACGGATGAAGAAAGGTGTATATAACACCGCTACTAAAATATTACCGAATATGGATATGTAGGAAATAATTGCTCCAGCTCTTCTTTGATTCATACTATTAGCTCCCGTTTATGATTTTTTCCTTCTGCGATTGAGATAAGGTCGTAACACACGTTCGCCGGCAAAAATCACGATAGCTGTAAAGATATTCGCTGGTGAGAATGTATCGATGATAAATGCAATTGTGCTGGCACGTGGAATAAATAAAGTCATTCTAGCCATAATTAAAGCAATTGCAATCACGATAATATGCTTAGATGTCAGCATTTTAGTAAACCATCCGATCAATAATCCAATAATCATGCTGCCGAGAATAATACCGGCATACCCGAAGTCATGATACAGTTCAGCCACGAAACTTGAGCCGTAACCTACACCTTTTAAATACAAATCTTTCATTATGACGTAAGAAATCGTATGAGAATATTGATACCCTTCCAATGCACGATCTACAGATTGGCCTGACCAACCTCCATGTCCGCCAGTCAAATTACCCCACAAATTGAATTTAATGTATTCTGTTAAAGGTCCAATTGAATAAATTTTATCTGGAATTTCTTTTGCTTTTTCAATCGTATAACCGATGACGTTCACACTGATTCCTTGGGAAAAGAAGAACGACATTAAAGAGTCCAGCACTGAATTACTGCTAGTCGACGTGCTGCCACGGTTATTCCCTACAAAGTTCATTAAAGCCAAAAGCACAGGCGCCGCAATAATACCTGTAATCAAAGTCTTCTTTCCGAACCATTTATACGTCTGCGTTTTCTCTGCAATTTGATTTCGGTAACAGAAATAGATAAACAGAATCAATACGTCCAACATAAAATCAGAACGCGAACCTGTTAAAACTGATAGACCATCTACAAATAGATAAGCAAGAATCGGAATCCAAGCCCGTTTAATAGCAGGCAACGTTGCGAGATAGACGAAAAAAGCAATCGGGAACATTCTGCTGATTAAAACTAAGGGTCCTGGCAAACTCGATTTAAAAGTTGAAAAATAGGCATAATAACCTAGTGATTGTGATGCTTGAATGGCACCAGCTAAATAAATCAATTTAAAGACAATTGCAATCGCAAAGACAATTAAGCTGATGGTACGAATATTTCTAATATAATCCGTTTCTTCAGGAATATAGCGATCGAAACTGCGATGAATGTTACGATCTAGCAGTGCATAACCTAAGTATAAACAGAACAAACTTAAACTCAGCATAATCAAAATATTGATAATCGTAGACTGATCCGTAAAGTAAGTCCCTAATAATTTAAATTCCTTTTCTTTGTAGTGGAAGACTTGGCTGACAAACATTCTTCCCATTAAAAAAACAAAGAAAGTCACATTAAACATAAAGAAAATGATCCGTCTGTTGAACGATTCAAATCCATATATAATATTGTTCAGAAAGAATAACAAGAGCGCACTAAATAGCAAATTGATATTTGAGAATATTATTCCCAATGCGAGGACTATCACTGCCGCACCAAGTATGCTCCATCTTAATAATCTGGTCAAACTCCCACCTACTCACTCATTCATTACTTTTTATTTTGTATTTCGAACGTTGCATTTTTATAAATTAATTTTAATCGTTTTATCATAGGTGATATCGAATTGCATTAAATCGGCGCTGCGCCTCATTTGAAAGCGACTGCTTCTCGCAATAAGCATTCACACCAATACATCAAGAAAAGATTGATACAATTTCACACCAATTCCCAACCTGCCTCTCCAATGCCGTCATGCCGCACTTCACATTTCACTATGCTATTTGCAATCTTGTCCTCTCTCGACTAACGCTTGCGCAAAAGAGGTATAGAGTGTTTCTGAGTCACTTAAATCTTTCCAGCTTTGATAAGCACCCTCAGCATAATACAGATACTGTTCATCTGACATTTGAATAAAATCTTCAATCGCAGAGGCTGTATCATCCACGCTTAAATCAGCGCCGATCAGCAAACCATTATATTCAGGTTTCACGATTTCTGCGGTGCCTCCTACGTCTGATGCAACTACCGGAATCGCATTAGCCATGGCTTCCATGACTGAAACCGGCACCCCTTCTGATTCCGAAGTGTTCACAAACAGTGAAGGATTATAATCATGATACCATTGACGCACCTCTTGATTTGGTAGACGCCCGATAAATTCATATTCATCTGCATTTAATTTTTCAGCAGCTCGTGCTTTAATCTTTTCAGTATCCGGACCATCACCGATATGTACCCATTTAAATACATAACCCGCTTCATTCAACTGCGCTAAAGCATCGATAATGACATCTAAACGTTTCAACTGGCGAATCGTTGAACAACTCACAATCAACATCGGATTGCGTTCAGAAACTTGGAAATCTCCCTTCCCGACCCCTAAACGTCTTGTTTCTATCTTATCAGCATATTTCGGGAATTTCTTCTGCAAATATTGACTGCTGGTATCCGATACAGGATAAAGCGTATCGACACGTGACAACATCCCTTTACGCATAGGCAAGAAACTAAAAGGTTTGATATAGTCATTGACATCATAGCCATGGCCACGAGAAATCAACGGAATTGAAGTATCACCATAATACTCATATTTCAGCTTGGTACCTAAGTTGGCAGTAATATAGAACCAATAACTATAAAGGTACAATTGAGTATCTTTGTCATTTTCCGGCAGCAAACCCGAATGAACCAAATCATAATAAATGGCATCTGTACGCGCTTCAAAGTACAGATTATACATCCATTTATAAGGGTTGAGCGAACCTGCATTCTGACCAATCCCTTTCAGACGACTGCGATTCAACATAATATGCGGCGCTGTCTTCAGAAAGTTCACTGCTTTATTCTTCAACCCTTGCGGAAAAGGCAGATCCAAGACAGTAGCAGAGCCTGGAACAGTACGTGTTAACTGCATGGATGGGCTTACCATCGTAGGAATCACCGTAATATGATCAAACTCTTCTGCAAGATAATTAATTTCTTCTTCTAAATATTCCTCACCTTTGTAATAAGGGAAATAATTCGTCAACAGAATCAATTCTTTATGCATATGGTTTCCTTCCCCTTCTATTTCTGATTGATATTTTTTTGCAACAAGACTGTAGCTATTGTTTTATAAATAATAAATGCATCCATTTTAAAGCCGACATTTTGTGCATAAAATGCATCTAAACGCATACGTTCTTCCATCGAAGCACTATTTCTGAGCAATGCTTGCGTCAAGCCTGTAATGCCTGGTTTCACATGAAACTTCTCAATATAATAATCAGGATAACGCTCTTCATTGCCTAGCGGGCTTGGACGTGGCCCAACAAAACTCATATCTCCTTTTAAGACATTTAAGAGCTGAGGCAATTCATCTATACTGGATTTTCTTAAAAAGCTGCCAATACGTGTAACACGTGGATCATTGTCACTGTTAAATGTACTACCGTCTTCATTACGGATATCTGCTGCGTTTTCTTTCATAGTTCTGAACTTATGCATCTTAAATGGGAGCATGCCTGCTCCAAGGCGTTTCCCGTTATAAAGAATGCTTCCACGGTCTTCTGCTTTAATTGCCAGACCGACCGGCAAAGCTACTAATAAGAGTATCGGCAATAATGCGATAAACAACACTACATCTAATACACGTTTAATATTTTTCTGGTATTTCATCATCATGTAGCTCCATTTCGTGATAAATTTCTTGCAAGGCTTCGCCAAAAGCATATTGTGGTGTATAAGCTATGGCTGCTTCAGCTCGCGTACCATTCATATAAGAAGGCGCAAAGAAATCTTTGACATCTTCATCTTTGCGTTCAATCGGTGCCTGGTTAGCAAACGCTGTGTTGATCTGTTCAGCCACTTCGAGGTTGGTCAATGTTTCACTGCCTTTGACATTTAAAATCAAGGCTTTCGTTTCCTGCTGACTCGCCTGCCAAATCGCTTGTGCAGCATCTTTAGCATACAGAAATTCTCGTTTCACATTGCTCGCCCCCATCACTGTGAGTGGTTGGTTTAAGTACGCTAAGCGCATAAAATAATTAATCATGTAATTATTTTGCTCGTTAGCGCCGAATAAATGTGAAAAGCGTAAACAAGTGATATCCAAACCGAAATGTACTGTGTAATAATCTGCCAACATTTCAATATATCTTTTATTCAAACCGTATAATGACTTGGGCATCGCTTCGCTTGCGGCGTTTTCCTGCCATGGCAAAGTTTCAGTTTCTGAATAGACAGAGATAGAAGAAGCCACAATCACTTTCTTGCACTTTTTGGCAGCTGCCGCATCAAAAATATTTTGCGCCAGCTGCAATTCTGAAGTATAAGCGCTGATTTCTTTCTTCGGCCCCCTGCCACCTGCTAAGTGAACAATAATGTCACCCTCTTGAAAAATCATTTCTAAAGATGCTTGAGAGTAATCAGTCTGGATGCGTTGAGGATGTTGTTCAAGATGAGCGGCTTGGCGTGACAGCACTGTATATTCTTCATTATGCTCTTCTAACAATTCAGTAAAGTAACGACCTAAAAGACCTGTTCCTCCTGTGATTCGAAAGGCCATTTAGTTTTCCTCCTTTTTTAAAGGATAAATAAAGAAGCCGACTTTATCATAAACACCATTGACTGGACGAATCATATCACCTTGGCTGTAATAACGATAGGATTCTACTGTGCCCTCAGGTGTTTCAAACTGTTGATAATCGATGGTCTGATTAGGAACCTCACACATAAATTCTAAAACAACTGGGTGTACTTCTTTTTGATTTGTAAATGAAGGTTTTTCACCTTCTAAAAGGTGTTTGAATGTTTTTCCCAGTAAATCATCTTCATTGTAGTATTGAATTAATTTGTGCATATGACACCCATCAAATCGCGGTGTAATTTCAATAATAAAAGCTTCATCATTCATCACTTTCACTTGCGCGTAAACTGGCCCATTATCGATATGCAAGGTTTCTAAATGTGCTTGGATGGCAGCTTCGATTGATGCCATAGGAAACTTGGTTTCTGGATCAATCACATGCTTATGAATAAGACCTGGGTGTTGCGGCCATGTTTCACGCATGGAAACGAGTGTGAATTGCAGCTGGCCGTCTACTACGTAACCATTCACACTGATTTCATAACCTTCTATATAGCGTTCAATAATCGCAGCGCCTTCTCTTGAATGATCTACAGCTCTTTCGATTGCTGCAGGTAATTCCGCTTCTGTTTCTACTAAAGAAATACCGCGTTGCCCTTGTCCGTCTGTAGGTTTTACGAAAACCGGATACTCAATTGCTGTTTTATGGTTGGCATCTTGAGTAATTTCAAAAGGGACAGAACCTGTGATGCCTTTCGTCCGATTACGCATGTCATCTTTATGATTACATGCATAGGCAGTTTCATAACTTACAAAGTGCGGCAAATCTAGTTCTTCAGATAATTTATTAGCTACAGGCATAGCTAAATCCGAGCCGACAGAATATACAGCGTCAATTTTATTTTCTCGGATATATTCAGCTACTGCCGTTTCATCTATAATATTAATTTCTGCAAAGTGCTGAGCTGCATCCGCGCCTGGTCCGTCTTTCTTCATTGCAAGCGCATAGGTTTCATATCCCATATCATTCAATTTTTCAATAGCTTCTGCTTGCACGGGCGCTACACCTAAAATTAATATTTTCTTCATATTAAAACCTCATTTGCTGCTTGATTCACATGTTTTACGATGTATTCTACTTCTTCGTCAGTGAGTTGAGGATATAAAGGTAACGATAATTCATTTTTATAATGCGCATAAGCATTAGGATAATCTTTGATATCAAAACCGTAATTTTGATATGCCGTGAACATCGGAAGCGGTTTGTAATGTACATTAGACGCAATGCCTTCTTCAGCTAGACGTGTGATAATTTGATTACGTTGTTCTTCTGAAGCTCCTTTAATCCATGTTAGGAATAAGTGACAACTTGATTCCTTGTCATTATCAAAGTGTTTCAAAGTAGTTAATAATTCAGGATTTAAATGTGCTTCATATAGCTTCACGATTTCTTTGCGACGTTTCAAGTTCTCTTCGTACTTATCTAATTGATCCAATCCGATGGCCGCGTTGATATCCGTCATATTGAATTTATAGCCTAACGCTTCAATGTCATATTCCCAATTTCCTTTTTGCATTTTAGAAAATGCATCTTTGCTTTGGCCGTGTAAAATAGAAGTTTTAAATCTTTTAGCGATATCAATACCATACTTGGCATAATCTTCTGTCCAAGTTACCGCGCCACCTTCTGCAGTCGTTAAATTTTTAACTGCATGGAACGAGAAAGTTGTGAAGTCTGCAAAACGACCGCTTCGCAACTCACCTTTCTTAGCACCGAATGAATGCGCCCCGTCATCAATGACCGCGATTCGATTCAATTTTTGATGGATTTCATTTTCAGTTGAAAATAATGCTTGCTTATTTTCCGCAATTTCAAAAATCTTTTCATAATCACACAATTGACCAGCAATATCTACAGGAATAATCGCTTTCGTATTTTCTGTAATCTTTTCTTCTAATTGTGCATAGTCCATTTCAAGAGAATCCTTCTGCGTATCGACTAATACGATTTGGGCGCCGACATGATCAATGACTGAAGCGGAAGCTGTGTATGTATAGGCAGAAGTAATAACCTCATCTCCAGGTCCGATGCCTAATAATCGCAAAGTCATTTCTAAAGCTGCAGTAGCTGAATTCATGCACACCGTACCTTGCGTACCCATGTATTCTGTTAAAGCATCTTCAAATTGTTTGGTCTTTGGTCCAGTTGTGATCCAACCGCTTCTTAATGTTTCCACTACGCTATCAATAGCGTCTTCAGAGATTTGTGGCGGACTAAATGGTATTTGCATTGCTATCTTCTCCTTTGATTTCTCTCTATTAAAAAAGTAAACATTACTCATACACGTCGATTCGTAGTTGTCTTCATCATTAACGGAATTTATAAAAAATAAATTGAGCATACCCTAACGTAATTGAAATTCGCTGCATGCTCTCCGCACAGATATTATGTTTCAATTTAGTAACAGTATAGTCTATCCTCTAAAAAGTATTCAATCATTATTCAGAATCAAAATTATTATTTAACAAATCTAAACCTAAGCTAACAATATTTTAATGATACTGTTAAATTATCAACTTCAAATTAACGATATTTACATTCAATTTACAATTATGTTCCAGCAAACATACTTGATTACCGAATCAAAATATACACCAACAAAAGAAAATGTAATTTACGTTATATTCAATTTTTTAGTACAGGTTGAATAGGAATAATCGAAGTAATAAAAAACGCCCCTCATATGAGGGACGCTTAAAGGGAAAATATCTCAATTTCAAATACTATTGCATTGTTTTACTTTTTTAGAATTAAAGCTGTAATTTCAATCTATTTTATCAAAGAAACTATCCACAATTATCTCTGAAGCATTACCTTGTTCATAAGTGCAATATTTCTGATAAAATTCCTGATATTTTTCTTCATACTTAGAAGGGTATTCACTTATATGCTTGATACTATTAATTAACTCAGTGTTGTTTCTTAGCAACGGACCAGGTGCTTCTTTTTCAAAATCCATATAAAATCCACGTAAGTTATCTCTGTAATGATCGAAGTCATAAGTAAAGAATAATAATGGTTTCTTAGTATTAGCAAAATCAAACATAACAGAAGAATAGTCAGTAATACATATATCACTAATTAAATATAAGTCACTAATTTCATTATATTTACTTGTGTTGATAACAAAATCAGATAATGATTGATCGATGTGTAAAGCATTACTAATGATAATATGAGGACGTAATAACAAAATATATTCATCCCCTAGCTCTTTCTGCATTTTTTTCAAATCAAGCTTCAAACTGATTGTGTGTTTTTTTGCAACACTTACTTCATCATCTCTGAAAGTTGGTGCATAAAGTATTACTTTACGATCATCTTGTATACCTAATTTTTGTTTAATTATTCTCTTCTTGTTTTCTATTTCATTTCCATTTTTCTTATGGAATATATCATTTCTAGGATAACCGACTTCTAAAATTTCTTTTGAATAATTGAATGCCGACTTAAAATGTTCAGTAGCGTAAGGACTTGGAGAGATTAAATAATCCCATCTGCTTATCGCATTATTTACCCTTTCTTTATAACCTTCGTCTCTGCCTTTTACATCTTCTAAATCATTAATCATTCTTTTTAACGGTGTTCCATGCCAAGTTTGTATATAAGTAGTGTTTTTATTCTTTTTAATATAATGAGGGAAATTTTGGTTATTTATCCAAAACTTAGCTTTAGATAAATATCTATAGTATGAAGGACTTAATCTTTTTACGGATACCACTTTATTGTCGTCAAAAGGATAAATAGAATTATTTACCCAAACAATTTTGTAGTTATGATTTCTTTTCTTCAATTCATCATATATTTCTTTAGGACTATCACTTACTGATTTTCCAACATTACTTTCAAAAACAATTAAATTAGAATCTACCTTCCCGTATGTTGCAGCAATATTATTGTACAATTTCATTGTTTTGAAATAATATTTGCTCTTTCTGAAACGCTTAAACAAGTGCTGAGATAAAATATCATATTTAATAGTATCTTTAATTCGGTTTTCTTTCTTAAAATTGATAATTTCATTAAAAATTCTTTCAGAATTATTTGTGTCTCTGAACGGATTAAAATTATTTATTCTTTCTAAGAGCTGATGTCCAATTTCAAAGTTGTTTTGTTCAAATTCCATTAATGTTTTTTCTAGTGTATCCAAACTATTAACAATAATACCTGGTAACTCTCTTTCAATATCTAAATGAGAAGGAGATCGACCTATGAAGCGGTCTCTGTCAAATTGGTAGTAAATTACTGGTTTTTCTAAAAAGCTGAAATCAAAACCTACACTTGAATAATCAGTAATCATCAAAGCGCTTTCTTTAATCAATTCTTGCACTTCCACATCGCCTTGTTTAATTGTATTAATAAATTCAGGCACATCAAACAAATCAATATATGGTTGCATGTTTGGATGAAGACAAAAAGCAATACTCATTCCTTTTTGATTTAATTTTTCTAGAGAATCGCTGTTGAGTAACTCATTAAATCTTTGCAAGTAATCTGAGACTTTTAAAGCATCTATATTAGTAATCCAATCACGCCAAGTAGGTATAATAAGAATTTGATTTTTATTTGGTGTATTGTCGTCAAATAAACTATCAAACCTTGAAAGTCCAGTGACTTTAGCTTGATAATCATCAAATTTTAAATCTCTCACTACGATTTGTTTCTCTCTATCTGAACTTGTAATAAACATATCAACGTTGAAATCCTTGAGTTGTTTTCCATTTATATTAGTTAAATTCTTTGTTCCTAAGACTCCGTGCTGTAAAAATATTCTTGTGCCATTAACTTTTTTTACATACTCTTCACTTTGTGTAGGGAATATCAATTCCGGATGGTGTGTAGTACAAATGTATTTAGCTTTAGGCATTATTTCGTAATGCTCAGGTGATTGAAAATCAATAATATTACCTAAAGGTTTTACATTTCGAGCTTCTGCCGACTCTTTGTCAATAACATAGTAAGCATTGATTTCAGGATGATTATTTCTTAAATATTTAAAGAAATGGTAACCGTTATCTTGTGCTTTATAATATTTTTCTCCAATAACCCAAATATCTTTTTTAGAATTTGGCATTCTTCTATTATGAACAGCTGAATTATAAGCTTTAAAACTTTCTTGACTGATGCGATTAATTCGGAAGGATAGATTTCTTCCTTTCATAGTAAAATAAGGAACGGCTGTAATAACTTCATTATTATCTCGTATGGTTATTTTTCCTTTCAAAAATCGTTCAACTAATATTCTAGGGTTGCCTAGCTTTATTCTTATTGGTTGTCTATACTCTTTGGTTTGAAGCTCTAAATAAATATCAACTATATCTTCTTTGTTAAATTTATAATGTAAAAATTCTTCAAGTTGCTTATAGAATTCAACTTTATAGCTATAGGCCTTGGTTAACAATAATTTATTAAATCCTATATAACTAGTTTGCATTCTTAGTTTTGTTTCTTCACTAGATAAACGAGTACAGATAACTAAATTAGCATCCTCTAAAGTAGAATTATGCAAAGTAAATTTACCTTCGACTAATACTTTATTAGATTTAATTACTAGTTTATCAATATGTCTTCTCGAAAAATAAGTTTGTCTAGGTAAATTATCAACGAATGAAAAATGGAAAAATCCGCTTTTAGTAATATAAGGAAACAGTGTTAAATTATTACCTTTAACTCCTTCTAATCCTATTATAGAAATATTCATCTCATAAATATTTAATTTTCTTTGAATTTCTAGTTTGCCACGATATTGTTTAATCATTAAACTCACTTTATCATTTTTTTGATTCTCAAATATTTTGGCTATTTTTTCCAAATCAATTTTGTATTGGTTATTCGATTTTTCTAATTTTATTTCTTTAGTCTCGTCTTTTATATAAACACCTAATATTCTTTTTTCAAATTCACGAAAGTCAATATACAATGTGTTTTGCTCTTGAAAAATTATGACTTTTTTCAATTTACATACCTCTTTTTGATTTATTAATTTAGATATACATAGTTCTATTTTTAAAAATTTGTACCACAGAATCTTTTTGTCGACACAAGTTTAACTCAATCTCTCTATATATTTGCAATAAAGAAGTATATGTAAATTAAAAAGCTAAACTGAAAAACCTATGGTTTATAATTTTTGCAGATTAAGCACATTAAAATTTTTTTGAAAATTACTATGATATATTAAATGTAAAAACACTATAAATTATATGTAAAATTATTGTAAATTACAATAGCACTCTTTATAAAACTTTAAAAAAAGCCCTCTAAACAGAGGACTTTTAATTAACTATTCATATTATTTTACTGTGCCTGCATCTTTATCATGCACGCCATGTTGATAATAATCTTTGTATTCTGGTTCCATAGGGTCATTTCCTAAGATGATATCTGCTGCTTTTTCAGCAATCATTAAGACTGGTGCATGAATATTACCATTTGTTGTTGTCGGCATGACTGACGCATCGACTACGCGTAGGTTTTCCATACCATGTACTTTCATTGTTAATGGATCTACCACTGCCATAGGGTCAGAAGCTGGTCCCATTTTCGCACTGCAAGACGGATGTAACGCTGTTTCAGCATCACGACGTACCCAATCTAAAATTTCTTCGTCCGTTTGTACTTCAGGTCCTGGAGAAATTTCTCCTGCATTATATGGGTCCATTGCGGGTTGCGATAAGATGTTACGTGCTACACGAATCGCTTCTACCCATTCACGTTTATCTTCTTCAGTTGATAAATAATTGAAAGTAAAGTCTGGATGTTCGAATGGATTTTTAGATTTAATCTTCAAGTGACCGCGAGAATTAGAGTACATTGGTCCAACGTGGACTTGATAACCATGTTCTGTATCGGCTTTCTGACCATCATAACGTACTGCAATCGGCAAGAAGTGGAACATCAAGTTTGGATATTTCACGTCATCATTTGAGCGGACAAAGCCACCGCCTTCAAAGTGGTTTGACGCTGCTGGGCCTTTACGACTGAAGATCCATTGCATACCAATCCATGGCCATCTTAATAAATTCAAGCTCGGTTGTTCAGAGACTGGTTGTTTAGCTGCATGTTGAATATACACTTCTAAATGGTCTTCAAAATTTTCACCGACACCTGGCAAGTTGATACGTGGCTCGATGCCTAATGATTTCAAGTGTTCTGGATCACCAATACCAGACAATTGTAGTAATTGCGGTGTATTGAATGCGCCACCTGATAAAATGACTTCTTTTGCAGTCACGGTATGTTCTTTACCATTACGTTTGAAAGTTACGCCTGTTACTTTGTTGCCTTCAAAGTTTAACTTAGTCACAAATGAACGTGTTTTAACATGTAAGTTTTTACGTTTCATTGCAGGTCTTAAATAAGCGCGTGACGCAGAAACACGACGTCCATTATGCACTTGGCTGTCGAAAGGTCCGAAGCCTTCTTGTCGGAATCCGTTAACATCCGGTGTTTTGTTATAACCTGCTTGTACCCCCGCTTCAAAGAACGCTTGGAACAGCGGGTTCTTCGCTGGTCCACGTTTCAGTTTGATTGGGCCGTGGTGTCCACGATATTCATCATCTTTCGTCGAACCGAATGTCTTTTCCAATCTTTTAAAGTAAGGTAAGCAGTGCGCGAAATCCCAAGTACTCATACCTTCAGGCGCACCCCATTTTTCATAGTCCATCGGGTTGCCGCGTTGATAAATCATTCCGTTGATTGAACTTGATCCGCCTAGCACTTTACCACGCGCATGTGCGACTTGGCGTCCTCCCATATGTTGTTCGTTGTTGGTACTATAAATCCAGTCGTAAAAACGGTTGCCTGATGGGAACATTAATGCAGCGGGCATTTGAATGAATAAATCCCAGAAATAGTCGCTGCGTCCTGCTTCTAATACTAATACTTCATTGTTCGGGTTAACGCTTAAACGGTTGCCGAGTACTGATCCAGCACTTCCGCCGCCGATAATAATGTAATCATAATCATAAGATGTTGCCATATATTTATATCCTCCTATTATTATGGTTAGTTTGATGCTGAATAAATGTAGCGATTTCAGCTTTGTTCAACCTTTTGTCAAAAAATAAAGCGGGAAAGCAGGGGCTTATAGAGACACATCCTGCTTTGCTCGCTCTATCGATACTTTAAATTTAACCTTGGAACCAATTCACCGGTTCTGGTTGATAATTCGTTAAGACATGTTTAGAAACGAGGTACTCTTCAAGGCCTTCTTTTCCTAATTCACGGCCGATACCTGACTGTTTATAACCGCCCCAAGGTGCTTGCGCGAAGTATGGGTGGAAGTCGTTGATCCAAACTGTACCCATGCGCATGCGACTAGCGACACGTTGCGCTTTGCCGATATCTTTAGAGAACACCGCGCCGGCAAGTCCATAAATAGAATCATTCGCTAAGCGCACAGCATCCGCTTCATCTTCAAAGCCTTCAACCGTAACGACCGGTCCGAAAACTTCTTCCTGCACGATACGCATTGAAGTATCACAGTCCGTGATGACTGTCGGTTCGAAAAAGAAACCATCTTGTAAGTCCTTGCGTTCTGGACGCTTGCCTCCTGTGGCAATTGTCGCGCCTTCTTCTTTAGCGACATCCATATAGCCTTCAATTTTAGCTAAATGTTCCGCAGAAATGACAGGTCCCATTTCAGTTGTTTCATCAAAACCATTACCGACACGAATTTTTTTAACTCGGTCAATTAATGCTTTCTCGAATTTATCTTTAATACTGTTTTGCACGATAATACGTGAACCTGCTGAGCATACTTGACCAGCATGGAAGTAACCGCCGTTAAGTGCTTGATCGACTGCTAACTCAAAGTCAGCATCTTCAAAAATAACGTTTGGATTTTTACCGCCAAGTTCTAATGCTACGTTTGTAACATGGTCAGCAGCTTGTTTCATGATGTGTTTACCTGTTTTAATACCGCCTGTGAAAGAAACGAGGTCGACATCTGGATGGCCAGATAATACGTCGCCGACTTCTGAACCGGCACCTAAAATCAAGTTGATTACACCTTTAGGGAAACCGACTTCTTCCATCAATTCGAAAACACGAATTGTAGTAAGCGGTGTGATTTCACTTGGTTTCATTACCAGTGAGCAACCTGTTGCAAGTGCAGGTGCGATTTTCCAAGATGCTTGCAATAACGGATAATTCCAAGGTGTAATTTGTGTTACTACTCCTACAGGTTCTTTCAAGACTTTACTTTCTGTTCCTGGAATTGGAGAGTTAATCACTTCACCGCCGTCTTTATCTGCAAGTCCTGCAAAATACATAAATACGTTATGGATATCATCCATATCTGCTAATGATTCTTCGTAAGTTTTACCTGTATCTAATGTTTCAAGTTTCGCTAACTCTTCACGATTTTCTTTTATCTTATCAGCGACAGCTCTGACTTTCTGTCCTTTGACTTCACTTGTTTCATTGGCATATTCGCCTTCATCAAATGCGCGTCTTGCAGCCTCGATGGCACGTTTAGCATCTTCAGGTGCTGCTTCTGCGACTTCAAAAATCACTTCTTGGTTGTACGGATTGATAATTTTGCGTGTTGCTTTATTAGCACTATCTACCCATTCGCCGTCAATAAAATGTTGGCGAGATAAATGGTTTACAAGTTCCATCATTTCGACCTCCGTTAACTTTGTTAAATTTTTATTTAACGAATTTTACAGACTTTATGTTAGCATGGAAAAGAGAACAAAGTCAAATCAGGTGAAAAGTAAGGTGCGGAAAAGTGCGTCTAGGTTGCGAGCAATAAGAAGGCACGAGCAGAAATCGCTCTTTGATTTTTGCGAGTGACGCCTTATTGCCGAGAAACCTGCACTTTGTAGCCCGAGGTGCTGGAGACAGCGTTTAGGATTTGAGTAATAAGAAGCAAGAAGAGTAAACCGCTCTTTGGTTTAGCTCGCCTTGCGCACTTATTATCAAAAATCCTGCTATCGAAAGCCCGTATATCACAACATGCTGGTGAATACAAAGTCTGAATTCGAATCAATGAGAAACTCTGCTCTCTCTTTGTTTTTCCCACCAGCATTGGACTAATTCATTAATTAACTCTAAAATAAATGTAAATGCAGTAGACGGAGGTTTAGTATGGCAAGTTCTAATAAATATGAACAAGAAATTGACGAAGCCAAGGATTTAGTAATCAGTGCCATTGGTGAAACAATGGATTTATATGGTATCAATCGTAGTGTCGGCAACTTATACGGCACAATGGTATTCGAAGACAGCATGACCCTCGATCAAATGCGAGAGGAACTGCAAATGAGCAAACCAAGTATGAGTACAGGTGTAAAAAAACTGCAAGAGTATGACTTAGTGAAACAACAATTTACACGCGGCAGTCGTAAACAACACTTTGTAGCGGAAAAAGATTTCTTTTTATTCTTCCGTAATTTCTTCAACATTAAATTCAATCGCGAAATCACTGTAAATATGGAATCTTTAAAAGAATCAGTGGAGATTATCAAAAAAATTCTTGAGGCAGATGATGTAGATTCAGAAACGAGAGAACATGCTGAAAAAGTGTATGCACAGCTCGAACATTCAATTGTTTATTATAAATGGCTGTCACAAATCAGCGACGCCATCCAAAGCGGCGAGATTTTCAAATATTTCCCAATACCTGAGGAATAGTGAGTGCTTGTATCGGAGTATAGTCGAGAATTAGGAGTTACATTTTTATATTGGTTCATCAAATAAGTAAGTGTCTAGAAAAAATTAAGTTCTAGGCACTATTTTTTTAAAAATTACTGGAAAAGCTAGGAATCTAGACACTAGTTTTCAAGTTGTGTCTAGAAAACACCCTATTCTAGACATTAGTTTCCGAGTTGTGTCTAGAAAACACCCTAATTTAGACACTAGTTTCCGAGTTGTGTCTAAAAACCTCAAATTTCAGT
This sequence comes from Staphylococcus debuckii, assembly GCF_003718735.1. Lineage (NCBI taxonomy): Bacteria > Bacillati > Bacillota > Bacilli > Caryophanales > Staphylococcaceae > Staphylococcus > Staphylococcus debuckii. The sequence continues at coordinate 608,370 of NZ_CP033460.1, read as the reverse complement.
ATGTCCCCCTGTCATCTTGGCCAATATATCCACTTATTGGACACGTTGCCCTCCATCTTGGCCAATATATCCATTTATTGGACACGTTCACACAATTCTTGACCAATTTCCACATTAATCCATCATGTCCACACCAATCTCAAGCAATATACCCGCCAACAAGACACATCGCCATCTACCACGCGCTCCCTCACCACCGACGCTCATACCACCACACAAAAATAGCACCAGAATCCCTTCAACCAAAGGATTCTGGTGCTTTTAGATTGTTATTTCAGCGGTGTGTCATTATCTCTATTTTCAGCGATTTCATGCATATTCAACACCCGCTGCTCTGCTTTTTTCAGTCGTTCAGCCCTTAATTCAAGCTTAATCCGATCTCGCGACAAGGTGATGATAAAGGATATCATCATAAAGACGAATATGACGATTAATGGCACAGAAGCCAGTATCGACGCCGTCTTTAAAACTTCGAGCGCGCGTTGTCCGCCTACAAGCATTAATGAGAAAGGCAGCAAGCAAAGTGCGAACGCCCAGAATAGACGGTTGGCACGCAATGGTTCGTCTAACACTTTCTTTTGAGAAGCGGCTGCTAAAATGTATGAGCCTGAATCGAATGTTGTGGCCAAGAATAAGAAAGCGGAAATTAAGAACAAGACCACTACGATGTTACCGAATGGCAATTGATGCATAACTTCAATAATTGCTGATTCAGTACCATGTGTATTTAAGAATTCTACTACATTAAATTGATGTGTGATTTGTAAATAAACTGCATAGTTACCAAAGATACCAAAGAATAGAACACAACCTAATGTTCCGTACACAATCGTACCCAAGATAACTTCTTTCAACGTACGGCCTTTAGAGATACGCGCAATGAATAGTCCAATAAATGGTGCGTACACAATCCACCATGACCAATAGAATATTGTCCATTGTTGCGGGAAGTGTGTCAGCTTACGCCCATCAATACCGCCGAACGGTTCCAGCCAAGTGGCCATTTCAAAGAAGTTTTTCAACATGTTACCGAAACTCGTTACCGTCGTATTCATGATAAAGACAGTCGGTCCTACTACAAACACGAAACCTAATAGTAAGAATGACAACCAAACATTGACGTCACTCAAACGTTGGATTCCTTTTTTCAAGCCAGTATAAGAACTGACCGCAAACACTACTGTAATCGTTAACAAAATAATCGAACGTAGTACCATATTACTGCCGTCCAATCCTGTTAACTTCTCAATACCAGCAGAAATCATCGGCACACCTAAAGCTAATGAAGTCGCTGCACCGCCGAGCAATCCGAAGATAAACAGAATGTCGACAATCTTACCAGGCAATTTATCCGTTTGTCCTTTCAAAATCGGACGGCATGCTTGGCTGATCTTATAAACCGGTTTCTTCTTCACGAAGACTAAATAACCGATCGGCAATGCCGGCAACACATAAATCGCCCACGCAATAGGTCCCCAATGGAACATACCGTACATTGTGGCATATTCCAACGCGTGGTCGGTCATACCTTTCGCTCCATGCGGCGGAACTTGATAATAATACGCCCATTCAATGACGCCCCAATACAAAATATCAGAACCGATACCCGCACAAAACAGCATCGAAGCCCAGCTGAAATTACCGAACTCCGGACGGTCACTCGCTTTACCTAAAGTCACATTTCCATATTTACCGAATGCAATGTAAAGCACGAAGCCTAAAATTACGAGGCCCAACGTCAGATAAACAGCGCCAATCGAATTCGAAATCGACTCGTTAATGTCTGTAATGACTTTTTGACTCGCTTTCGGAAAGGCCATCATCGGAACTACCGCAATGAGCAGCACGATAACCGTTCCATAAAAGGTCGTCCAGTCCATAATGTGGGACTTTTTCGCTTTGCTTTCTTTTTTAGCTTTTTGCAATGTATTTGCACTCCCTATTTATATTTTTGTGTTGAGAAAAATATATAATTCATTTCCCCGAGAAACATACCTATCTCAACAACTTATTTAATAGCTACATAAAGACAGTAACGAATTATTTATAATAATGCAAATTCATGCAGATTAAAATATTGTTTCCAATGAATAAATATATATTTTTTGTAAGCGTTTCAACCCGAGAAACCGGCCATAGTGTAGTGTTAAATTAAAATTTAACGAATTGAACGAACTTAATATACGTAAATTTTGCATAATTATTCTTTTTAACCGAATAAATATTTTTTAAAAGAAAGCTTTGGTGAGTGTATCACCCATCCAAAATCCTCTACCCATATATAGTAAATTTCACATTAAAAAACCTCGGTTAAAAAATTAACCGAGGCACATCAAGTTTTATTAACTATTTTGTTTAGCGAACGCTTTACCAATTGCTTCTAATTTATGCGGCGCATCATGCATTGCCATTTTAACTTCTACAAAGTGCATCATATCTGGATAAGCCTTAATTGCTTCAAAAGCTTGATCTAATTCTTCACTTGTAGAAACATCATGCACTTTCACCACATCTTCGCCGCCAAAGACTGCAGGTAAAGCTTTGTAATCCCACATGTAAATATCATTATACGGTTCATTTTCACCGTGAATTTTACGTTCAACAGTGTAACCATCATTATTAATCACGAACATTACCGGTTTCAGACCTTGGCGAATCATAGTAGAAATACCTTGTACCGTCAATTGCAATGAGCCGTCACCAATCAACAATAAGTTGCGACGGTTCGAATCTGCAATTTGTGTACCAATTGTAGCTGGCAATGTATAACCGATAGAGCCCCATAAAGGTTGTCCCACGAATTTATTGTCTTTATACAACGCTAAATCATAAGCGCCAAAGAAAGAAGTGCCTTGTTCAGCTAAAATCACATCGGAAGGTGCCAAGAAATCTTGCATCATTTTGAAGTAAGTTTCTTGTGTTAATACATCGCCATTCAAGTCATATTGACCCGCTTCCGGACGTTTGAATTTCGGATAATCCGCTTCATTCACATAATCCATTTCCAACAAGCCATCCATTAAATCTGGCAATGTTACATCTTCTGCCACTGTTTCATTCATTTTGAAATTGTGTTGATTCAACATCACGACATCGTCAATATCAAATCCGAATGAGAATCCAGCTGTCGCAGAATCCGTCAATTTCGCTCCAATATTCAAGATTGCATCACTATTATCTACATAATCGCGAATATTTTCTTCGGCAATCGAGCCGTCATAAATCCCCATATAATAAGGATTTTCTTCATTAAACGCGCCTTTACCAAGCGATAATTGCGCTACAGGAATATGCGTTTGATTTACTAATTTTTCCAATGCTGCATGCAATTTGAAACTATTAATTTCGTGACCTGCAATAATTACAGGTTGAGAAGCACTTTCCAATTTATCTTTTACCATAGAAATATATTTTGAGACATCATGAGGTTGACGTTCCGGCACTCCATAAGCAGTGTCCACCTCAATTTCTGTCATCGCCACGTCAATCGGCAAATGCAAATGCACCGGACGTTTCTCAGCTAACGCCGCATTCAATAAACGCGGAATTTCCGTTTGTGCATTATCAGGTGTAATGTAACCTTGCGCTGTCGTAATCTCTTTGAACATCTTGCGGTAATTATCAAACGTACCTTCACCAAGAGAATGGTGCACATATTTGCCCGCATTCTCAACCGCACGCGTAGGCGCACCAGTAATAGCAATCACCGGCACACGTTCCGCATAAGAGCCTGCGACACCATTCACCGCAGACAACTCGCCTACACCAAACGTTGTGACCATCGCACTGATACCTTTCATGCGCGCATAACCATCCGCTGCATAACTTGCATTCAATTCATTCGTGTTGCCGACCCATTCAATATCGTCTCGGCTGATAATATCATCCAAGAAAGCCAAGTTGAAGTCGCCCGGCACACCAAATACTTTCTCAACGCCCGTGTTGCTCAAACAGTCCATTAAATACTCTCCGACACGTTTCTTCATCATTCATTCCACCTTTGTCTCTATTTCTAATACAACTCTAGGATAACGCTTCCAACAGAATTAGGTCAATTATATTGACTTATATGAGTGAAAGAGAGCCTCAATCAAAAAAAGCAGACAACGCTGCCTGCTTGTCTGCTACTCTTCACCCTTTAAATATTTCACTTCTTGGAAGCCTGGTCGATAACTCGCCATTTCTTCCATCATGGCATTCCAGTCATTGCCGACTTTCGCTTTAATATGTTGCAATAAATCATTTTGCGCTTTATTGATTTCAGTCACTAGGTCATGCCCTTTTTGCGTCACGAACAACTCTTTCACGCGACCATCCTCTTTGGATTTCTTTTCCACCACCAACCCTTTCTCTTTCAGCTTGCGCAAAGTCTGATGGCTGCCTTGTTTCGAAATCTCCATGCTTTTCAATAAATCACGGATCGTAATGCCCGGCACTTTGTCGATAAAGAATAAGAAGCGGTGATGTTGGCGGCTCATACCTTTCTTCTCGATAATTTCATCCGCCGTGTTGATAAATGTCTTGTATGCGAAATAGAACAATAGATGCTCATAATCATTACTGTACTCAGTCAATTCTATACATTCCTTTACTTCAAATTCTCTCTGAAAAATTCAGATAATTAGTCCTAGTTTATCATATTATAAAATCAATAATAGCAAAAACAATCATCAAACAACCTACAATCAAGAAAAATTTACCGTATTTTTTATCTCCTTTGAAAAGTAGAAAATACAGATTGAAGATAACGAATGCATTAATAAGCGATGAGACCCAACTTGCTAAATCAATCACTTTAAAGAGCGAAAGCAAACTTAAAATGAGAGCCACCACCATGAGGCCGATACCTAAATACGTCAACCACAATTTATAACCTTTCAAATTTTTTCACCTCATTTAAATTATTTATTTGTCTTATATTATATCGTATTAATATGTATTAAAGAATAGTTGCTCAACTAAATAATTGAATAATGCTTAATACTAAGTTAAAACACGTTACAAAAATCATAAAATACGCAGTTTTTTGTAACCGCTGCGGTAAGTACTTATTGTGCAAACAAATAAAGTGAATGTCAACATCAAGCTGATAAGACCATTCGGAAGAGAAATAACTTTAAAAATAACTGATATATTTATAAACATCAAAACAATTAATATACCAACCAAAATATAATCTATTTTATTTCCTTTTTTCACATATCTCACCTCATCCCTAGCCTAACATATGCAGTTCATTTTATTTATCGCACCAATCCTTGTACAATCACATTAACAATCCACAAAGGAGATGGGCACATGGTTCAATTCAAGACCGTGCAAATAACAGATTTAACCGATGAAGATTTAGAAGCAATGGCCCACCAAGGCCAACTGATAGATGTGAGAGAAACCGATGAATACGAAGCGGGCCATATCGACGGCGCACAATCTTATCCGCTCTCATCACTCAACACCAAATTCCCGCTCGACCAAAGCAAGACCTACTACATTTATTGCCAAGCCGGCAAACGCAGCCAACAAGCCAGCCAGATGCTGAGCGACAGCGGCTTTACTGTAGTAAATTTAAACGGCGGTTACCAAGCCATTCAAGACAGAGCAGAAGCAGAACAAGCTCAAACTGCCCCTGCGGAAAAGGAAAACTTTGAAGAACAGCCGAGCACTGAAAATACTTCTGTTTCTGAACTGAAACCAGGTCGCAAGAAAGTCAATTACAGCGGTATGCAATGCCCTGGTCCATTAATGAATGTCAATCAAGAACTCAAACAACTACAACCAGCCGAACAGCTTGAAGTACTGGTTACGGATCCAGGCTTTGCAAGTGATATTAAAAGTTGGGCAGCACAAACCGGTAATACCTTAGTAGACTTGAAACAAAATAATAATGAAGTCACTGCAGTTATTGAAAAAGCCGCACAGCAACCTCAAGATTTAACAGTACAGCATACTGAAAAGGGCACTACTATCGTGTTATTCAGCGGTGAATTAGACAAAGCCTTAGCCGCCTTTATTATTGCGAACGGTGCGCGTGCTGCAGGGCGAGAGGTTTCAATATTCTGTACGTTCTGGGGCTTAAACGCCTTAAAACGCCCTCACTCAGGTAAAGTGAAAAAGACAGGCATTGAGCGTTTATTCGGTATGATGTTGCCAAATGGTCCGGAAAACATGCCGCTTTCTAAAATGAATATGTTCGGTTTAGGCCGATTAATGATGAAAATGATTATGAAACAAAAGAACGTCGATTCACTTCCAACACTCATTGATAAAGCAATTACCAATGATATTAAACTGATTGCCTGCACCATGAGCATGGACGTTATGGGTATTAAAAAAGAAGAACTGCGTCCAGAAGTTGAATTTGCAGGTGTCGGCACTTATATCGGAGACACTGAACATGCAAACCATAATTTATTTATCTGATAAGATAAGACGAACCCCTTATTGCATTCACAAACGCAATAAGGGGCTCTTTAATTATTATGAAACTATCGATTTAATAGTGATACATTATTTATAAATATTTTTTATAGAAAGGAACTAATCCTTTCAAAGCTTCGTCTACTGCTTTAGGTTGATCATATAAGTCATAGTGAGAAACACCTTTAACAATGTTCAATGTTTTTTTATTACTTAATGCTTGATCGAATAAATTATAAGCACAACGATAAGAACCAAAGGCGCCCGGTATATCACCTGCTACGATATATAACGGTTGATCTAACAATTTATCAGCTAAATGATAAGCATCAAAACCAATGATGTCAGCTTGATTGATAACACGATATCGATTTGTTACATTTTCATGATAACCGCGGTCTGTTCTATAGTAATCTACCGCTTCTTTGATATCAATATCATCAAGGCCTTGCTCTTTACGTTGCTCTTCACTGTCGGGCGCATACGGCATTAGTGCTTGTTCTGCACCCTTAGCCTCTGCTTCGCGTTGATCTGCAACTTGATACAAGGTTTTCAATGCAGCATCTGGCGTGAAATCTCCTTCTCGTGCTAACATTCCGAAATTGACGCCTGCAACAGAACCAACTGCTTTAATACGTTTGTCAGTTAAGCTGGCGTTAACTGCATAACCGCCGCCTCCGCAAATACCTAAAATACCAATTCGTTTATCATCTACGATATCAAGTGTATTTAAATAGTCGATAGCTGCTTTGGCATCATCTACCCGATAATAAGGTACTTCAATATTTTTAGGTTCTGCAGCAATTTCACCTTGATGTGATGCATCAAATGCTAAAGTTGCGAAACCTTCTTCAGTTAATCGTTTCGCATAAATGCTTGCAGTTTGTTCTTTCACACTGCTTATAGGGTGCATGACCACAATAGTTGGTAACGCGTTATCTTTCGCATTATCTGGTGTTCTTAAAATCCCTGCAGTTTTAACATCTCTTGTTTTAAAAGTGACATGTTGTTCTTTCAAAAATAATCACCCTTCCGTATTTTTTAATTCACTCTAGTGTTTTATAACTCATGTGTGTATAATTTAAATATATCAAGAAATTTCATTTATACAATTTATACCCTCGAACGCTCGTGTATTAATACACAGATTCAGAATATCGGGTTTTAAATGAGGAGATGTCTCCATATGGATAAGCGTGTTATCAAAACACAACGTAATATCACTGAAACTTTTTTAGATTTATTTTACAAAAATGATTTTGAGAAAATTACTGTTAAAAAAATAGCTGAGGCTGCTGAAATAGAACGTAAAACTTTTTATCTTCATTATCTAGATAAATACGACCTGCTTGATGCAATTGTTCAAACACACTTTGAGCACTTAGATGAAATATGTGAAGCGAAGAAAGATTTAGGTTTAGAAGAAGGCACGATAATCTGGTTTAATTTTTTCGAAGACCATCAAATATTTTTCAAACGTCTTTTCAACATCAAAAATGCTGATGAATACAAACAGAAATTGCAAAAATTTATCATCCGTCAATTAGACGGCAAATTAAGCACAACCTTTATGAAAGCACACTATTTAAGCGAACAGCTTTTTCCAGAATTTTTTGCTGCAGGCATTGTACAAATGGTAATGATATATATTCAAGATGAAGATTCAAATAAAGCAGCCATTGAAAATCAAGTTGCCCAGTTATTGCAAATGGTAGATACATCCAAATAATGAAGAGAGAATTAGAGATTCATGAGATTGAGCTCGGTTTATAAAGTGCGGTAAATATATTGGCCATGTTGCCCGCCATCTTGGCCAATATATCCGTTTATTGGACACGTTCGACTCATTCTTGGCCAATATATCCATTTTATTAGCCATATCCAACTTCGCTCCACCCAACAACCACACACTTTTTATTTAAAAACTTAAAAAAGTGAGACATTCATCATGCCTCACTTTCCATTCCCCGCTTATTTCGCGCGTTTAAATTTTTTAACCGTATAGATAAAGAGCGGAATAACTACAATTAATTCCACAAGAATAGCGATTGAAGAAATCCAGCCGATATTCGCACCTGTAATGCTTTGTGGCAGCAATGAGAAATCCCATAGACAATGATATATCATCAAAGGAATAATATTTTTCATTAATACTGCTAAGCAACTGAAGACCAGACCGAACAAGAATGTCGCAAAGAGCTGGATTATCGTTGCAATTAAAGAAGCTCCGCCTAGTACATTCACTGAGTGCAACAATGCAAATAAAGCACTACTGAATAAAATAGCGAATTTAACTGTTCTATGTTCTAATAATACATTGAGTAAAATCCCTCTAAACATCAACTCTTCTGAAAACCCTACAAAAATGGTCATGATAAAGATTGTGAGAATAAGAGAAGTACGATTACTAAAGTCACCCGTTGTCACTAACATAACAACAGTAGTAAGAATGATAATAATGAACGGAATCAGCCATTTCGTAAACCGCACTTTTTGCGATAAAATAGTCAATTTCATTCTTTTATAAACTATAAAGGTAAATATCGCCATAATAATTTCAAAATAAATTAATGCCTTAGCCATGTTGGGATCAGTGTATGAATAATGGAAGATAAAGTGTTGTGTTATCATTCCGATAGCCATAATACCTATATAAATAATTGCAGCTATAACGGCATTTTTTTCTCTTTTCGCCAAAAAAAGTACCTCCTCAATCATACGCATTTAATTTTTTATATTGCGTTTCAACTTAATTACAGAGTATCATTTTTTTCTGAGGAAAGGGTGTAAAAATAAAAATAGAACATTTGTTCGTGTTTTCCTTTGAAAATTGAGAACCAAAATGCTAAACTTAATTCATGAGCCAACAGGCTGTATATTGCAAGTGAGTACCTCACATTCCTTCATTCGGCAAGAAAGTGAGGTGATATGGATGGACATTATTATCCATGAACTCACGATTAATTTTTCTTCGATTGTTCAAGTGACATTACTCGCAACAGCGATTAAGTTTTTAATCAGCAAGGACAGCAATAAAAAAGACTAGCTATGCTGCCACATAACTAGTCTTTGTACACTCATATTGAGGTATTCACAATTTCAGATTGCGAGGTCTGTGCTCTGGAGCTGGGACAAAATAATGTCTCAGCTCCTACTTTATCTACAATTAAATCTTATCAAAATTAACAAGTGCTTTCAATCAAAGCGAGATGTGATTGAAATTTAATTGCGTTCTATTGATTGGACTCTTGGTTGTCCGCTTCTTCCAACATTTCTTGCCCCTCTATAAAGAAGTTCGCCATCACTTCAGCGCCATCTTCTCTAAAGAACAATTCTAAATTATCTTGTGACTCTTGAGCACGCTCTTTAGAACTTGCATACATTTTCTGCTCATAATCATTTAAAGCTTCATCCAAGTTATCGTCTGTCTCAGCTATTGCGTGCGCTAACATATACGCGTCATACATAGCCATGTTCACACCTTCTCCGGCAAAAGGACTCATGAGGTGTGCTGCGTCTCCTATTAAAGTAACATTCGGCTGATGTTGCCATTGGAATCCGATTGGCAAACGATAAATGCGACGAAACATGATATTTTCATCAGAGTAGCGAATATATTTAAGCAAATCTTCGTCCCAATCTTGATACTCTTCTAAGATACGTGCTTTCAAGGCTTCATTATCCAACGCTTTGTATTCATCTAATTGATTACGGTCTAATTGATATGCAACATACACAACAATACGTCCATCGCCGTTCAATTGACCTAAAATCAATTGGTTGCCGCCTAACCCCATCAATTTACCATTCTTATTATATTCAGCCAGGTCAGGATATTTTGTTTGCACATCAGGTACGCTGAGTTCGATAAATGAAACGCCTGTGTAAATTAAATCAGTATCTGCAAGGAACGGTCTTACTTTTGAAAAGGCACCATCTGAACCTACGACTAAGTCAAAAGTTTCTGTCTCGTTATTAGTAAAACTAACTTCAACACGCCCATCGTCTAAAGTTTTCATATAGTTAAATTCATAACCATAATGGATACGCTTTGCATCGATTTTATTTTGAATTAAATCACATAATTCTCCGCGGTCGATTTCTGGACGTCCGCCTTCACCTTCAGCATCCTCTTCAAAGTATACTTTTCCGTATTTATCAACAATTTTAGTATCTTCACCTTCGAAGCGGGCAAGCGATTTAAATTCGTCGAGTAAACCTGCCTCTGCTAAAGGTAATTGTCCTGTGTCGTGATGGATATCTAATGAACCGCCACGTGAGCGATTGACATTACGATCTGCTTTTTCATAAATTTGGACATCTAAACCTTGATTTTGCAAGAGTAGCCCTAACATTAAGCCACCTGGACCACCGCCGATAATTCCAATTCTTTTATTTGTCATGTTCATCATCTTCTTTATATAAGTTTTGCGCTTGGTCTTTAATTTGGGCGAGGAAGCGGTCAAATTGTTGACGTTTCTCTTCATCAGTCATCGCTTCTTTGCTGGCTGTTAGTATTGCGTTTACTGTTTCTTTAATATCTGAACCTAGACGTTGCATATCTTCTCTATTAACATTTTGGAATTGTTTCATGCGTTGTGCAAATTCATTTTGATCGGCATTTTCTTTTAAAAAGTCTTCGCCCTCAGCAGTGAGTGTATAGATTTTTTTATTTCCTTCTTTAGTGACAGACACAAACTCTCTATCTTCCAACATTTGCAAAATCGGATAAACCGAACCTGGGCTTGGAGAGTAAAATCCTTTAAACTGTTCTTCTAAATCTTTAATCACTTGGTAACCGTGTTTAGGATCCTCTTGTAAAGAACGTAAAATCATAAACTGCAAGTTACCTTTTTTAAACATACGTTCATGTCCTGGTCCACGACCGCCAAACATTTTCTCAAATCCGCCGAAACCTTTACCAAAATCAAATCCTTCACTATCTCTCATATTTCTAAATTGATCAAATCCACGTCTGAACATATTAAATTCCTTCTTTCGTTTTCTTTATTTCGATATATCGAAAGTATAAGCGATATATCGAAACTAGCCAACGATATATCGTTATAAAATTTTCGATATAAATCAAAAAAGCTGCTAAACCTTGTTGTAATAAGGTTTAACAGCTTAAAATTAATTTTTATTCTTCTTTTGTATTCATTATTTTTTCTACATCGCTAAGATGCGGCAAACTTTCAATTGCACCATACGCAGTCGTTGTCACGCCTCCTACAGCATTCGCAAATCTCAAATATTGATTGCCTTCTTCTATTAAATGCTTTCGATCATGGTTTAATAATTGATAGATGACTGCACCTATAAATGCATCACCCGCACCCGTTGTATCTTTGACGGTCACATCAAATCCAATTTCATGTGCGATTAAACCTTCTTTAGTATAAATAGAGGCCCCGCTTTTGCCTTCTGTATAAATTACACTTTCCACATTGCCAATAAATAATGAAGCGACAGCCTCATCTTTATCCTTAATACCAGAAATAAATTCTAATTCTTCATCAGAGATTTTTAAAATATGCGCTTTAGGAATAAATTCTAAAACAGTTTCTCTCAAAGCCTCCGTAGAATCCCACAACGGAAATCGTAAGTTCGGATCAAATATGACAGTGCCCTCTGCTTGTAGCATCTTATCTATTAATTCTATATGCGTTTGTTTAATAGGATAGTCCACTAAATCTACTGAACAAAAATGCAGAATATCGGTTGAATCAAACTCTAATCCTGTTAAATGCTCTGTTTGCAGCAACATATCCGCTGAAGGTTTTCTGTAAAAGGCAAAGTCACGTTCACCTTCCTTAGTTAAACTTACGAAGGCCAACGCTGTGGTAGCTTCAGAAGTTTTCTTCAAATGTTGCGTATCTACGCCAATATTTATCAAAGTATCTTCAATTTTTTCACCGAATGCATCTTCGCCCACTTGTGTAATAATAGAAGATTTTCCACCGAGTTTAGCTACACAACTTGCTACATTCGTTGGCGCCCCTCCAACTTGCGGCTGAAATTGTGTTACTTCCTTTAATTTTGAATCGCGTTCACTTGGTATAAAATCAATTAAAGCTTCGCCTATTGCGTAAAGTTGATTCATAATTAGCCTCTTTTCACCTTAATAATATTTAAAACTATCATTTACCAATCATTATTCTAAACGTTATTCCCACACTTCTCCATTATGTGAACCTGCCACAAAACGTAAAGGTCCATTAAAGACGATACGTGATACGTATTTAATCAATGTATCAACGTCCATGCGATTTTCATCTTGCACCCAGTACTTAATGACTGAAATCATAGATCCTGTAACATAACTATGAAAATATTCTACTGGTATGCCGGCAATATTATTATTTTCATCGGCTTGATCCATTAGATTTTCTTTAATAATATCTCTAATTTTTTCTTCTAATTTACTACGTCGGTCTAAAGTCAGAATAACACGGTAGAAATCTATATTATCCGCAATATGGGAGATGACATTTTTCATAATAATCTCTGAAAATTCTTTATTGAATTCTTCAGGACTATCTGTATTTTTAATAATAATTCGGAAGCGTGTTAAATCGTATAATTGTTTCGCGTACTCGTCTTCCATAGATTCCAATAAGATATATTTATCTTCGTAATGCAGGTAAAATGTACCTCTATTAATATCTGCCGCTTCTGTAATATCACTAATTGTAATGTGATCTAAGTCTTTTTTCTCTAATAAATGTATAAACGCTTCTTTAATTGCGGCCTGCGTTTTTCGTACACGTCTATCAACTACCATAAAAATAACCTTCTTTCAAAGTTAATGAACAATTTACTAAAATATGTCTATAAATGTACATATCGTTTTAAATTGAGCATTGCATCTATTGATATTCCTATTATAATAGTCAAAGTAATGATAAATCAACACAGTGTTTAATAAATTTTAATTGGGGGTCGAAAAAATGAACATTTTAAAAAATAAATTACTTTGGATTGCGCCAATCGGATTACTAGCAGTTCTAATGATATTAGCAGTTGCATTCTATCCAGCGTATAATCCAAAACCTAAAAATATACCTATTGCAGTTGTGAATTTAGATAAAGGTACTGATATGCAAGGCAAACATATGAATATCGGTAAAAATTTAACAGACAACTTACTCAAAAATAAATCAGAAGCAATAGAATGGAAAGAAGTATCTAGTGAACATAAAGCGCGTAAAGGTATGGACGAGGAAAAATACTTCGGTACTGTCGTATTAGAAAAAGATTTTTCAAAACATGCACTCAGCAAAACACAAGTTTCTGTTATGAAAGCTAAAAAACAAGAAATGGAAGATAAAGTAAAATCAGGAGAAATCCCTCCAGAAGCAGCACAACAAATGGCTGAGAAAATGAAACAGTCAGGTTCACAAGATGTAAAACCTGAATCAGCACAACTTAAAACAATCATCAGCCAAGGGGTAAATTTACAAGGTTCTCAGATCGCCACTAAAGCACTCGACGGTTTAGGACAAAAAGTAAATGCACAAATCACAAAACAAAGTTTAGATATTTTAAATAAACAAAATGTATCTATTCCAGCTAAAGATATTGAAAGTTTAACTCAACCTGTAAATGTAGATAATATAACAGTGCACAAAATCAAAGATCACCAAGCAAATGGTAATGCATCATTCTTAATGTTTATGCCAGTTTGGATGGGCTCATTAGTGACATCCGTTATCTTATTCTTTGCATTCCGTACAAGTAATTTAGTTACTCGTAAAAACCGTTTGATTGCAGCTTTCAGTCAAATTGGTATGGCAATTGTAAGTGCCTTAATCGGTAGTTTCGGATATATCTACTTCATGAAAGGTGTACTCGGATTCCACTTTGATCATCCAAATCGTGTTGCACTTTATATCATGATTGCATTCTTAGGATTCATCGGATTAGTACTCGGTTGTATGACATGGGCAGGCATGAAAATTGTACCGGTCTTCTTCCTATTATTGTTCTTCAGTATGCAACTCTTAATGTTGCCAGAACAAATGCTTCCAAGCTTCTACCGTAAATATATCGTAACTTGGAATCCATTTAATCACTATGCACACACTCTCAGAGATCTCATCTATATGAATCAACATATTGAAATGAATACTACAATCTGGATGTTTATCGGCTTTATGATCTTCGGTATCATTTCAGTTATCGTAGCTGCATTCATTCGTAAACACTCAGACAAACGTGCAGAAATTCCAGCATAATTCAATACTTTGGGGAAAAATGAAATCCACCGTCAAGTTGGAGCTTGGCGGTGGATTTTTTTGCCTTTTTTACTTATCAAGAAATTCAGACTCCACATTCTACTCAAGTCTTTAATTGTATAAATAAGTCATAAAAGATATACTAAAGTATAGTTTAGTGTAAAGATTGTATACATATTATTAACTAATCTTTAACCTAAAATAAGCAGTCTCACCTATAACCATATATAAATCATTCGAAAAGTAACCGAAAAATAGATAAGAGGAGTTTTTGAAATGAATAAAGTAGGAAAGGTGTTCTTAAACCAAGCAAGCAGAAAATATAAATTTTTTGCGCAACCTATTAAAGCAATGTTTAAAAGTCCTTATGTTGCTAAGACTACGAGATACGCAAAGTATTATAAACACAATAAAGTCAAAGATAATTATGTCCTATATCAATCACGTGACGGCAAGAGCATGACAGACAGTCCCTATGCCGTTTTTTTATATCTGCTTTCTCATAAAGAGTATAAACATTTCAAACATATTTGGGTTGTGGATACGCAAAAGAAAAAACAAGAATTTGCCAAAATGTACAAACACTACTCAAACGTAGAATTTGTAGTAAAAGAAAGTAATGATTGTTTACAAATGCTTACAACAGCAAAATACATTTTAAACAACTCAACTTTCCCAGCATATTTTACCAAGAAAGAGAATCAAGTTTATGTCAATACTTGGCATGGAACCCCAATTAAAGCGATGGGATTAGATGTTGAAGATAATTTACTTGGTTCTCAAAATATCATTAGAAACTTCTTAAGTTCTGATATTCTGGTCAGTCCAAATGCTCACACTTCTGAAATCTTCAAGAGAGCTTTCAGCTTAGAGGGTTTATACAGTGGAGAATTATTAGAAATCGGCTATCCTAGAATCGATCTTACGCTCAATGCAGACAAGAAAAAGGTCTTCAAGCATTTAAAACAATCCGGTCTGCATATGTCTGACAGAGAAATCATTCTATTTGCGCCAACTTGGAGAGGCAGCGATGTCAATAAACCGGAAGATAGTTTGAAAGATGTCTATCGCATGGTAATGGAACTGAAGAACAATACTGAATATCAGGTATTAGTTAAAGTTCACCCCTTTGTTTATAAAACAGCTTTGAAATATAAAGAACTTAAACCTTACTTGGTGCCAGATTCCTTTGATACCAATGAATTACTTAGTGTCATCGATTTATTAGTAACCGATTATTCTAGTATTTTCTTTGATTATCTTGTTACCGACAAGCCAATGATTTTCTATTCTCCAGATTATGAAGATTATAAGAACGACAGAGGCTTCTATATTAAGCCGGATGCTTTACCAGGTCCATCTGTCTTTAATACGGATGATTTGATAGAAGCAGTCAATCATGCACAAGCAAACACTTCAAAATACGCCAGACAATATCAAGAATTTAAAGACTTATATGTTCCCTATGAAGACGGCAAAGTCACTGAAAGATTAACTAACGCTATGTTCTCTTCTGAAAAAGGACCATCATTAAAGACTAAAGAAACGATTTTAATGTATCCTGGCGGAATGAAAAATAACGGCATCACTACTTCAGCAATTAACCTCTTAGAAAATATTGATTATGACAGATATGATGTAACGATATTCTTGAATAATACCCAGAACACAGAAATCCTTAAAAACCTTTCACAAGTCAATGAAAACGTACGCATTATTTTAAGAAAGGGTCCTCTTCTAGCTACTACCTCAGAGAAATACAGAGATATTTTCGTAAAAAATAGAGGTCTCAAATCACCACTAGAAAAATTAGCTTATCCAACTGAGGCTTATGAACGTGAATTCCGAAAAATCTTCGGCAGTTCAGACTTTGATTACGTTATTGATTTCAGTGGCTACTCAATGTTTTGGTCTAAAATTTTACTTGGAACTCAGTCTAAACAAAAATTAATATATCTTCATAGTGATATTAAAAGCGACATGAACCGCACAGTTAATGGCAACCGTCCGCACTATGTTAACTTAAAAGGTATTATCAGCTTGTATTATAAATTTGATTATCTGGTAAGCGTTTCCGAAGAAACATGTAAGATTAATATTAAAGAACTGACTAAGCCAAATACCAAAGAGAAATTTGTATCAGCAATGAATACGATTAATCTTCCTAAAATCCAACAATTACTCACTGAAGATACAGATTTCTTTATGCATAAAGGACAACAAGTTCTTGCCATTCAAAAAGATAATGAAATTGTCAGTGTTCCATTTAATGAAAATGATTATAAAGTCATGGCGATGGGCAGACTTTCTCCTGAAAAAGGCTTTGATATCTTAATCAATGGATTTAGAGGTATTGTAAAAGACCATCCAACTGCAAGATTATATATCTTAGGGGACGGACCGTTAAGAAAAGCTTTAGAAGATATGATCAAACGTTTAAAACTCGAAGATAATGTCTTCTTAGTAGGTCAAAAAGGCAATCCATTCAATATAATGAAACGCTGTGACCTCTTTGCTTTGACTTCCCACTATGAAGGTCAATCGATGGTATTGTTAGAAGCATTGACGGTTGGTACCAATGCACTTGCTTCTGATATCCCAGCTAATAGATATGTCTTGAAATCCGGAGATTATGGTATGTTAACTGAAAACACACCTGAACTTGTTGAAGAAAATATACGAAAATTTATAAACCATACTACTCCTACTTTCGAACACTTCGATGCAAAGCTGCATAACGCCGAGGCTTTAGAACAACTCTATTCTTTACTGCACTAATACAAAAAACCATGAAACTAATGATACAGTTTCATGGCTTTTGTAATGAAGCTATTCAGTCAGTTCTCTTTGGCTTCTTGTTTCAAACTATAATTATTCAACACCATTGGATAGAGTGTGTTCCTGCCGACAATAAATCTCACATAAGGAATAAAGGAAAGTACAATGCCAAGTCCTATACAAAAACCTATCGTGAAAATTGTGGTTAATGTGAAAAACATAAATGGATATCTGACAAACGATGCTAGTCCTCTTGAAATGTGTTCTACAATTATTTGATGCGATAAATAAATGAAAAATGAAATTTCACTAATCATATAAATAAAGGTTAAATGTATGCGGCATAATATTTTAGACAAACTGATAATGAGCACAAAAAATGCTGCTGAAAAAACAAATAAATCAAAACGATTAGATTCATTAAAGTATACTTCGAACTTAAAGAAATCAATAGCAATAACTCCAGCACTTGCTATAAATAACAATAGAATCCAATATATTTTTCGTTGTACAAATTCCACTACAACATCGTAATACTTTCCAATATAGAAACCTAGCACAAAGTAAAATAACCAGTTCAATATGATTGTGCGATTATAAAGAATATAGTGTTCATGCCACCAATGTAAATATGTTGTACTATAATACATTAACAGTGCATGAGTAAAACTAATAGCCAATGAAACAACAATAGGAATTAAAGGTTTCATTTTATCTAATACTTTATAGAAAAGCATATGTAGTATAAAGAATTGGAAGATGACTAATACAAACCAACCGAAGAATTTTCCTTCGATAAGTATATTGAGAATAAGATACCAAAGCGTAAAATGCTTGGCAGGATCAAAATAAATTTCTAGTATTACAAATAAAGCAAATACAGCGTAAGGCAGCAAAATAAATTTGATTCTTTTTGTCAAAAAGTTTTTAGGTAAATACTTCGAATATCGCATCCCTAATAAAGTTTCTGATAACATGATAAAACACGGTGTAGCACTCAAAAGCATAATTTGCATAATTTGAACTATTCTCTTTTGAACGGCTCCCACGTGAATATCATTAATAAAGCCGGTCATCGCGTGGACAAGCACTATAATAATACAAAATATAGCTCTGGCATATGTTAATTCAGTTTTCTTTTCCATACTCTACTCCCTAGAATTATTGTTATACTAACATATAAAAACACTCCTAATGTCGCCTCAATCGGTAAATTAGAAGTATTTTGAAGTGTGTTATATTTGTTCATTCAATGTTAATTATATGTAAAATGTATTAAAAATGCAACTTAACTTTGCACAAGCTAAATATAAAAATCAATATCCCAACTTATAATAATCTATAACTAATAGGTGTAAAATTTATCTAAAGAAGTTAAAAGTGAAAACTACATTGACAAAATGTAGTTTATTTGTTTAATTATTATTGATTATGTGTAAATATATTGATTATTACAACTAACCAAGAACTTAGACTAAATCATTTAAAATACACTATTCACCTTTGTTAAATACAAGAAAAGCACATTTTTTAAATATAAATATAGAAATACCTACAAAATATAAATCTTCAATAAGGATGAATTAACTATGTATGAAAAACTTTTAAGCATTATTGTACCGGTTTATAATGTCCAAGGATATCTACACGACTGTATAGAATCCTTATTAGAACAAAATCTAGATGATAACCTATATGAAATCATTTTAATTAATGACGGGTCTCAAGACGGCTCTGGTAAAATTATCGATCACTTTAGCGAAATGTACTCTAACATTAAAGCTTACCATTTTGAAAATAGCGGCTTAGGTGCGACTCGTAATAAAGGGATTGAATTAGCACAAGGAAAATATATTGCATTTTTAGACAGCGATGACTTTGTTCCTAAAAATGCGTATAGTTCATTATTAGAATCTGCCTTTATTAATGAAGCGGAGATAGTAACAGGCCCTGTAGAAAGATTTGAAAATAACAAATATAGCCGTTCAGGGTTACATAAAAAAGTAGATTTTACGGAGAAAATAAATACTAACTTTTTTGAAACACCTTCATTAGTTTATGATAGCACTAGTACTAACAAAATATATCAATCTTCTTTCTTAAAAGAAAATCAAATCGTGTTCCCAGAAAATATCGTTTATGAAGACATCTATTTTACAATGAAATCTTTCAGCTTAGCTAAAAAAATCAATATCATTCCAACAGTGACTTATGTCTGGAGAATCAGAACTGGCGAGAGTGTTTCAATTTCTCAAGATAGATTTAATATACAAGGCTATAAAGATCGGGTAAATACATGCTTGGATACTTTATCATTTCTTAAAGAGCATGCTTCTAAAAAATTATGTGCTGAATTTGAAAAGAAAGTAATAGTTTTTGATTTACCTCTGTTCTTTCCTGAATATACAGAAACCAACAAAGCATATACAAAAAAATTTATTAAAATTACGAGAAACGCGCTTACTAAGCTGGATAAAAAATACATTCAAAACTGTGATTACCGCAAGCAAGCAATTTACTATGCCATACAAAAAAAGGATTATAAGACAGTTTTAAACTATAGTGTTGATAAAGTGAAAACAATGCAATTAGGCAAGCACTCAAAACCTTCAGACAAGCATTTAAAAAATTATTATTTAAAAAAGATCACTTTCAACCATAGCGATATTTTAAAAACTAAAGTGAAGAAAGCAACATTTAAAGATAATAGTATTTCTATTAATGTAAAAATTACTTCTCCACTTCTAGATACTATTGATGAAAAATGTCTTTCAGCCTTTATTTATAATGATAAAGAAAACACGGAAATTCAAATAAGAAAAAAAGATGAAAGATTATATGAAATCAAAATACCTACAGAAATTATACCAACCACAAATCATTCTTCTTTAAATAAAATCAATTTAATATATCAAGATGGTGATTTGTATAACGAAAAGGTATTAAGTGAACCAGGAGCCAATGACAAAGCAACAACAATTAACAAAAAAACTGAAAAATGGAGCTATAAACTAGACTACACATTCAGTTGGGAATTATATATATCAAAAGAAAACATTACTAATGTCTTCGATAAATTAGTCATTCAAGATAATAATTTAATTATCAAAGCAGCACATATAGATCCCGATTCACAATTTAAATTAAAAAATTTCCGTGAAAAACCTATTATTGGAGAAGTACACGGGGACGAAATAGTATTTAACTTAAATGGTTTTGAAGCTATTCATAGATTATTTGAATTAGAAGTAAGTAATAATGGTGTAATAACACGAAACTTTAAATTCAGTAAAATTCCTTTTTATTCTTCACAGATAAAACAAGATGAAACTCACGAATATGTAATAAGAGTGTATAATAATCATTCTTTTACTTTAAATAGAAAAGGAAGACACTCTAATGTTATAGAGATGAGAAAGAACAATAAAGATTTATTAATTCGATTTGAAAGTCCTTATAACTTAGATGTTTCACTCAGCAAAGTATTTCTTTCCTTAAAATCAACTAATGGTAAAGTAGTGAAGAAATTCCCAGCTGACATAATCGATAAAAATACTTGCCAAGTCGCAATACCTTTAGAAACTGATAATATCAACTATTTTGTTACTTATGGAGAATTTGTATTTTCTGTAGATTATTATTTAAACAACAAATTACTGCCTTCATCGTTATTATTAAATGCAAATCGTGAAGTGAAATTCCCATTTTCCTTTACTTATAAAAATAGAAAGTATGACTTTAGTTCAAAAAACGGAAACTTAATCTATTTATATAAGAAACAAATATGGGATAAAGCGGATAATACTAGACAGAAAAGAAAAAGAAACTATAAATATCTTTATCCCCTTTTCCGTCTTTTGCCTAAAAACAAGAAAAAAGTTATTTATTATTCTTATTGGGGAGATCAATATTCTTGCAGTCCAAAAGCTGTTTATGAAACTTTAGAAAAACAAAATTCTAAATATAAAAATATATGGATAATGAACGATGTTAATCTTCCAATTAATGGCAATGGACAAGTTGTTAAAAAGTATTCTTTAAAATACTGGTTCCATTTAGCTACAGCCAAATATTTTATTCAAAATACAAATATGCCTGTAGATTATAAAAAAAGACGGGGACAAAAAGAAGTACAAACTTTCCACGGTACATTTATGAAGACTATGGGATTTGACACACCTGAATTTAAATTTGAAACGCGACAAAATAAAATAGATGAATTTCAAAAGAAAATCAATAATTGGGACTATGTTTCTGTACCGTCAGATTATATGACCAGCAAGGCTAGAAGCGCGTTTAATACCAATGTTAAATCTATCACCTCTGGTTTCCCAAGAAATGATATGATTTTTGATGCTCTCAAGAATACAGAGTCGATCAAAAAATCTTTAAATATACCATCAACTAAACAAATAATACTTTATGCACCAACTTGGAGAGAAGGAAAATCTTCCGATATCAAATTGGATATCGAAAATATGCAGAAGAAACTGGGCAACGATTTCATATTACTCGTAAGAGCTCATTATATGGTAAGTAATAATATGGATATTCGTCAGTATTATCCTTTCGCTATCAACGTTTCTAATTATCCAAGCATAGAAGAATTGTACGCTATAAGTGATGTATTAATCACCGATTATAGCTCTGTAATGTTTGACTATGCCTATTTGAAACGTCCAATGCTATTTTATGCTTATGATCTTGAAAAATATTTATATAGCGAAAGAGGCACTTATCTAGATTATGAAAAAATAGTACCTGGACCAGTAATCAGAAACACTGATACATTAATTGATGAATTGCAAAATCTCAATTCAATAAATTCTAGATATAAAGACAAATACCAAAAATTTTATGATGAATTTTGCCAATACGGACGCAACGGAGATGCGTCAGAAACTGTGATAAAAACATTGTTCAAGTAAATTCTATATACTCTAAACGTATGGTCGTACTATATACAAGTGCTAACGAAAAATTAGATTCACAGTCAAAAAGGAAAAGCAACTCAAATTTTAGAGGTTAAACAAGTTCATCTTGCTTAACCTCTTGTTTTATATTAGAGACATCTATTCCAATTGCAGTTTTTTATGGATTTACTCTCCTACCACAGTTAATCATAACTGCACTAAAAATTTTGAACAAGTTATCCACTCACCAAGCCGATTTATCATAGATCTAAATAAAACAAGCCATGAAACTAATAATACAGTTTCATGGCTTTAAATAATATTGTTAGTTTAGTTAGAGCCCTCTTTAACTTCTTGTTTCAAGCTATAATTATTCAATACCATCGGATAAAGTATATTCCTGCAGACGATAAATCTTACGTAAGGAATAAATGAAAGTACGATGGCTAGTCCTATACAAAATCCTATTGTGAAAATAACAGAAATTAAAATATAAACAATAGGATGAGTAACAAATGATGATAACGTTACGGAAATAAACATTAAATCTCTTATATAAGTATAAATCCTTGTCCTAAAGAATAGATTAATAATAACTTTTGTATTCAATTCATAAAGCGGAATTAATTTATTATTTATCTTTTAATAACAAGACATTAGAATTTACTCTTTTTAGTCTCGGCCCCTTCATTACTTGATTTAAAGTAATAATCTTAAGAGCCGAATTAATAAATGGAACGTTATCCATAACAATATTATTATGTCCTTTCATACTACTATTAATAATAATATTGTTATTGCAAACTTTTTTATCTAGTAATTGATGCAAAGGTAACAAATCCTCAAACTGTTCATCATTTATACCTGTATAAATGTATATATTTGTGTCCGATATTACTTTATCAGAATATATTTCCTCATTAAAGAAAATTTTATCAAAGTATTCCTCGTTTTCAGGATTATCCTTCGGAAAAAATAACCTTTTATATTTTGATAGCTTTAAGTTAATATATTTAATAGTATAAACTTGTGGAACTAAAGAAAACACGTTATTGATGTTTGGGTTAATCAGCCCATAAAGCAAAGCTGCTGTGCCACCTTTGCTACTTCCATATGTCGTAACATTTTTATATCCTCTATCTTTTATAAACCGAGATAATTCTTCGTTAAATTCATTGATAATACTTTTCCCGCCGTCAAACATATACCATCCATAGCTCTGTGAAAAATAATCTTCGACAAAATAATAATCAGAATATTTATAGTTAGAAAATTTAAACCAAGTATATTTCTCATGTGCTGATTTTACTTCTTCATAACTTGCAGATCCGTTTAAAATTCTTTCAAACAAATCTTTTGAGATTCTACCTGCACTCTGAAATATAATTGTTAAATTTTTTGAATTGTTATTCACAAGTAAGCCCTTTAACAAAAAATCCACCTCCTACAAAACATTTTCTTTTTTAAGTATAGAAATAACACGCTCTGAATTGTTATTATCATAAAACTCATTAATATTTCTATATTTTTTTAAATTTTTCTCTTCAATCTTATAATTATTTTTTATTGCTGCAATTACTAAATCTATCAATTCATCCTCTGAATACGCAATTTCACCAGGAGCATTTAATTCGTTCACAGGAGGAATAGCTTGATAATTTTTTATTAAATAATCTTTATCTTTCCAATAAAAAATTGGATAAGTACCTCTATATATAGCATCATAAATAATTGAAGAATAATCTGTAATAAAAATCTTCGAATTTTTTAGCGCTTCAGTAGGATCTTCACAAATCAATGATTTATACTGAGGCAAACTTTCTGAAATAAATTCTGTAAATTTATTATGTGCAGTTATCTGTAAGTTGTTTAACAAGTCAGCTTTTTCAAATGCTTTTATTAATTTAATGAAACTATCATAATATGTTGTGTTTTGTATATTACCATTAACAATTTCTGCTTCTTCCCAATATCGCCAAGTAGGCATGAAAGTTATTTTATTTGCGTCATCATTTAATTGAGCTCCGTCAAACTTAGGTAAACCGGTTTTCATTAAATCATTTTCATCATAGCCCATTTTATAAAATTCTCTTGCTTCTAAATCAGAACTTATTACGTTTTTGACTACGTTATTGAGCATATTCTTCTTATGAAATCCAGCTGCCATTGGATTATCTACTGGTTTAGCAAACATAATCCCGTGTTGCAAGAAATATAGCGGAGTACTCTTAATTTTTTTGTTAAGTTTATCTGAGTATATTCGTCCTGATATTACATGACTACTTAATTCACTTGAAATAAAACTTGTAGAAAGAAATATGAGTAAATAATGTTTAAAACTAAATCTTTTCACCAAATTGTTTCCCCATTTTCTTTTCATGTTTTGATAGCCTTTACTTTTTCTGTCTAGAATATAATAATTTGAACTTTTCTCCTCTTTTTTCTGCATTACTTTTTCAAAAACATAACTTCCTGATTCACCGACTCTTGAAGCCTCTTTTTCAAAATATAGATTGATCTTCTTGCCAAACATATTTTTCATTCTTTTTGAAATGAAGTAAGCTATCTCTATTTTCATCTGGTTAAAGGTATTATAGACAGGTAACTTAGGAACAATTGAAATAGAAATATTATTTGCTAAATTCAAACGAGCAATTAGTACCTTATCTTTATAAATTGTAGTAGTGTGTACAACTTTTTTCGGTGGAATTCTATCTTTATTATATCTTTTCATTGGTAATATAGGCTCGTTGCTTTTACAGAACAACAACGACGTATGAATATTAGGCAAGTTATAAATATCGCTTTTTTTAATTTTAGCTGTAAAATTAGTAGAGTTTTTCCATATTAACTTGCTTAAAATTTTCCCTTTATTAGTCATTAATGAATCGAAATGAGGATTCTCTTTAAATTCTATTTTACCATCAATATAAAAGTAGCCTTTTTTACTTTTTATATCATATTCCGAATATTTCAACATTAAGTTGACTCTAGTATTAAATTTAATATAGCAATTACCGTTAACAGAATTTTTAATAAGTACAAATAATCTTTTTCCGACTCTAAAATAGACAGGTTCGATTAATACCTCTTTAAATTTATCATTTAGTCTTATGTGTTTTTTCTTGAGTAAGTCGCTGATTTTTATATTTTCTTTTTTACCTTTAAAATTAATTTCCAATTCATTCGCAGTTGAAAAGCTAACTTTTAATTTTCTATTTCCTAATACTGAAAAACTCAAAGTTTTTAATACTATCTTTTTCTTTTTTACATTGTATTCAACGAAATTATAATAGCTACCATAACGAATTTTTAGATAGATA
This sequence comes from Staphylococcus debuckii, assembly GCF_003718735.1. NCBI lineage: Bacteria > Bacillati > Bacillota > Bacilli > Caryophanales > Staphylococcaceae > Staphylococcus > Staphylococcus debuckii. The sequence goes on along the minus strand of NZ_CP033460.1, from coordinate 582,702 downwards.
TTGCTCTCTTTTTTCCTTCTTATAGGATTTTTGGCAATTATTTTATGGCTAACTTCAAAGATATCGCTAGTCAATGTAAAATTTGAAGATGTCGATTTATCAAAAAGGTTATAGCTGTACTTAGTTTTAACAATTTCAAATCTATCATCAAAAATAGTGAAGTTTAATATTAAGCTTCCTTTAGTATCGCCATTTATATATCTAGTTATAATTAATTTTCCTTTTTTCACATGAATAAAATATTCTTTTTCTTTAAAGGTTACAACTCCTAATAAAGCATCAGGTCTATTAACTTTAAACAATATCCGTTCATCTTTTAATAAAGTTTCTTGGTTAACTTTCAATTTTTTTTTGCTATTATGAAAACCAAAAACAATTAGTTGGTTTGTTTGTGACTCTATATAGCCAATATTATAATTAACTAACTTTAATTCCATCGATATTAAGCCTCCTAAAATCCATCAAGAAATGACTTTGGTTTTTCAGATCTTATTTCAAAATAATACTCAATATTATCACAAATTCTTTTTGCTGCATTGCCATCTCCATAGGGGTTTGAGGCTTTACTCATATTTTGATAAAGTTCTGTATCATCTAACAAATTTTTTGTGTGATTATAAATAGAATCTGTTGATGTTCCAATTACCTTTAAAGTTCCCGCTTCGACACCTTCAGGTCTTTCTGTTGTATCCCTTAAAACTAAAACCGGCTTTCCCAATGATGGTGCTTCTTCTTGCACACCACCTGAATCAGTTAATATTAAATACGCTTGATTAGCAAAGTTATGAAAATCTGTTACTCCTAAAGGTTCGATTAACTCAATTCTCTCATGATTTGCCAAATATTTTTTTGCTATTTCTCTAACTTTAGGGTTCTTGTGCATAGGGTAAACTACTACTACATCTTCATATTCTTCAACTATTCTTTTAACCCCTTTAAATATATTATGCATTGAAGATCCAAGGTTCTCTCTTCGATGTGCGGTCAATAATAATATGCGCTTATCTTTATGTTTATCAACAATATTAGAAGAATAATCTTTTTTTATTGTATATTTCATAGCGTCAATTGCAGTATTGCCAGTAATAGCAATAGTATCTTCATTTTTGTTTTCTTCTAAAAGATTATTAGCTGCTGTTTTAGTAGGCGCAAAATTAATATCTGACATCACACTAACCATTTGTCTATTCAATTCTTCAGGAAATGGAGAATATTTATTCCAAGTTCTCAAGCCAGCTTCTACATGTCCTATAGGAATTTGGTTATAAAAAGCTACTAAGCTTCCAGCAAAAGTAGTTGAAGTGTCACCATGCACTAAAATCATATCCGGTTTTTTAATCTTAATTATTTCATCAAGTTTCACTAATACATTTGCTGTTATTTCTGAAAGTGTTTGATTTTTCTTCATTATATCTAAATCAAAATCAGGCTTGATTTTAAATGTTTCCAGTACACCATCTAACATTTCTCTATGTTGTGCAGTCACAACTACTATAGGGTTAAGAAAATTACTTTTTTCAAGTTCTTTCACTAAGGGAGCCATTTTAATTGCTTCTGGTCTAGTCCCAAAAATAGTCATAATTTCTTTCATTAATCATCTCTCCTTTAAAAATCAACTTTTTCTTTACTATAAAAAATCAATTTCATTAATAAAAAAATCTTATTTTCCACAATCCTTTATAATTGAATAGACAAACGAAAAACGTACACTTTCACTTTATAATCTAAAATAACCATTAAAAAACACTTCTAAATATATGAATTAGAAGTTTTCTAAATACAAATGTTTTCCATTGCTCTATGTAAAGTTTTGTTAAATCAACTTAAATTATATGTAAATTCATCTGTAAAGGCAATACTTTTTAAAATAATTATTTTTGTATATACAACATTATTTTACACTTCAACATATAAGAATCATTTTAAAAGGCTTTCTGCTAATTTGATTTTCTCCTTTCTTTTTACACTTCCTCTTACATTCTTTGTAATTAATGTCATACATCGGCTTTTTTGAGAATTTTTTATAAAGATATATTAATTTAATAAAGTGTAGACAGCTTATACTCCGAACTTCCATTTGAGTATTCTACCTTTTTTAATTAACAATATTTCGTGGTTTAGTAGATAGCAATTTATATAAATTAATCCCCGTTAGAAACTTGAGCAAGTTTCTAACGGGGATTCCAAAAAAATTATTTCTTTTTCTTATTTTTCTTCTTGTTGTCTTTTTTCTTAGATGTGTCTTTCTTTTTATCTTTTTTATTTTCCGTTTTCTCGGATTTTTTCTTTTTGTCTTTTTTTGATTTGTTGTTATCTTTTTTCTTATCGTCTTTTTTAGAGTCTTTATCTTTCTCGTTGTCATCTTTTGAAGTATCAGTCTTAGATGCGTTTTCTTGATTTGTTCTTGCGTCTTTAATCATTTCATCTACTTCAATTGAAGCTTCCACTTCTTCTGGCTTAACGTCCACTGTTTCTACAACTTCTTCATCGACTTCTACTTCTTCAGGTTCTGGTCCTTGGCCGATTTCGTAAGTTTGTAGATAAACTTGGACTTTGAAGTTGTCATATTTTCCTTTGTATAACTCTTCGATATCACCTTTTTTAATATAGATATCAGAATGTTCTTCTAGTATAGGATTGAAGACGGCAGTTTGCAGTCTAGGTTCAATAATTTCTTCAATTGAGTAATCGCGTGCTTCACGATGACGGAAAATACTTTTGTATACTAAATCTCCCTCTTTTAATTCAGGATGTGATTTAAGGAATTCAGTTTTCGTTGCTGGCAACTCGAATTTCTTTTTCGCTTGTACATCCACGTAGATCGCCGCAAAGTGCAACTTCGCGCTTTCTGATACTGTATAAGTCCATGATTTCGGTGGATTCACTATTTTATTTAAGTTATCCTCGATATCACGTTTAATCGCTTTAATTGCGTTTGATTCTTCCACAGTAGGATTCTGCTCAAAGTCTTGGATATACACTGATTTTAATTTGATAATATCCGTCAGCACATTGTTGTCTAAAATAGCTAAGTCCAATCGTGCAATTTCTCTAGCTACAGTTTCTTTATCAGAATTTCTTAATAGCTGAACGCCTAGCAAATCCTTCAAAGTGCTGTCATTACGGCTTGTTAATGTAAGATAAGCCATATCGTCTCCATAGTGTTTAAAATTATCATCAAATTTATTTAATCGCTTCTTTAAAAGTTCAGTCACATTGACCTTCATGATTCATTCCCCCATAAACTTAATTTTTTCGTGATTTAGTAACTTATACCCTAATTACACCCTTATAATATTAAGATTTTATTGTATTTAACCTTTATCGCTAACTTATGTACATTCTATCATTTCTTAGAGAATAAAGATTATTAAATGTAACTTTAAGGAGTTCAAAAAAATTCATTATAAAAGTAGTAACTGAGAAAGAGAGGAATTTCATTTTTGAAGTGCCGTTTAAAGATGGGAAGGTGTGTACAAAATGATGCTTTTAAAGAAGGGATTAATTTAAAGTGAAGCGTGCTTGTGTCTCTCTTGACGCTTCGTTAATCATTTAATCGAAATTATCAATGAGCGCTATTGAATTTCTGGGATAGAGCTCTTATCTGGCTGCACAAATTTTAGTATTTCTAAATATACTGAGTCTGAAATAATATCTTCATTACTACGATAAACTTGAGAGTGCAGAATGAACTCTCTTGGAGACATGTTAAAGATCTCTTTGAAACGGTTCAAGAAAGTGCGGTTACTCGCAAAACCAAATTCTTTCCATATTTCACCTTCTTCACCTCTTGTGACTAATAGCTCGGATAAATTGAACACTCTGATATTAGTGAGGTATTCTGAGAAGGTCATTTGCATCTCTTCTCCGAATTTTCTAGAAAGAAAGCTTTCGTTCGCATAGATATCTCTAGCAACAACACATAATTTCAATGGTTTCTTATAATGTTCATTAACATACTCAATCACTTCATTTACTAACGGACTTAATGTCGGTCGGAATAAATAGTTATCAAAGGTTTCAAAAAAGATACGTAAATAATTCACGAGTTTAATAATACTGACATCAGCGTGGGAATATTTCTTTTCATACATACAGCGAATGGTATGCACAAATGCTTCTTTAATATGATGGTGAATTTCAAAGTTGTTTTCCATATTCAGAGCGTTTTTCAGATAGTACTTTTCAAAATAGTCTGTATGAATCTCTAAACAAATCACACTGCCATTTTTAATTTCAATCTGTAAAGGTTTCATGTCTGGTCTTCTGATAAATAATTCCCCTGCGTGATAGGTAAGTGAACCTTCTTGTTTCACAGTCTTAGCAGTTCCTGAAAGCACAAAGTAGATATTAATGTAATCTTGTTTATTCGTAAAATCTAAAGTACAAGTCGATGATTTAATAATACTGTAATTATAATCCATAGAGGTCCCCCTTGTTGTCTATTTAAATATGTTTGGGTAATAAAAATTAGAAAGAAAATATAAAGCAATTAAACGAAGAAATTTTGTGGAGTGAGCATGTATTGAGGTGTTTTTCATAAATGATTGAGTTATTCCCAAAATGTAATAATTTCATTTATTCTATAGGTTTTTTCTCAAATTTCTCACTTTTCGTTAATATAATATACTAAAATCCGCAAAAATAAAATACCTATTTTCAAAAAAATGTAAAAATTTAAAGAAAATCTCAAATGTAAGCGTTATCTTATACAATAAAAAGAGCAGAACATTATTTCTGTTCTGCTCCAACTTCTCGCTTATTTTAATTTTCTTCGTCTCTATGATCAATCCACTCAAGCATTAAATCAATATGGCGTCCTTCAGGTTCAAGGCATTGCATGTGGCCTAAATGCGCAAATGCATATAAATCTATGGTATTTTCTTCATTTTGAGACACATAAGCCAAGGTAGATTCAACTTTGACGCCGTTGTCATTGAAACCTTGGATTATTAAAGTTTTAGTTTTTAGAGGTAAACGTGACATTGGAGAGGCAGCTTCAAGCGCCGCATCAGTGATGTCTCCAAAATACTCATCTACTGCATTTCTGCCTAACCCTTGTTCTTTGGTATAAGGCACATCAGTCACGGGTGCCATCGCAATCACACGGTCTGCTTCGTCTGCATTATTCAATACAAGCTGGCCGCCTACTGAGTGACCAATCAATATAATTTCTTGATTATCCACAAACTTTGAAGACTTGAAAGCTTGAATGGCTTTCTTTGTATCTTCCTCTGGTGTCGGCCAAGCATGCTCCCCACGACGATATTCAACGTTCGCCACATTGTATCCTTCTCTTGTAAGCATTTCGATTAATTTATCATTTAATGAACGGTCAAATTTCTGTCTCCAATAACCGCCATGAATAAGTACTAACCATTTATCATCATGTTCAGCCAAAGCATCTGAGGCAGGATAAACATCAATCAATTGTTCTTCATGGTCACCGTAATATAATTCTTCCATTTTGTAGCACTCCTAAATTGGTAGTTTTGTCATAACATTTAATATTTACCCGCTTTATAAGACTGACAACCATAACAACTTTGCTTAGCTGATTTTAACTTTGTGAAGTGGCTACAAAGATTTTAGATTTTTTATTAAAAAAGTTATTGACGGGTAGGTTATCTTATTATATAATAATTCTTGTGTTAAATATTACATGGAGAAATACCCAAGTCCGGCTGAAGGGATCGGTCTTGAAAACCGACAGGGGCTTAACGGCCCGCGGGGGTTCGAATCCCTCTTTCTCCGCTACTTAAAAGACTTCGATTCAGGCAACTGATTCGAAGTCTTTTTTTATTGTTCTATTAAAAAAGTGGAATCGAGACTTTATTTTGTCTCAATCCCACTCTGCTTATTGCTTATTTCAAACTATCTGTAATATCTTTGATTTCTTTTTGAGATAGATCCACGATTTTTTCTCCATCTTTAGTATCTTCTTTTAAAGCTTTACGTGCTTCTTTAGAATGATACAATTCAGCAACTTTCTTGTATGTTTTATTATCTTTATCTTTGTCATTTACAGCGATAATATTGATATAAGGTTTAGATGTATTAGTGTTATCTTTTTCTAAGAAAATTGGATCTTTCTTAGGATCTAAACCTGATTTAGAAGCTACACCATTATTAATAACTGCAATATCTACATCGTCTAAAGAACGTGCTGTTTGTTGCGCATCCACTGCTTTGATATCTAAATCTTTCTTGTTTTCTACAATATCTTTCTTGCTTCCTTTTAAGCCGAAGTCTTTAGAAAGTTTGATATAACCTGCATTTTCTAAAAGTTTCAATGCACGTGCTTGGTTTGATACATCGTTAGGAATAACGACTTTTGCCCCTTTTTTCAAATCTTTAACGTCTTTAATCTTCTTAGAATAAATACCTAATGGAGCGAAGACTGTTGTACGGATTGGTGTGATATGAGTCCCTTTGTTTGCTTTCTCATATTCATGCAAGAATGCGAAATGTTGGAATGCGTTCATGTCGATATCCCCATCGTTTAGCGCCTTGTTCGGTACGTTGTAATCAGAGAATTTCTTGATTTCAACGTTGATTCCATCTTTCTTCGCCAGTTCTTTCACTTTATCCCATACCTTTGTATCATCTGATGCGACCCCTACTGTGACGGTCTTATCATCTTTCTTATTGCCGCCGCAAGCCGCAAGTACTACGACTAATGCCATTAATAATACTAATAACTTTTTCATATCCTAAAAAACCCCTTTGTGTGATTAATTTCTGCGAATCTTCTTAGCCAAAACATTCCCGAGAGATTGAATCAGCTGAACCATAATGACTAAAATAACTACTGTAATAACAATGACGATAGTATCAAAACGTTGGTAACCATAAGCTAAGGCCAAGTCACCAATACCGCCGCCACCTACTGCACCGGCCATAGCTGTTGAACCAATCAAACCGATGATTGCAGTAGTAATCGCTAAGATTAATGATCCTAAAGCTTCTGGCATTAAGAAGTAGCGAATAATTTGGAACGGTGAGGCGCCCATTGCATTCGCTGCTTCGATAACCCCTGCGTCTACTTCCAATAATGAATTTTCAACGAGACGCGCAATGTAAGGTGCTACGTATACCGTTAAAGGTACAATCGCCGCTGCTGTACCGATGGATGTCCCTACGATTAATTTAGTAAACGGTACAATCGCAATTAACAAAATAATGAATGGAATCGAACGAAAAATGTTAATAATCGGATTTAAGATATGATAGATTGCTACATTTTCCCAAATACCATTTTTCTTCGTCACTACTAGTAAGATGCCTAAAGGAATCCCAATTAATGCACCAATCACTAGTGAAATTGAAACCATCAATAACGTTTGATAGAGTGCTTCCCATAATTGCGACGAGTCTAAAGATGAACCAAGCATATTATCCAACCTCCTCATATTCGATGTGATGTTGTTTCAAGTAATCATATGCGCGTTGTTTCTCTTCGTCAGTGCCTTTAATACGTAATGTCAAATAACCGACTGAAGTATCTTGAATATCCGACATCGAAGCATAAATGACGTTCACTCCTAAATTAAAGTCTTTAATCAATGTTTGGATCACAGATAAGCCTAATTGAGCACCTTCCATATAAACTTTCACATCTTGATAATTGGCATCTGTCGGTAATTGATGAATCATCTTCTCACTGATGTCTGTGCTGATAACTGTAGAAACGAAGTTCTTCGCCGTTTCGGTTTTCGGGTGACTGAAGACATCTAAGACAGTGCCTTTTTCAATGACGCGCCCTTGTTCCATAACGGCAACTTTATCGCAAATCTTTTGAATGACACTCATCTCGTGAGTAATCAATAAAATCGTTACTTCAAATGTTTCATTCACTCGCTTTAAGAGTCGCAAGATAGAGTCCGTAGTAGCTGGATCGAGTGCACTTGTAGCTTCATCACACAATAAAATTTGAGGATCTGTGACAAGTGCTCTGGCGATGGCTACTCTTTGTTTTTGACCACCAGAAAGTTCATTCGGATATTGTGAGCCTTTATCTCCAAGTCCGACGAACTCTAACATTTCATCTACTTTCTCTTTTATGTATTTTTTACTCTTGCCTTCCAAAATCAGCGGCATTGCCACATTATTAAATACCGTTTTAGAATTCAGCAAGTTGAAATGCTGGAATATCATACCAATATTCTTCTTAACTTTACGCAATTCTTTCTTGCTGTATTGATTTATTTGATGTCCATCGACAACGACTTCACCAGATGTTACATTCTCAAGCTTATTTACCAAACGGATTAAAGTACTCTTACCTGCACCGCTGTAGCCAATAACACCATAGATTTCTTGTCGTTCAACAGTAAAGCTGACATCCTTTAAAGCTTGAATTTCTGTTGAGCGCTTATGGAATGTTTTACTCACATCCTTGAACTCAATCATAGGTTAGTCCCCCTCTGATAGTTTGAAATGAATGAATTTTGCCTCTATTTTGACTTTTATTTTGAAAAATAAAAATTCCGGGGACAATGAAACAAGTCCTCGGAATAATTTGGCTCGTCTCATCTTTACAGCATTTGCTGTAGGAATTGGCACAGTAATCGAATAGTTACGATTTCGATCCTGCTGCCGAGGTTTCATAGGGCCTGTCCCTCCACCTCTCTGGATAAGAGTTATGTATTCAGTTCATTTATATTTCATATATTACATTACTGAGTGAAAAAGTCAACATTAATTTTTAGAAAATTGTTAATTTCAACTTAATTCTAAACACTAGAGCTAGTAAGCGTTTGCAACTTTTCAACTCAATAGTAAAGCTATTCAAAATCAGTTCATTTACTCGTTTTCTTTTTCTCTTTTCAAAATTAAAAAAGAACCAGGCACGGTGGCCTGGCTCTTAATTTGAAGAAAACTTTATTTATTTTTGATTTTTACGACGTTTCATGCCGAACATCATTGCAGTTCCTAAGCCAGCAAAGATAGTACCATAAAGCATTGGTGCTGTATCGTTAGCGCCTGTATTTGGTAATACTTTTGCTTTTGGTTGATTTTGTTCTGGTTTCGCTTTGCTTGGTTGAGTAGCTACTTTATTTGGTGTTGAAACTTTCGTAGTTGTTTTTACTTCTGGTTGATGATTTGGTTCTGGGTTTCCAACTTTATGACCACCGTCATGGTTTACAACAGGTGTGTGAGTGCCTGTTACTGGTGGAGTTGGTCGAGAATTACTTGGTGTTGTATTTTGATTTGGTACAAGCGGCGTGTTAGTTTGTCCACCATCGTTCGGTGATTTACCTGGATGATTTGGTCCACTTGGTGTCGGTGTCACTGGTTGATTCGGTACAACAGGTGTTGCTGGCACTAATGGAATCATTGGAATCGTAACTTTTGGTGTTTCAGGTTTATGACAAGGTACGATAATTTTAGTTTTATTTGCACATTGCAATACTACGTTACCTTTCACATCGTGGTTATATCCAATAATCACAACTGCATTACCATTTTCATCGCATGGAATTTCGATACGTTGACCATCGCTAAATACAATAATGTTTGTATTATATTGATCAATGTAATTATTCACGATATAAACAGGTGCTGTTGGTTGAGCATCTCTGCCATCACGTCCATCGCGTCCGTCTCTACCATCTCTACCGTCTCTACCATTAATACCGTCACGTCCGTCTTTACCTTTCATGACTGTAATTGTATTGCCATCGCTAAATTCTACGACAGTATTACCATCTTTATCTTGATGTGAATCTTTAACAGTAACAGATACGCCGTCTTTGCCTTTTGGAATAGTGATTTCTCTGCCATCGCTGAATGTCACAATTGTATTGCCGTTCGGGTCTACAGATTGGCCAGTGATTGTGATAGACTTGCCATCTTTGCCGTCTTTTCCATCTTTACCTTTCAAGACAGTGATTGTATTTCCATCAGTAAATTCTACAACTGTGTTGCCGTCTGCATCTTGGTGTGAGTCTTTAACAGAAACAGATCTGCCATCTTGACCTTTAGATACAGTAATTGAGTTGCCATCACTGAATGTCACAACAGTATTGCCGTTCGGATCTACAGATTGACCAGTAATTGTGATAGATTTGCCATCTTTGCCGTCCTGACCGTTCAAGCCGTCTTTTCCGTCTTTACCTTTTAACACAGTGATTGTGTTACCGTCAGAGAATTCTACAACTGTGTTGCCGTCTGCATCTTGGTGTGAATCTTTCACAGTGACAGATGTGCCGTCTTGGCCTTTTGGTACAGTGATTGAGTTGCCATCACTGAATGTTACTTTCGTATTACCATCCGGATCAATAGTTTGGCCAGTTACTGTAATTGATTTGCCGTCTTGACCATCACGACCACCCTTACCGTTTAAGCCTTGTTCACCTTTATCGCCTTTAGCAATTGTAACTGAAGTACCATCGCTGAATTCTACAACTGTGTTACCGTCTGGGTCTTTAGTTGTTGAAACGATAGAAATTGATTTGCCGTCTTGACCTTTAGGTACAACAATTTCGTGTCCATCGCTGAAGACTACTTTCGTATTACCATCTGGTTGTACTGCAGAAGAAGTAATTGTGATAGATTGTCCATCTTCACCTTTATCTCCTTTAGCACCTTTAGGTACTACGACTTCATGTCCATCACTGAATGTGACTTTCACGTCTCCGTTTGGCAAGCTTTCAGTATTAGTGATAGTAATTGATTTGCCATCTTGACCTTTTGGTACAGTTACTTTAGAGCCGTCACTGAAGTCAATAACTGTATTGCCATCTGCATCTGGTTCAGCTTTAGTAATAGTAACTGATTTACCGTCTAAGCCTTTAGGAATATTGATTTCACGACCGTCAGAGAATGTTACTTTAGTAGTGCCATCTGGTTGTACTGAAGTACTTGTAATAGTTACTGAAGTACCATCTTCTCCTTTGTCGCCTTTATCTCCCTTAGGAATTGTAACGCTGCTTCCATCACTGAATTCTACAACTGTGTTACCATCTGCGTCTTTAGCAGTTTTCACAACTGTCACAGATTCTCCAGCATCACCTTTAGCGCCTTTAGGAACAATGATTTCATGTCCATCTGAGAAGGTTACTTTAACATCTCCACTTGGCAATGTTTCGTTACCAGTAACAGTAATTGATTTGCCATCAACACCATCTTCGGCTTTTGGAATTGTAACTTTAGAGCCGTCTGAGAAGGTTACTTCAGTGTTGCCGTCTGCGTCTGGCTCTACATTTTGAACAGTGATGGATTGACCATCTGCTCCTTTATCTCCTTTAGAGATGACAGCTGTGCCACCATCGCTGAAGTGGATGACTGTATTGCCGTCTGCATCTTTTTCAGTGTTTGTAACAGTTAGAGGTGGTGCATCTTTACCGTCTACACCGTCTTTACCTGCGTCACCTTTTTCACCTTTAGGAATTACAACTTCTTTGCCGTCACTGAATGTGACCTTAGTATCACCGTTTGGTTGAGGTTCTACTTTAGCAACAGTGACTGAGTCACCTTTATCACCTTTGTCGCCTTTCGCGATTGTGATTTCATGTCCATCTGAGAAGGTTACTTTAGTGTTGCCTTCAGGTGTTGTTTCAGTATTTTGAACTGTGACTGACGCACCATCTTTACCGTTCACACCGTCTTTGGCTTTTGGAAGAACAACTTTAGATCCATCAGAGAAGGTTACCACTGTATTGCCGTCTGCGTCTGGAGCTGTACTTTGAACTGTGATAGATTGACCATCTTTACCATTTTGGCCAGCTTCACCTTGTGCTCCTGTATCGCCTTTTTCGCCTTTAGGCATGACAGCTTCTTTTCCGTCACTGAATGTCACTTTAGTTGAACCATCTGGTTGCGGTTCTACATTTGCGACAGTAACTGAAGTACCTGGGGCACCAGCCTCACCATTATCACCTTTGTCGCCTTTTTCTCCTTTAGGAATCACAATTTCTTTGCCGTCAGAGAATGTAACTTTAGTATCACCATTTGGCTGAGGTTCTACTTTAGCAACAGTAATAGATGTACCGTCTGCTCCATTATCACCTTTAGCGCCTTTAGCGATTGTAACTGAAGTGCCATCTGAGAAGGTTACTTTAGTGTCGCCGTCTGGTGTTGTTTCAGTATTTTGAACTGTAACTGATTGTCCATCAGCACCATCTTTACCTGCGGCTCCTGTGTCGCCTTTAGCACCTTTAGGTACAACAACTTTAGTACCGTCACTGAATGTGATAACTGTATTACCATCTGCATCTGTAGCAGTATCTGCAATTGTAATTGATTGACCATCTTTACCTGCAGCGCCCGCTTCACCTTGTGCTCCGTTATCTCCTTTTTCTCCTTTAGGGATAACTACTTCTTTTCCATCGCTAAATGTCACTTTAGTTGAACCATCTGGTTGCGGTTCTACATTTGCGACAGTGACTGAAGTACCGTCTGCACCTTTATCGCCTTGCGCGCCTTTTGGAATAGTAACTTCATGACCGTCACTGAACGTCACTTTAGTTGAACCATCCGGTTGTACTGCTGTATCAGTAATCGTAATTGATTGACCATCAACGCCGTCTTTACCTGCAGCTCCATCTTTCGCTTTAGGGATAACTACTTTAGAACCATCTGAGAATGTGACCTCAGTATTACCGTCTGCATCTGGTTTTACACTTTGAACCGTAATGGATTGTCCGTCTGCTCCGTTATCACCTTTATCTCCTTTAGCACCTTTAGCAATCGTAACTGAAGAGCCGTCTGAGAAGGTTACTTTAGTATCGCCATCTGGTGTTGTTTCAGTATTTTGGACTGTGATTGATGCACCGTCTTTACCGTTCACACCATCTTTCGCTTTAGGAATCACAACTTTAGAACCGTCAGAGAATGTAACCTCAGTATTGCCGTCTGGTGTTTGAGTTGAGCCAGTTACAGTTAATGGTGTTGCATCTGCACCTTTATCTCCTTTTTCACCTTTCGGAATTACTACTTCGTGTCCATCACTGAACGTTACTTTAGTTGTTCCGTCCGGTTGAACTTCTGAAGATGTAATTGTGATTGATTTACCGTCAATACCATCTTTACCAGCTGCACCGTCTTTAGCTTTAGGGATTGTCACATGTGAACCATCACTAAATTCAAGTACAGTATTGCCGTCTGCATCCGGACCTACATTTTGAACAGTAATCGATTTACCTGGTGTGCCTGCTTCGCCTTGTGCACCTGCTTCGCCGCGTTCACCTTTGTCGCCTTTAGAAACGACTGCTTGTGAACCGTCACTGAAGTGGATAACAGTATTGCCGTCTGCATCTTTATCAGTTCCAGTTACTGTTAATGGTGTTGCTGAAGTACCGTTACCAGCTGCGCCTGTGTCACCTTTATCACCTTTGTCGCCTTTTGCTCCTTTTGGAATTGTTAATTCTTTTCCATCAGAGAAAGAAACTTTAGTGTCGCCATTTGGTTGTGTTTCAATGCTATTAATTGTGATTGAATCACCTTTAGCGCCTGCTTCACCTGGATTACCTTGAAGACCTTGGTCACCTTTATCTCCTTTAGAAACAGTAGCTGTGCTACCATCGCTGAAGTGAATAACTGTGTTGCCGTCTGCATCTTTATCAGAGCTTGTTACTGTAAGTGGTGCGGCATTTTCTCCTGCATCACCTTTCTCACCTTTAGGGATTGTTACTGTTTTACCGTCGCTGAAGACGACTTCAGAATCGCCGTTTGGTAATTTATTGATGTGATCTACGGTGATAGATTCGCCATTTTCTCCCTTAGCACCTGCATCACCTTTGTCACCTTTAGAGATAGTAGCCGTACCGCCATCACTGAAGTGTACAACTGTGTTGCCATCTGCATCTTTCTCAGTGCTTGTTACTGTAAGTGGCGCAGCGTCTTTGCCGTCTTTACCATCAACACCGTCTTTTCCTTTTGGAATTGTAACTTTTTTACCATCTGAGAACGTTACTTCAGTATCACCATTAGGAAGTGTTTGTGTATCTTGTACAGTTACAGAATCGCCATTTTCTCCCTTATCACCTTTAGGGATTTCAAGCGTTTTACCATCTGAGAACGTTACTTGTTTATTGCCGTTAGGGAGTGTTTCAGTATTAGTAATAGAAATAGATTGGCCATCTTTGCCTTTTGGTATTGTAATAGATTGACCGTCTGAGAATGTAACTTTCGTATCATCATTCGCTTGTGGTTCAATACTATCAATCGTAATAGATTGTCCATCTTTACCGTTTTGACCATCTGCTCCTTTTTCACCAGCTTCGCCTTTTGCTCCAGCTTCGCCTTTTTCCCCTTTCGGAATAACGACTTCAGAACCATCGCTGAAATGTACGACTGTATTACCATCTTTATCAGGTGCTGAATTATCTACAGTGATAGATTTACCATCTTTACCTTTAGGAATAGTAATTACTTGTCCGTCAGAGAATGTGACTTTTGTATCGCCATCTGGTGTTGTTTCAGTAGACTTAATCGTAATAGATTGTCCGTCTGCTCCTTTTTCACCAGCTTCGCCTTTTGCTCCGGCATCTCCTTTATCTCCTTTAGAGACAGTTGCTGTTTGACCGTCGCTGAAGTGGATAACTGTGTTGCCGTCTGGGTCTTTAGTTGTGTTAACTACTGTTAATGGATCCGCATCTTTTCCTGCTGCTCCATTTTCGCCCTTTTCCCCTTTAGGAATTGTTAATTCTTTGCCGTCAGAGAACGTTACTTTCGTATCGCCGTTCGCTTGCGGATCGATGCTCTTGATTGTGATAGATTCACCGTTGTCGCCTTTTGCTCCTTGAGCGCCAGCTTCACCTTGTTCGCCTTTATCTCCTTTAGAGATTGTAGCTGTTGAGCCATCGCTGAATTCTACAACTGTATTGCCTGCAGCATCTTTAGATTCTTTCACTACTGTAAGTGGTGCAGCGTCTTTTCCGTTAGCACCATCTTTACCATTAACTCCGGCATCTCCTTTATCTCCTTTAGAGACAGTTGCTGTTTGGCCATCACTGAAGTGGATAACTGTGTTGCCGTCTGGGTCTTTAGTTGTGTTAACAACTGTTAATGGTTCCGCATCTTTTCCTGCTGCTCCATTTTCGCCTTTTTCACCTTTAGGGATTGTTAATTCTTTGCCATCAGAGAAAGTGACTTTAGTGTCGCCGTTCGCTTGCGGATCGATGCTCTTGATTGTGATAGATTCACCGTTGTCGCCTTTTGCTCCTTGAGCACCGGCTTCACCTTGTTCGCCTTTCTCTCCTTTAGAGATAGTAGCTGTTGAACCATCGCTGAATTCAACGACTGTGTTGCCTGCAGCATCTTTAGATTCTTTCACTACTGTAAGCGGCGCTGCATCTTTTCCGTTAACACCAGCTTCACCTTTATCACCTTTGTCGCCTTTAGGGATTTCTAACGTTTTACCGTCAGAGAAAGTGACTTGTTTATTACCATTCGGCAATGTTTTTGTCTCAGTAATTGTAACTGAAGTACCATCTTGGCCTTTTGGAATTTCAAATGATTTTCCGTCAGAGAAGGTTACTTTTGTAGCTCCATCCGGTAATTTTTCAATTTTATCGATAGAAACAGATGTACCATTTTCGCCTTTTTCACCTTGCTCACCTTTAGCACCTTGTTCACCGCGGGCTCCTTTATCTACTGTGATTGCTGAGCCGTCACTGAAATGAACTACTGTATTGCCTGCAGCATCTTTTTCTGAAGAAGTGACTGTGAGTGGTTTAGCATCTTGACCTGCTTCACCTTTGTCGCCTTTAGAAACAACTGCTGTTTGGCCATCGCTGAATTCAACGACTGTATTGCCGTCTGCATCTTTGGACTCTTTCACTACTGTAAGCGGATCTGCGTCTTTACCATTTGCTCCTGCAGCACCAGTATCTCCTTTATCACCTTTAGAGACTGTTGCTGTTTTTCCATCACTGAAGTGTACAACCGTATTACCATCCGGATCTTTAGTTGTTTCAGTTACAGTTAATGGTGTAGCATTTTGACCTGCTTCACCTTTGTCGCCCTTTTCACCTTTAGGAATCGTTAATTCCTTGCCATCTGAAAAGATTACTTTAGTGTCGCCGTTAGATTGTGGTGTGATGCTTACGATTGAAATAGAATCGCCTTTCTCACCTTTAGCACCTGCTTCACCTTGTGCACCGGCTGCTCCGTCTTTACCTGGGTCGCCTTTTTCACCTTTTGTACCTTGTTCGCCACGGTCTCCTTTATCTCCCTTAGAAATCGTAACATGAGAGCCATCACTGAAGTTGACTACTGTGTTGCCGTCTGCATCTTTTGCTTCACTAGTGACAGTTAATGGTGCAGCATCTTTTCCGTTTGCTCCAGCAGCTCCAGTATCTCCTTTGTCTCCTTTAGTACCTTGTTCGCCACGGTCTCCTTTGTCTCCTTTAGGACCCGCAACTCCAGGATCTCCTTTAGAGATAGTAGCTGTTTTTCCATCGCTGAAATGTACTACTGTATTACCATCTTTATCTTTTGATTCACTTGTAACAGTTAATGGTGCGGCATCTTGACCTTTGTCTCCTTTATCGCCTTTAGGAACAATAATTGACTTGCCGTCACTAAAGTTAACTTTAATATCTCCATTTGATTGTGGTTCAGTTGTAGTAATACGGATTGAATCTCCTGCATCGCCTTTTTCACCTTTCGCACCTTGTGCTCCAACTTCTCCACGATCTCCTTTAGCACCTTTAGGTACTTTTACCGTACTACCATCACTAAATGTTACAACAATATCTCCATTATTATCAGGAGCAGAGTTTGTAACAGTAATGGATTTACCGTCTTCTCCTTTTGGTATGGTTATAGATTTACCGTCCGTGAAAGTTACCTTTGTATCTCCATTAGGCAATTTTTCAGTAGTTTTTATACCAATTGAAGTACCTGCCGGACCTGCTGGACCAGTTTCACCACGTTCTCCATCGTCTCCATCTCTACCTGTAGCGCCTCTATCTCCTTTATCTCCTTTAGGACCTTGAGCACCTTTCGGAATAATAATATTTGTTCCATCACTAAAGGTTACTCTCGTCCCCGTTAGTATCTGTGTAGTATCAACTATACGTATAGGATCTCCCTTATCACCTTTAGGAATAGTTATTTCAGTACCGTCAGTAAAAATTACTTTAGTATCTCCATTTGGTAATTTTTCAGTATCTTGAACAGTAATTGAATCTCCTTGTGGTCCTCTTTCACCTTGGATACCTTGAGGACCTTGAGGAACTACTACAGAATTTTCATCAGTAAAGGTTACTTGCATATTACCGTTTGGTAATAAACCAGAACTTTTTACTTTAATGGATTCTCCTCTATCTCCTTTTTCACCTTTCGCACCTTGTGCTCCGGCTTCTCCATCTGGTACAAAGAAACGACTAATTTCTTGACCATTTGATTTATCAGTAATTGTTACCCAAGTTCCCTGCTTACCTTGATCATTTCCACGAGAAGTGATTGTTTCTAACTCAGCCGGACGTCCGTCTCTCGGTACAATTGTTTTTCCTGGTTGGCTTGTTTTACCGTCCTTATGAGCAATAGCAGTAATTCTATCTCCTTCTTGTAAAGGAGTATTTAATCGTTGAGTAAAGTTACCTTGATTATCTGCTGTTGTATTATAAGTTTTATTGCCTACCTTAATTTCTACGTTAGAATTAGGAGAGGCTGTTCCTGTAACAACCTGTGTTTTAGAAAGTTGAGGGTCTATAACAGGAGCTTGTAAACCTGCATTGTCTATATCCCCAATACCTAGTTCAATAACTTCATTGATAGGTGCTTTGAGTATTTTTTCGCTGTCTACTTCTGAACCTATAGCTACGTTTTTATAATACCAAACTGAATTATTGACTTCTTTCAAACCATCTTTACCTTTTGTTGTAACTCGCTGAGATCCTACCGGAATATCTTTAGAAATTATATACTCTTTTTCAAATGGCACGGGCTCTGTAGATACTTTATTCTTTTTGTGTAAATTCAAATCAACGTTTCCATCTAAAATTACTTGCATATTTTTATTGAAATAGTTTTGAGTTGAATACGGATTTAAAGTAGTTGAATAGTTTCCTCCATTAGGATACATCATTACATAACCGTTTACACTCAAATCTCCGTTCCAATCTTTAACTGGCAAACTAAATTTGACATCAGCATATCCATTATTCTTAACGGCAAAATCACTAAGGAAAGGTCTACTTTCTAAAGCATATCCTTGAGGATAACCTGGTTTTGTTTTGCCCTCCAGCAATCTAACAGTACTTGGTTTAGCAGTCGTTCCTACCATATCAACAGTAGTATTAATTGCTCCTCCTTCAGGTGGCAATACAAATCCGTCACCAAAATTAAAACCACCTAAATCTATAGCGTGTGTTTGGCCTGTACCTGGCGTAACATAATATTTAATTTCAAAATTCATCTTATTATGCGCTTTATCTGGGATTGCATTGATAACATATGAAGCTGGCTTTTGCCCACTATATGTCATACCATCCCCAGTAATTTCTATACCTGTATTAGGATTAATTGAAGCTTCTGCTTTCAAAGCTCCTATTGCTTCTGAAGCTGATGCTTTCTTAGGAATAGAAACATTAGAACTAGTTTCTGAATCAAATAAAGTTGAATCGCTATCAGCTGGATCGCTGTCCGCCATAGTAGGTGCATTTGCATCACCTGGCATAGCACGAACTGCATATACAGAATATTTAGATGTTTGCTCGTTAGCATATAAAATACCTGCTTTAATTATTTCTGAAAATAAATCTTCAGGCGAAATTGTATTATAGTCAACATCCCATTTATTCAAAATACCTTCAACATCTTCTGAATTATAATTTTCTGCCAACATTTCACGAACTAATCCAGCATGATCTGATGACGCTTCATATTTTGAAATGAATTCTTGTGGTGCTTCAACTGCTTCCGGAAGATGCCCTGGCTGTATTGGAGTTTCTGGTACAGTAACTTCCGCAAGTGAATCTTTTTCATTATTATTTATACTACTATTTACTTGTTCATTATTCTTTTCTAAATGATTTTCTGACGACTTTTTTGTTTTGTCTGAAGAAAAGTCAGAATAATCATTCTTTAAATCCGGTGCATTCTCAGATGCTTTAGGAGTTTCTTCTTTCACTTCTGGTTTTAGAACTTCATTGCTTTCAGAAACTTTTTCTGGTGTATCTTTAATACCCGATTTATTTTCAGAAACATTTTCTGACGATACATTACTTTGTTTCAGTTTTGCTTCATCGCTTACTGGTTGCTGCTCTTCACTTTGTTTTACCTGCTGCTCTGTAGTTGATGGTACCTCATCAGAATCATTTAAATTTTGAGTGGCTGCTGTCGAATCATTTTCTGCTGCTTCTGCTTCATGGCTAGCCCCAAAAATTAAAGTAGAACCTAATAAAATAGATGCTGTGCCGACTGTAAACTTACGAATCGAATACTTATTATGAATATTTGGCAAGAAGTCTAAACGCTTGCTTTTACGTTGTTTCATTGATGTCCTCCGTTTTCCTTTGATGTTATGCACCATTTAATACTAAACAAATCGTATATTTAATATTATTCCATAGTGCAAAATCATTATATCATATACTTTTTCATGTGAGTACTAAAAATATTAACGTCGCATTAAATGTGTCAATTATATCTCTATCGAAAAAAAGTCATATAGATATATGCATTTATATCTTTTGTTAGTTAAAATGTTTCCTGCACGCATTATTTATAGAAGTAAATAAGTAAAGAAATATTATTTTTGTCATTACTTATATTATTAGAACAAGCATAATTAATCACACTAAGACTCGAGTTATAAAATTCAAACGTTAGTAATATATTAATATTAATTTCATTTTAAATTCTGGAAAAATTACATTAATTTATTTAAGAATATCTATTCCAATCTACTCTTAAACATGTTAATATATTCCAGTAGTTTAGTTGTTGACATTATATAAAAAGGAGCGTGCGTAACTAATTATATTTAACACCGCCATAATATTTTTAACTATAGATTTCTGTTTTCTCAATATGTCATCTGCAACCAACAATTCTAGAAATGAAATTAAATATCTATTCATCTAAATACAGTACTTAAATATAATTCAACAATTAAACCATCGTTATTATCTGACCTCTCATAAATAATTAGAGATATTAGTAATCCCCCGTCCTCCCATTTTTAAATTCAATTTTTCATAACAACATAAAGAACATAGGAGAAAAAATAATGAAAAAACGAAAGCTTCAATCAAACTTTCCACAAAATATTTACAACAAATATTCAATAAGAAAATATTCAATAGGAACAGCTTCCATTTTAGTAAGCAGTTTATTATTTTTAGGCTTTTCATCTGATGCAAGCGCTAGCACAGAAGAATTAAAAGCAGAAATAGTTAAAACTACAACAGATGAAATACAACCTAAAGATAGTACCCAATCTAAAGAAGCTCCATCAACAGATATTCCGAAAGACCCTACCCTCTCTGCACAGAAAGGTGTAAATAAACCCGTTGCGCCGGTACAACAAGATACTAATAAACCTACTGATAATACCGCTCCCCAAGAGCAAAATACAAAACCAGCCCAACCTAAAGCTCAACCTGATGTTGATAAAGATAAGGTACCTGTTGAAAATACAGAATCTAAAACTAAAGATAATATTAAAGCACCTACAAATTATGAAAATAATAAAGCTATTATAGAAAATGCTAAGTCAGCAAGTTCAAGTTTAGACGCATCAGATAATATTGTTGGTCCCGACCCTACTGTTCAAACGGGTGTAACAAAAGCAGCTGACTTACCTGTCGCTACTAAAGAACAGGTGAAGAATATCAACAATCAAATTACATGGATTGATTTTTCTGATCAAAATGCAATTTCAAATGTTGGTCAAAGTGATACAGGCCAAATAGCCCTTAAAGTCGGAACAAAATATGAAAAAGAGATTATGCCTGGTTTAGTAGTGAAAGCTACAGTTAAATCTTTACAACCTTTCGAAGCAACACCAATGTATAAACGTCGAGCAGAAGGTGATCCCAATTCAGGTTATAACCCTAATGCTACTAATATTGTAAGAAAAGACGCTCACGATGATGAAATTGATAAAGAGGCTTTCGTAGTTGTTACCAAACAAGATCCAAACTGGTCACATCTTAAAAAAGCAGGCATTGATACTGGAGAAGAACTAACAAACTTTGGTTCGAATCGAAATTATGGAAATGTCGGTGCTACTTTCGAAGTGAAAACTATTTATAATGGCAAAGAAGTTCCTGCTAATATTGTTATGGCAGACGGCGAAGAAGCAAAGAATATTGAATCTTTAATATATACCACTAATGGTAGTGGTTGGGAATTATTTGCTAATGCGAGAAAAGATGGTAACCCAGAAAACTATATGCCTCAAACAACCAAACAAGGATATTTTACTGACTCTATAGATAAGGGTGGGCACGGTAAAGGTAAATATTATGCTACTCCAGATGAGAATTTCGGCGGCTTAGGTACCCAAATATTTGGTTCGAATCAAACAAGACAAGATTATAATAGCGTACCTATTGTATTAACGACTGGTGCTACCGAAGTATCATTCTTTGTAAACTCACCCGGTATTCAAACAGTTCAAATGGGATTTGTTCTTATAGACAAGGGAGATGCTCCGGAAACGTATGGAGAAGCAATCCATGCTATAACTGAGAATAGTAATATTAGTCAACCATTCTTAGGTAGTCAGAAAGCCGATGTTGATTTTGATACATTAGATGATCAACATAAAAACTGGGAAACTGATGATATTAATACCCCTAATAGTGTAAAAGACCCTGATGAAGGTGAAAAACAACTTGTGGGTGTTACAGACAAATATGTTGTTTATAATGCTGCTGATCAATCTTACAGCTTAGATGTTATTGCAAATACAGCCGACAACGACACATCTTATGTTCGTGGCTGGGTTGATTTCAATAACAATGGTGTATTTGATGAAAAAGAAGGTTCAGACCTCGTAACAGTTTCTAGAACTGGCGCTGATGGCAAGAAAATTACACTTACATTTAAAAACATTCCACAGCTAACGGATGATGCACTTGATTACTTACGAGTTAGAGTACGTACTTCTCTTGCTAAAGATTCAGTAAATCGTCCTAACGGTGTAGCATATTCAGGTGAAATAGAAGACTTCGAAATCAGAGTGGTACACCCTCCTAGAGGTGAAAAATCTGAAACTACAGGTGTTCAAGGACAACCTCAAACATCTAAAGCGGTATTTACAGCTCATGGACGTGTGGATAAAGACTGGCCGAAAGTGAACGAAATTGATACTACTAAAGATATTAAAATTGTCGATGATCAAGGCAACTTAGTTTCTACTTTAACTGTTCCTGGTGAAGGTAAATATGATATAGCTCCAGATGGTTCTATCACTTTCACTCCTGAACCTCAATTTACTGGCACAGCTAAAGGTATTGTTTTACGTGCAACTGACTTAAACGGCAACACATCAGGTTGGACAAGCAACACAGCTGAAAACAACTTAGAAAATAACAATAATGGTGTAAACGGAACAACTACAATGGATGCTGTTTACATTCCAATAGTAACTGCTGTTACTCCAACTGCTGATCCAGTTGAGACTACAGATATTCAAGGTAAACCTCAAACTGGTACGCCAGTATTTAAAGCAGGAGATCCAGCAGTACCAATCGATGAGAGCGTGCCGCCTAAATTGGTTGATCCAGCTACTGGTGCCAAAGTTGATACTTTAACTGTTCCTGGCGAAGGTACTTATACAGCTAATCCAGATGGCACGGTAACATTTAATCCAGAACCTCAATTCAAAGGCGAAGGCAAAGGTGTCGATGTCAAACGCGTCGATAAAAACGGTACACCGGTTACTGCGAAGTACACACCTAAAGTAAATGAGGTTATTCCAACTGCAAAACCAGCAGAAACTACTGGTGTTCAAGGACAACCTCAAACTGGTACGCCTGAATTCAAAGGCGGAGATCCTTTAGTGCCAATCGATGAAACAGCTGCACCTAAATTGGTTGACCCACAAACTGGAAATAAAGTACCTACTTTAACTATTCCTAATGAAGGTACTTATACTGCGAATGAGGATGGTACAGTAACATTTACTCCGGACCCTAAATTCACAGGAAAAGCAACTCCAGTTACGGTAGAAAGAGTTGATAAGAACGGTACGCCGGCTCAAACGACTTATACACCTAATGTAACTGCAGTAACACCAACTGGTACTCCTGCGACATCTACAGGCCTTCAAGGTCACCCTCAAGAAGGTACGCCTGTATTCAAAGGCGGAGACCCTTTAGTACCAATCAACGAAAACGTTGCGCCTAAATTGATCGACCCTGAAACTGGCAACGAAGTTGACAACGTAACAGTTCCTGGCGAAGGTACTTACACTGTTGATCCTGACGGCAAAGTCACTTTCACTCCGGATCCTCAATTCAAAGGTGAAGGCAAAGGCGTCGAAGTCAAACGTGTCGATAAAAATGGTACACCAGTTACTGCGAAGTTCGTTCCAACTGTAACAGCAGTAACACCTAAAGGTACACCTGCAACATCTACTGGTGTTCAAGGTCAACCTCAAACTGGTACTCCTACATTTGAAGGCGGAGATCCATTTGTACCAATCGACGAAACGGTTGCACCTAAATTGATTGCTCCTAACACTGGAAAAGAAGTCGACAAAGTTGTTATTCCTGGCGAAGGTACTTACACTATCGACCCATCTGGCAAAGTTACATTCACTCCAGATCCTAACTTTACAGGTGAAGGTAAAGGTGTTGTAGTTAAACGCGTTGATAAAAATGGTACAGTAGTAACAGCTAAATATACACCAACTGTTAAAGCTACTCCAAAAACAAAACCAACGCCGACTAAACCTGTTGTACCTGAAGGTAAAACTCCAGTGAAAAAAGATAAAGTTATAACATCTAATGAAGACGAAGTTAATACAGTTGCACCTGAAAAACAAGCTAAGAAAGCTCAACCAGCAACTGATAAAGCTGAAACAAAACATCAAAAAGCTGCATCTGCTAACAAAGCTAAAGCATTACCAAAAACTGGTAATGAAGATAATAATGCTAACACAACATTGCTTGGCTCAATCCTTGTATTATTCGGATTAGCAGCATTCAGCAGAAGAAAAAAAGAAGATAAATAATAGTTCTTTCTTTACCTAGAAACTGTCCAACAGTTTCTAGGTTTTTTTATGCTCAAAATAAAAACTGAACCTCAAATAAAGGCTCAGTTCTTAACTACTATTGTGTTTTATCACTTTGCTTTTGACTTTTCTCTGGCGTATAATCTACACCTTTAGTGTAATCTCCAGAAGCATCCCACAACAAGAATTCATGAATTCCATGATTGCGCAAAGCTTGAATTTGTTCGGAAACTTCTTTAGAATCATATTCTTTATAATTCCCCTCACCTAGATAGCTTGCAGTGAAATCTTGCAGCCAAGGACGCGTTTTAGGATGCTGCTTTCCAGTTTTTTTCAATACCGCTTCTTCTTTATCCAAATAATTATCTACTGTTTTATAAGGTTCTAAGTCAGGATGTTCAATACCGAAGTCACCTGGGTTCCAGTGAGAAGGGTAAATCATCGAAGATATCACATCTACATTTTCAGCAATCTTAGGGAAACTTTGCCCTATACCCGGCGCTTCTTCAACTGTCGCAGAATAACCGAAGACATCCGCAGAAATTTGTGCATCTAGTGGATGAATTTCTTTACGCGCAGTTTTCAAGAAGTTAGAAATTGTGTCGACACGTTGCTGTGTATGATTCATGTCGTCTCCTTTATAGTTGCCATTTGTATATTTCAAATGTTTATCCATATTCTCGAAACCTTCCGGGAAGCGCACGTAATCAAATTGTACTTCTCTGAATCCTGCTTTGGCCGCTGCTTTCGCTACATCAATATCATAATTCCATACTTGCTTACTGAAAGGATTTAAGAATTTATCTCCGCCATCACTTTCCCAAACTTGGCCATTTTGCTCTTTAAAAGACCATTCAGGGTGTTCTTCAGCTAAACGCGAATCCTTAAATGTTACTACACGTGCAATCGGATAAATATTATTCTTCTTCAAAGTTTTCATCAGTTTTTTCAGATTTACCATTTCAGTCGTATTTTTCTGAATCAGCTTATTATCTGAATTTAAATCCATCGTAATATTACCGCTATCATCTTTAACGTCAATTACCATAGCATTCAATTCTGTTTCATTGATAAATTTAATCAACTCATCAAATTTTTCTCCTTGCAGTGAACCAGGTGTAACGTAAATACCTTTCACACCATCTTTCGGATATTTGATTTTATCTTTTTGCTGATCTTTTTGCTGATCGGATTGTTTGTGGTTAGCAGATTGTTTATTGTGTTTATCGTCCGATGTTGAATCACTACTGCCACATGCAGTCAGAATCAGTGTGCTCGCTGCTACAACTGTCAACATGCGCTTCATTGTTCCCATCCCCTTAATTTCAGATATAGAGCTATAATAAATTTATACATTTTAAGACTGAAAATTATAAACATCTCTATTCTTACTAAGCTTAACGAAATTGTTGATGACTAGCAATTAAATTGTGGGAAAATAAAAAAAGCACACTGGCCTTCTATATCCAGTGTACTTAATGCGACGGAGAAGAAGGGATTTGAACCCCCGCGAGCCGTTAAGCTCCTGTCGGTTTTCGAGACCGATCCCTTCAGCCGTGCTTGGGTACTTCTCCATGCTCTTGTGACAGTGTTTCATTTTGCAAATTGATGATAATTCAACACCGACAGTCTCTACCTTAAATTTTTTCTATATAGATTTCAAGGGGTTTGCTTAAATCGGGTAAGAAATAATAAGGAGTGAAATCGATGCAATTTAAACAGCCATTTATCCGTAACTTTAAAGAAAACTTAAATACAGACATTTGGACCACTGCACCCGTCGATGCCAGTTGGTACCAACAATCCATCCACTTCAACTTACACTACCAACCACCCTACATTTGGTCAGCCATGATAGATTACCTAGCCAAGCGGGCCATTCCAGGCGTAGAAACCGTGCAAGATCGCCATTACGCACGTACCGTCTTGCTGCATCCTCCCTTTTCACATAGAACTGTAAAGGGCTGGCTTCGGGTAAAAGAAAACCTGGAGAGCAACGCACTCACGGTAGAGATGAGCGCAAGTTTAATACCTGAATGGCATGAAGTTGTCCAGAGATTACGGCATTTATTTGATTTAGACGTTAATCCAGAAATTATTACTAAAACATTAAACGAGCCGTGGGTTACTCAAGGATTACGTGTACCAGGCGCTTTCAACGGATTCGAGTTAGGAGTTCGTGCAATCTTAGGACAGCAGATTACCGTTAAAGCAGCTACTACACTTTCCGGTCGCTTAGTGCACACATTAGGCACACCCTTTGAAACTGGAATCGAAGGATTAGATACATTGTTTCCTATTCCTGAAGCGTTCGTGCAATTAATGCATGGCGAAACGCCTATTGCAGATATATTAGGTCCCTTAGTCATTACCGGGCGGCGTTCCAATACTATAGCTGCATTAGCAGAAGCGCTCGTTAATGGGCAAGTATATTTGAATCCTTTAGTAAAAGGTGTTGAAAATAATCTTTCTTCCGCTTCTCACAACGTTCAAATGCAAGCAGCTGAAGCTGAGATGCGACAACTTTTAGCAATTAAAGGTATAGGTAATTGGACGGCACAATATATCGGCATGCGTGCACTGGGTTACACCGACAGTTTTCTAGAAACAGATATCGGTATTAAAAATGCAATGCCGAACTACGACACACCTAAAGCACGTTTAGCTGCCTCTGAAGCTTGGCGTCCTTTACGTAGTTATGCAGTCGTTAATTTATGGAATATGTAAAACATAATTGAATTCCATGTTAATATTATGACACACTTACAAAAACCCCCTCACTACTCGCAATAGTGAGGGGGTTAGTGCATCTATACTAGATTCCTTGTTAATTAAATTATAACACTATAGTGCAAAGAAATGCAAAATTATATCTTGAGCGTAGTATGTTTATTATCACAATCCATCATCACTAAAATAACTGTTTGAACGTTTGAACATCTACAACGTTCGCTTGTTGTTTTTGACGTTTCAATAAATCACGCCATTTTTCATGATTATCTATAGTCTGGTGCAGTTGATGCATCAATTCGCGATAATCTGCAGTCTTATAAACTGTACTAACATCAACATATTTTAAGTTATGCGCAGTTTCCTGATAGGCAAAGATTAACATATCTGCTAAGAAGGCACGATGGACTGCATCTAAAATTTCATTGCCGGAATTAATATCCAGGTACACATCGCAATCATTATATAAACG
This sequence comes from Staphylococcus debuckii, assembly GCF_003718735.1. Taxonomy (NCBI): domain Bacteria; kingdom Bacillati; phylum Bacillota; class Bacilli; order Caryophanales; family Staphylococcaceae; genus Staphylococcus; species Staphylococcus debuckii. The sequence continues at coordinate 555,358 of NZ_CP033460.1, read as the reverse complement.
TCGTACCGTTTCAGGTTCCAACGATGGATAGAGTTTTACATTATCATAGCGTTCCATCGCCAACAATTTCGAAGACATTTCAGTTAAGGCCCCAATATGGAATTTCAAATGCGGACTGAGTTTCACAATCTCTTCTAAATTCTCGATTTGATCCGAATTGGTCATCGTCAAAATGTTAGAAGTAAATTGATTGTGGCGTGTGAAGGGATAGATATAGCCGCCTAACTCCACCTTTTCTCTTTCAGCATCTCCTACTTTTCCAACAATCTGGTCATACTCCTGGCGTTCCGGTACCACTAAGGTGAAATCACGCGACGAGCGATTAGCATCATCTTCATTCAACACTAAGCGCATATTACCTGGCAATGCAGCATTCTCATCAATATACTCTTGCCATACTACATAATCGTGTCCTTCAGCGCCTAGATTATAAACCACTGATAAAGGTGTACCAAGATGATTAATAACAAAGCTATCCAAATCAATTCCCATGATTTCTAAGTAAAAGACAATGAAGTCTGCTTCCGTTTCAAAAAAGTAATCCTTTCCATGCCAAGTCAGTACATAATTTGAAGTAGTGTAATTCACATAAATCAGCGGTTCTCCTTCACGTGTGAAATATTCTTTCAAAATCGCGACACCCCGTAAATCATAAGTGGTTTGGGCAAAACGGATTCCAAACTGATCGTAATGGTCACAATAGCGGACAAAGCCTTGTGGATCTAACCACTCTACACTACTGACAATACGTTGCTTGTAATTGGGTTGATAGTGAATCTTACCGCGTACTTCCCCCATATCTTTAATAACCGCTTGATTATTATCACCTTCAATATTCCAGAAGCGCGGAATTTCTATTTCATTAAAATACAAGGCATGGTCGCTGTCTTTGATTTCATTTTCCGCAAAAAAGCGATAAGGCGAAGTCACTGCTTCCGGTAAAAAACCATCATCATTTAATACGACTGTTAAATGGTCCAATCCAGCTTCTAACATAGAATGATACAGTGTTTCAGTCGGTTGATTAAAACGTTCGAACAGATTAATCATTAAGCACCTCTCCTATCAAGTTGCGCCACTTCTCTTGAATATGCGCTGTTTTAAATGCTTCTGCAATCTCATACGATTTCTCATGAAACGCTTCCGTATTTCCTTGGAAATAATCCACGATACGAGCTGCAATTCGGTCTGTAATTTCATCTAAACGGTCTTGTTTCAAATCAATAGGAATTAAATAGCCGTTTTCTCCATGTTCAATAAATGTCGGATTACCATATTTGACATCAAATCCGATCATTCCTAAGCCTGCACCAATAGCTTCCATCAAGGTTAAGCCGAAACCTTCACTCGTTGACCCAGAAACAAATAAATCATAGCGAGGATAGATTTGAGCCAAGTTAACATGCCCGTGTAAGCGGATATAATCTTCTGCTCCTAATTCTTGAATCAAGTCTTGCAAGGCAGTGCGTTCACCACCTTCACCATAAATATCAAAGGTAATTTTGGGCAGTACTGCTTTAGCTTTAACGACACCACGAATCAACCAATCAACATGCTTTTCCGAAGCGAGACGTGAGGCGCTGATAATCGAGTAAGGACGGCGTGTCTCTTCTTTTTCAGGGTAGCTTAATTCATGCAGACTGCCGACTGGTATCGTATGAATGTTAGGAGTGTGGTTTTGATAATATTGCATCTGCTGGGTTAAGATTTCATTTTGTAAATCGGTAGCTGTAATAAAGAAATCAAATTCAGGCGCATTTCGAAATTGGTATTCATAATAGTTGTTCCATAAAATCGTTTCGTCATTGGTGCTGCCTTCACTAAAGTGTTCTGCATGCACCACTACACCTAGTTTACTGTCACCTTTATGTTGCAAGACTGCCTGACCGATATGCAGCTCATGAGAAGCGCGATCAAGAATCACTACATCATCTGCAGTAAGGTCTAATTGTTCCATAAAGTAAGCGACAAAGGCTTCTTTGCTATAAAACTTAGCATCTTCAAAGCTGTACATATGCCGGTCGCCATCAATAAATTCTTGATAGGCAATTGAACCATCTTGATTATAGAATTGGCGCAGGTAAACTTTAGCGCGCTGTTCAAAGGGTGCATAAAATTCAGAATAGATGCGTGTATACGAATAGAAGTCTTTACGAATCAAATTGCCATTCACCACAAACTCAGCTCGATTCACAATATCACTATCTGCGTCTTTTAAATAACAAGTAATAAAGTTTTGATTACCTGGCATAAATAATCGACGTACGGCGCCAGCTTGTTCTGTACGCACAACCTGGTTCTGCAAGGTATCTAATAAATCATCAACAGTATAGGTCGTCGGGGCAATGGGAATATCTGAAAAGTACTGATACAACCAAATGACTTCATCATCTTGAAAGCCCATATTTTCGGTATACGTTTGAATATTTTCATTTTGAATCAAATCAATAAATACAAATTTCAACGGATGTTTAAAATTTCTTAAAAGCTTGGCACGATATGCCTGCGCATATTCTACGCCGCTGCTCGCCCAGCCAATACCGAAATTAATATTGTAAATTGTCACTTTACTTCCCCCTAGTTATGGAAAATGGATAATCATTGCATCGTTCTTGCCGAAAGTCACCATACTTAAACTGATATTGCGAATCATATTGTGTTTAATTTCTTCGCCCATTGCTTCATAGGATTCCAAAGCAGCGCGATGATATTCGAAAATAGCATTACGCTGGCCATTTTGACGATTATTGACACTGCCCTTTAATTGTTGCAGATGGTCGACTTGTCGAATCCAGCCCTGGTCAATAGCTTTTAAGACACACTTCTGCAGAAACTCATGATACATTTCCGCATCATTTAATGTCTCAGCTTGCCTGCGTTTTTGCGTTTGAAACAACTGAACTAAAAAGGTAATTACAGCATTCTGGCTCTCTAATATTTCCGCTTCAAAATCACCTTTAAAATCAAAGCTGACATTTTTGTAAATATAGGAGCGCAAATTATCAGCATCCAGTTGTGCCCAATTATCTTGCACGTATTGATGATAAACATCTTCTGCCATGCGTTCTAAATCAAATTGCCCGAAATTATTCAGTGCGAGTATGTTATCGCGCTCTTTGTAAATTAAATCCCTTTGTATACTGATACTTTTTTCAAATTCATTCGCCATTTCACGAGCCGCAATCCCTTGTTCTTCTGAAATTTGTTGCGCTTTATGTACAATCTTGCTGACTTTATGTCGAAAGAGCGGACTTTGTTCTAATTCTGCAGCGTCTTGTTGTTTTAGTTTGTCATTTTCTAACAAGTTGGTATTACCCCATCGCTTCACTACGTAATCCTCAAGTGAAATATAAAATTGCGAGGACCCTGGATCGCCTTGTCGTCCGGAACGCCCGCGCAGTTGACGGTCGACACGACTGTTATCCATATGTTCATGCACCAAGACGGCTAATCCACCAAGTTCCGCCACTCCTTCTTCCAACTTTATATCCGTCCCGCGTCCAGCCATACTCGTAGCTACTGTCACTGCTCCAAGTTGTCCCGCTTCTGCAATCATCTGCGCTTCTTTAGCCGCATTTTGTGCAATCAGCAGATTATTCGGGATATTATTTTGAAAAAGAAACATCGAAAATTGTTCTGCTGCTTCGGCTGTGCGGGTAATCAAGAGTACAGGGCGTTTGGAGCGATACAACTCTAATAAACGGCGCATCAAGGCTTGATTCTTATCTTCAATCGTCATGAATACTCTATCTTTATAATCTTCCCTCTGAACTGGTTTATCAGTCGGAATCTGCACCACAATTTTGCTATACAAATCATTCAATTCCTTTTCACCTTGTTTAGCTGTACCCGTCATTCCTGAGAATTGATTGAATTGCTTAAATAAATTTTGAAACGTAATGGTTGCCATGATACTCATATCATTGGTAATTTCAATTTCTTCTTTGGCTTCAATGGCTTGGTGCAAGCCAGATTGTAATTTAGTTCCGGGCAGTAAGCGGCCAGTAATGCGATCGATTAAGACGATTTCGCCTTTCAAGACATAATAATCAATGTCCGCTTCGAACAAATAACGTGCACGTAATGCTAAATTGATATTACGGATTAAATCTAAATGACGTGCTTCATATAAACCAGGCACATTGAAATAATCACGGGTCGCTTGAATGCCTGCTGAAGTCAGCCACACTTCTTTCTTCCGTTCATCAATTTTAAAATCGCGTTCTTTTTCCAAAGTCTGAACAAATTGTTGCGTTATTTCAAATAAGTTTGACTGTACCCGTGGTGCGCCAGAAATCACTAAAGGGGTCTGAGCCGCATCTAAAATAATGGAATCAATTTCATCAATCAATGCGTAATTCAAATCCGGCATAAATTTGCCTTCTAATGAATCAGCCAGATTATCAATTAAATAATCAAAGCCTAGACGGCCATTTGTCGTATAAATGATATCCGCATTATAAATTGCTTGTTTCTCTCCAGGCTGATATTCATAGTCAGGGTCGCCGATAAAGCCTAACGACGTGGTCAAACCTAACCATTCATATAAGGGACGCATCTCCTCATAATCACGTTCAGCTAAATAATCATTCGTGGTTACCAAGAAAGCACCTTCCCCGCTTAACGCATTTAAATACAGCGGCAAAGTCGCGGTCAGAGTCTTGCCTTCTCCGGTCTGCATTTCTGCAATATTCCCTTCGTGCAAGACGATAGCACCGAGCACTTGTACGTCTTTCGGATACATACCGAGTACACGTTTGCTAGCTTCACGTGCTGTGGCATAAGCTTGCGGCAAAATATCGGTTAGAGATTTGCCATTTTGCAGAGCTGCCCTAAAGATAGCCGTTTGTTTCTGCAATTCAGCGTCGGTTTTGGCAGCCATTGTATCGCTCAATTGATTAATTTTGCGCAAAGTTTTCTCTAAAGACCGTAAACGTAGTCGATTAATTGTCTGCTGCATTGCATTAGCCATCTCTGCCACCTCCCTCTTGGCGCAGCGCTTCTAAAGTATCGGCAGGATGAGAGTGCGCCGCGACTTGTTCTTCAGGAATAATTTCAATCCGTTCAAAATGCAAAGATTCCATCGCCGCATTAATCATTTGCACTTGATACTCGTAAGCCTCTTCCGGCATCTCGATATCAATTTCATCCTCTTTCGCAATAAACGTAGCCGCTTCTGTCCCATTTCTTTTTAAAAAGATAATCTTAAAATAAACGGTGTTAGCTGGTACGGCGGTCACATGAAATTTAAAACGATACGTGACACCTTTTTTCAGAAAAGGCAAGGCAGGAAAGGCACGGTCAGTATAAAAATTTGTGTGCATATACCATTCATGAATAACGGTTCCTGAAGGCATCAAACGGTTCTCATACTGAGCACCGCCAGATTGAAATTGAAGTCGTGCTCCGTACATAAAGGTAGATTGATTGATTTGTCGCCAATAAACATTGAAATGCTGTGTCTCTGCCATACTATCTATCTCCCAAACTCATTTCTGAGCATAATATTATAGAAGTTGGTAAACCAATTGGCGATAGTCGGAGTGTCGTCGTTATGTCGACCTGGAATGCCACGACTGATAATTTTCACCTTTTGTTTACCAAAATAATTCACCAAGTCATTATGTGCTTGCGGATCATAATCATCATGTTCCATAAACGCAATCGCAAAGGTGGTATCGGATAAATCGTTATATCTCATGTATTCCCAAAACTTATCATTAAGATGCTGAATGGCAATGTCCTCATTTGAATGCTCATTCTTGAGTAAAATATCAAGCATTGTGCCGAAATCATTCGGACGGACTAAACGCATATTGGCTGCAATCGTCCCCATATTAACGAGCGGTTTGCCGACAATAATCGCCTTAGGTCTTAATTTTCCGCTATAATACAATGCCCCGAAAGACCCCATGGATAATCCTGACATGATTAAATCACTATCTGAAAAATTCAGTTCGGCTAATGTATCTTTAATCGTTTGTGTAATGGCCTTTTCATATTCTTCAGAACCTGCATAGAAAGCGCCGCCTTCAAGTCGCGGATCACCGAATAATAAGAACGGCGCCCCCATTTTTTTCATCATAAAAAAGGCTTCAAATCCTTCTGCAGGACGGTAACCACTGAAATAGACGTTCAGCGGTGGTTTTAAATCTCCGGGATTGAAATAATAAATAAACTCATTGCGCTCAGTATCTGTATAGCGATGCCCGCCTAATATAAAGTCGCCGAAATCTAATCGGGACCAACGTTTATGTACGGGACCGATTTTAACTTTGCCTGATCCTTTTGCTTTAATTGATACCGCAATATAGCAGTTGATGGGCTGCTTGTGGATGGTAATAGGTTCGCTTAATTCGTCTTGGGTAAATGTATAGGTCTCTAAAATTCGGTCGACCGCACTGTTGTCACCGACTCTGAAAGTATATTGAAGCTGTACATCCCCTTCGATTTCAAATTCAGGCCAAATATCATTGGCTTTATTCTTATTCGCGGTCAAAATGGTCTTCCAATGAATGAGCGGATTAAAGTCTGTTCCATAATCTCCTTCCAGCTCGATGTTCACGTTGCCGTTATATTGCATCGTACCTGTAAACGCTGGGTTAACTAAAGCATCTATCGTACTGACTTTATCTCCGTATTGTCCGGAGAAACCGATTGTTTGAATTTTATCGATTAACTCCGCTGTGGTCTCCGCCATTACTTCTCTGAAGAAGTACTTTCTAGCAGCACTGAACTGTCCAAATCTTTCTTCCCAAAAAGGACTTTCAACGTACGTATTGAACGGTTCGCTGATAATATCTAGCAACGCGGCCAAATTCTCGGTGTAGTGTGTTTGAATGAGAATAAACTCAAAGGCTTTCTCTGCTTGCATCTCGCTGCAGAGGGTTTCGAAATCTTGTTCTATATTGTCGTCGTTGACATAGTGCCAATCTATCTCGCTTTATGTCTCAAATGCCTCCTCGTAATTGTCAGGACCGATTTGGAGTGCTCTGAATTTACGTGCCATGTGTTTCACCTTCTATCAATCGATTGAGTTGCTCTACAAGTTTTTTTGAAGAATAGGCTTCCACCAGTTGCACCGAATAGGCAAATGCAAAGTTCCAATTCTTCAAGCCGATAAGAAATGTATCGAGTGCTTGCGGAAGTTCGGTATTGTGGGTAATCAATAATCCGTTTGCCTGGTCTTTCATGTATTCTGTGGGTTGGCGATTAATTTGCGGAATGCCCGCACTGATACTGCTGATTTGTAAAAATAAATCGGGCTCGTGATTCAAATCAATCATGATTCGCAATGTTGAAATGAGTTTCACAATATCCGCTTCAAAGGGAATAAACTCGAAACGCACCAATTTCAATTCGGCAATTTGTGTTTCATCCATCAACATATAGCCCGGCTGTGCTTTCGCAAAGGTCTCGTTCACTTCATCGATGCGGTCTTTCAACGTTTCTGCACGTTGGGAACGTGAATGGCGTGTCAGCAATACCAACCGCAAATCTTCACCTTTCTGTACATAAGGGATTAAGACATCAAGTTGTTGATTGACTTCTTCTAGTGACAAACCGTCTATCATCAGGCCGATTTCCGTTTCGTGCAATTGACTGCTTAAATTCGGCAAGATAGTCGCTGGGAAAGGTGTGTGATGCATGATGTCTGTTGCAAGTCCCGCTGCTTCCTTGTATTGCTTAAGTTGTGCTGTTTGAGTCTGAGAATCTACCAACCAATGCTGTGCTGATAGTCTGTAAATCTGAAGTGCTCAGTTCAGGCTGTCTGCGACTGAAAAGTGAAAACGTCAGCTGCTGGCCGTTGATGACTTCACTCAGCAATGCATTATGTCTCGAATCAGACGCTGCAATATAGGTATTGTGCGGGCTCTGATGTGTTTCTATGTAGGCTGCTAAATATTCTTGGATGACTTCTTTCATTGATGAATATTCTGATTGTTTGAATTGATCGTGAAAGAATTCAGCAACTTCTACTTTCCCCGTATCTAAGTGTTCCTCTATCACTGTATGACCTTCACGATTGAGATACGCAATCTTTTCAGGTTGTGCCTGCTGATTAAAATAAGTCACACTCGACAGAAAGCCGCGGTCGTCAAAGATGTATCTTTTTTCAATATGATTATTATAATAATCTTCTACCCAAGTCATATAACCTTCTTGACTCATGTATATATTTGAAGAAGTATGTGCGCCTGTATAAGCCTTCACAATATAGGGTGTATAAATAAATTCTGTTCCTTCTGGCCAATGCAAGTCGCGATAATCTATCGGTTGCGGCGTCGCTGGTTCGAACCCTTGTATAGCATCAAACACTGACCAATAGGAAGATTCAAAGAGACCGTTGCGATATAAAAAGTTCCGCAGTTCAGAATGATAATTTAAACAAATGAGTTCAAAAGGTTCGGCATGTTTCGCCAGCATGTTCCCGAGACTGACCATATCATCAAATTCTGTTGTGAAATGTGTCTCGTAAAACGGCATGGCCTTATCGCGCCACCACTCGCCTTCATGATACCAAGCTGGAATTAAATACTTCACTTTAGCCCTCCTTTCTTACCAATAACGATTTAAGAAACTTTTGTATTGATCGAAATACAAATAGGTTTTTACAGTCTCTACGATATTCAAACTGATATAAACTAATACGATAATTTGCACAGACAGATAAATTTCTTTTGAAAACTGCGGAATCAGTAATGTTGCATATAACGGAATTCCAATAATAACGGTAACAATAAAAGCATCGAGCCAACTGATACGGCGTGCTTTATGCACCAAATATTGAAATGTCGGTTTACCAGGATCTACACCGGGGAAGAAATTCCCGTTCTTCTTAAAGTCTTTGGCTTTTCTTTTAGGATCCAGTATCAACCGCGAAATACCGTAACTGAGCACAAGTTGCAGTAACAAGAAGATGGTAATTCCTATAGGTGTGGAAAAATCTAAGAAATTAAGCGCATCGTTGTTTTTCGAATTGAAAAATTGAACGAGCAGATTAATCGCACTATTCAATACAAAGAAAGCGGCAAAACTAATCATAATGGCAATACTGCCGCCAGGATTCAATTTCCAAGCAAGATAAGTATGTTCTCTGCGGGAGGAAATATCCATAATATCCAGGTATGGCAAACGATATTCTGTAATTTCGATGAAAATTAATACTAATAAAATGACCAGCAACACAAGCAGTGATGAAATCAGTAATACCGGTCCCAATTCTGAAAAAGCTATCTTCTGTCGCATAATGGACCGAATGATGCTTATCATGACGATGGGCATCGGTCCTGCAATGCCGTATCTAGTATTTAAATCAGACAACCACACCAGCATCATCGCGCCGCTGATTAAGACTAGGATAATCAGCCATTTTTCATTCAGCTCTATTTGCGCGTGTGAAAGTAAGGTGAAGACGACAAAGTAAGCTTGAATCAAGGCTAATATCAAGGTAAAAATCTTTTCTTTTGTACTCTTTTCGCGACGTGTTTGTTTCAACATGCGGTCTGAATCCCTGTAGTAAATCAGAGTCATAAATATCATGGACGTCAACCATGGGCCTAAACCGAGCGAGAACACGTTGAGCGCACGATAATCTCCTCCGACATTCGCGGCAGTCATTTTATAAAACTCACTGATAGAAGTGTTGGTACTCACTGTTGTAATGGCCGGGATGTGTGTACCGAATATGTATATAAGCAGAATCCAACATGTAAAAATAATGCGTTTATATAAAATTTTATATTCATAATCTTTGAGATATTTTTTCATGTTAATCCTCTTTTATTTAAAAAATTAAGGCAAGGCCCCAGCACAGTATACATGTACTGGCGGACCTTTACCTTTATTTATTATTACTCTTTATCTTTATTTTCTTTGTTGTCTTTTTTCTTTCTTTTGAATAAACCTAAACCTGCTAACATTGCGGCTACAGCCGGAATGAGACCTCTTCTATTATTCTCATTATTACCCGTATCTGGTAATTCGCTAACTTTATCATGTGTTGATGTCGCGTTTTCTGAAGAATGAGATTCAGGTTGTGCTGTGCTTGTTGAAGTTTGATCTGAGTTCATAGATTGACTGTGATGGACTTCAGATGTTGAAACAGCTTCACTACTTGAGTTGCTCATTTCAGTCGATACGCTTTGTGATATTGAGTTGCTTACTGCCTCTGAGATGCTGCTAGATTCAGAAATACTCATAGATGTTGAGGTACTTTCGGATGATGGCACATTCATAGATTCACTTTCAGATACTGATGTTGATGTGCTTTCTGATGGTGTCATGCTTTCCGATACAGATGTTGACGTGCTTGTTGATGGTGCTGTGCTGATTGAACCATTATTAGAATCTGAGATGCTCTCTGATTCTGAATCGCTGATAGATGTCGATGTACTTTCGGATGGTGGCAAGCTCGTTGATTCGCTCGTACTGATTGAAGTACTTTCGGACGGTTTGGTACTGTTTGAGTCACTGATTGAGCCGGACACACTAGCTGATTCGGAATCGCTGATGGATGTCGACGGATTTTCGGATGGTGGCAAGCTCATTGATTCGCTCGTACTGATTGATGCGCTTTCTGATGGTGTTGTACTGTTTGAATCACTGATTGAACCGGATACGCTGGCTGATTCGGAATCGCTGATAGATGTCGATGTACTTTCGGATGGCGGCAAGCTCGTTGACTCGCTCGTACTGATAGAAGTGCTTTCTGATGGTGTTGTACTGTTTGAGCCACTGATTGAGCCGCTATTAGAATCTGAAATGCTCTCTGATTCTGAATCGCTGATAGATGTTGATTCACTTTCAGATGGTGGCAAGCTTTCTGAATCTGACTCACTTGATGATGTTGACGGATTCAACGATGTGCTCGTGCTTAGTGAATTGGAGTCACTCATACTTGTTGAGTTCGATAATGACGTACTTACACTGATTGATGTTGATTGAGAAGTCGACGCTGAAGTACTTAATGAAGTGCTTAAACGCTCACTTGTGCTCACTGAAGTCGAATCAGATAGAGAAGTACTTATATTGATTGAATCTGATTTACTGTTAGATGCTGAATCACTGACAGATAAACTGCTGCTCAATGATGTTGATTTGCTGAGTGATTGTGCATCGCTTAAGGATGTACTTGTACGTATAGATTCTGATTGACTTGTTGAATTTGTTTCGCTCACTGAAATGCTGTTACTTAATGAATTCGCTATACTTATCGCATTCGAATCACTTAGTGAAGTACTGCCACTTAGAGATGCCGATCTACTTTCTGAAATTGCTGTACTTTCAGAAGTACTCGCACTTACTGACATTGATTGACTTGTTAAATTTTCTTCGCTAATTGATGTACTATCGCTGATAGAATTCGACTGACTTATTGCGAATGAAGCACTCTTCGATTCACTTGCTACTAAGGAATCTGACTTGCTCATTGAATTAACTTCGCTGATTGAAGTACTTTCTTTCAATGAAGCAGAAGTGCTTAACGAAGCAGATTGTTGTTCTGACTCGTTCAGTTCAGAAGAATTTTCATCGCTTAATGAGGTACTTTCAGATAAGCTCATACTCACTTGTTCTGAATTGTATTCTGATAATGATTCGCTTGTTGCTAAGCTTTCTTGTTCAGATTCATGTTCTCTTTCACGTTCCGCTTCACTCTCAGATAGACTCTCACTTGTTAACTCAGAGGAGCTGACACTTGTGGAACCCGATAACGACAAGCTGTTGCTGAGCGAAGTTGATTTTACTGTCGATTGCGAAGTGCTGACTTGTTCACTTGTGCTAAGTGACGTCATGTCAGATAATGAAATACTTTCGCTCATAGATTCTGAAGCATCTGTTGAATGAGACATACTGAGTGATGTACTTGCAACTATAGAATCGGAAGCACTCATAGAATGTGCATCACTTACAGAAGTACTTGAACTTAATGAATCCGATCTGCTCTCTGAGTTCGCATCGCTTAGTGAGGTACTTGCACTCATGGAATCAGATTTGCTAGCTGAATATGCATCGCTTAATGAAGTGCTCGCACTAAGCGAATCTGATTTACTTACTGAATTCGTGTCACTTAGAGATGTGCTTGAACTTAATGAATCTGACTTGCTCATTGAATTAGAAGTACTTTCAGATGCACTTGTACTGATAGAATCAGAGATATTTGCTGAATTAATAGTACTTAATGAAGCACTCGTACTAAGTGAGTCAGATTGACTCATCGAATTGGCTTCATTAAGTGAAGCACTTGTGCTTAAAGATTCTGACGTACTCTCTGAGTTCACTTCGCTTATTGAAGTGCTCTCACTCGTTGAAGCCGAAATACTATTTTGATATTCAGTGCTTTCTGAAGTACTTTGACTGAGAGAATCTGACTTGCTCACTGAATTGACTTCGCTTTCTGATGTACTTGTACTTACAGAAGTTGATGCGCTCTCTGAAACAGATTTACTTTCTGATTCATTGAGTTCTGTAGAATCTTCTTCGCTTAAGGATGTACTTGTCGATAAACTTTCACTAATTTGTTCAGAAGCACTATCTGATGCTGCATGACTTGCCGATAAACTTTCACTGAGTGATTCTGAAGTACGTATTGATGTTGAACCACTATCTGAAAGACTTGTACTCATAGATATTGAAGTACTTTCTGAAGCAGCATCACTCGCTATCAAGCTGTTTCTAACCGAAGTTTCTTCACTTTCCTCAACTGAAAGACTTGTTGATAAGCTAGTGCTCGTTACTTCAGAGAGACTCGCTGATGCAGAATAACTATCAGCTAAACTATCACTTGCTGATACAGATGTACTTGCTGAATCCGAATATACCGTCGATAGACTGCTGCTATCTGACAAGGAGGCACTATCTGATGCTGCATGACTTGCCGATAAACTTTCACTGATAGCTTCAGATACACTCGTTGATGCTGCATGGCTTTCTGCCAAGCTTACACTCAATGACTCAGATGCACTGTCTGATGCTGCATGACTCGCTGACAGACTTTCACTTAGCGATGCTGATGTACTATCTGATGCCGAGTGGCTTGTTGAAAGACTTTCACTGATTTGTTCTGAAAGGCTCATTGATGCTGCATAACTGGATGACAGACTGTCACTTGCTGAAGCAGAATTGCTGCTGCTTACAGATATACTTTCACTGAGTGAAGTTGAGCCTGATGTTGATAAGGATGTGCTGCCTGCAATACTTGTGCTTTCTGATTCTGAGTCCACAACAGATGTTGATTTGCTAGCTGAAATACTCTCACTTTCTGATGTTGATTCATTTAAAGATATTGATGTGCTTGTTGAAATACTAGCACTTGTTTGTTCAGAGTTGCTGACAGATGTTGATTTGCTTTCTGATAAACTTTCGCTGATAACATCTGATTCACTGAGCGATGTGGAGTCGCTTGCTGATGTTTGATTACTGATAGATATTGAAGTACTCATAGAATCAGAAGTACTCATCGATTGCGATTTCACTCTGGCTTCAAAGGTACTTGTCGAAGTTGATAAGCTGGTTGAAATGATTGCGCTCAGTGATTCGGAATTATCGATTGATGTTGATGTACTTTCAGATAAACTATTGCTCACTGACGTTGAGTTTTTAAGTGAGTCGGAAGTGCTAGCCGAAATACTGCCGCTTACCTTTTCAGAGTCACTGGTTGAAGCAGATATACTTTCGGATAATGATGCGCTCACTACACCGCTTGTGCTTTCACTTGCAGCTGTGGAACTGCTGATACTTTCACTGAGTGATGTTGACAGGCTTGTCGAGTCTGATGTGCTGGCTAATATGCTGGCACTTGTTGAGTTAGACAAGCTTGTTGAAGCAGCTTCGCTGATGGATGTACTTGCCGCTGTTGAATCTGACAGACTGGCTGATCTTGATTCGCTTGCGGCTATGCTTGTACTAGTTGAAGCAGAATCACTTGCCATCGAATCTGATAAGCTCGCCGATAATGAAGTACTCAGTGATGCGCTCGTACTGTTACTAGCTACAGTTGAACCGCTGATAGAAGTACTTGTCTCGTCACTTAGGGAAGTACTCTTTGAAGTGCTGGCACTCATACTTGTAGAATGCCCTACACTTTCAGATGTACTTGTACTTTGTGATAATGAAACGTTTGTTGAAGTGACTTCACTATCAGAAGTGCTGGCACTTTCTGAAGCGGATTGACTTTCTGAATATGCAGTACTAGCTGATTCACTTGCTTTGATAGAATCTGATGTACTTTCGGAATTTGCAATACTCTCAGATGTGCTTACCACTTGAGAATCTGACAAACTGGCTGAAGTCGCTTTACTTAATGATGTACTTTGTTCAAACGAATCTGACAGACTCGCTGAGCGTGACTCGCTGATTGAAGTGCTGTCACTCATGGAAGTTGACACACTTGTTGAGCTCGCATTACTCAATGAAGTACTAGCCGCTGTTGATTGAGATAAACTTGTCGAAGCAATTTCACTTACTGAAGTGCTTGCATTTAACGAATCGACTAAGCTTAATGATTCCACTTCGCTATCCGACGTACTGTTGCTCATTGATTCGGAAATACTCATTGATACTTCATTGCTGTCTGACGTACTCGCACTGATAGAGTTAGCTAAGCTTTCTGAACGTGATTCACTTGCTGCAGTACTTGTACTTACAGATTCAGAGATTGCTGTTGAAGTCGACGCACTTTCTACAGTACTTACTTTTACAGAATCTGACAGACTGGCTGAGCGCGACTCACTTGTTAAGATGCTCGTACTGATTGAATCTGACAAGCTTTCGGAATTCACTTTGCTATTAGAAGTACTGGCGCTCATTGATTCTAATTGGCTATTTGAATAGGCTTCGCTCAATGACGTGCTCGCCGCATCTGATTCGCTTGAAGAAGCTGAAATACTGTTGGATTCTGCTATGCTGTCTGAAGTGCTCGCACTGATTGAGTTGGCTAAGCTTGCTGAACGTGATTCGCTCGCTGCAGTGCTCGTACTTAACGAGTCTGACAAGCTTGCTGAGTTAACCATACTTGATGAAGTACTGGCACTAATGGAATCAGCTAAGCTTGTTGAGCTGGATGTACTGATAGAAGTACTTGCAACCGTCGATTCTGACGCACTGGTTGACTTGGCTTCGCTTAATGATGTGCTGGCGCAGAGCGATTGTGAAAGACTTGTTGATTGTGTTGCGCTTTCCGCTTCACTACCACTTAATGATTGTGAAAGGCTTGTCGAGCGTGAATTGCTGGTTTCAGTACTGTCACTCGTTGAAGTAGACAAGCTTGTCGAAACTGAAGTACTTGCCGCTACACTTGAGCTTGTTGATTCTGAAGTACTGATAACAATCGAGCTACTTTCTGAAGTACTCGCACTGATCGAGCCGGCTAAGCTCTCGGAACGTGACTCGCTGATTACTGTACTGTCACTCATGGAAGTCGATAAGCTTACTGAGTTCGATTCGCTGGCTGTAAGGCTTGCACTGGTTGATGTTGAAATACTGCTGGCAAGTGACGTACTGTCGGATTCACTTGTGCTGTCTGAAGTTGATAGACTTTCGGAAAGTACTCTACTATCCGACGTGCTCTTGCTCGTGGATGTTGATAGACTTTCTGATTGTGATTCGCTGGCTGCGGTACTCTTGCTTGTCGATGTTTCTACGCTTTCGGAATTCGATTCGCTCACTTTCAGACTTTCGCTTGTCGATGCTGAGATGCTGCTGGCAAGTGACGTACTGCTGGATGCGCTTTTGCTGTCTGATAACGAATGACTTTCGGAAATTGACGCACTATCTGACGTACTCTTGCTCGTCGATGTCGATAGGCTGGCTGATTGCGACTCGCTTGCTGCAGTACTGTTGCTTGTTGACGTCGCTATACTTTCCGAATTCGATTCGCTCGCTTCTAAACTTTCGCTTGTCGATGCTGAGATACTGCTGGCAAGTGAAGTGCTATTGGATGCGCTCTTGCTGTCTGATAACGAATGACTTTCGGATATCACTGCACTATCTGACGCACTCTTGCTTGTCGATGTTGATAGGCTGGCTGATTGTGACTCGCTTGCTGCAGTACTGTTGCTTGTTGACGTCGCTATACTTTCCGAATTCGATTCGCTCGCTTCTAGGCTTTCGCTTGTCGATGCTGAGATGCTGCTGGCAAGTGACGTACTGTTGGATGCGCTTTTGCTGTCTGATATTGAATGACTTTCGGAAATTGACGCACTATCTGACGTACTCTTGCTCGTCGATGTCGATAGGCTGGCTGATTGTGACTCGCTTGCTGCAATACTGTTGCTTGTCGAAGCCACTATACTTTCAGAATTTGATGCGCTCACTGAAATACTCGAGCTATTTGAGTCAGAGAGTCTTGTAGAAATAGAAAGACTTTCTTGTTCACTATCACTTGTTGAGATAGATTGGCTTGTCGCAATAGAAGTACTTTCTTCCATGCTCAAACTTTCTGAATTAGCCGTACTCTCAGAGATAGCCGCACTTTCCGAAGCACTCTTTTCCAGAGAATCAGAGGTGCTATTTGCAATTGAAGTACTTGTCGATGTGCTTTGTTCTAGGGACGTGGACGTACTTTCTGAATTGGCTATGCTTTCTGATGTACTGGCTTGTGTCGATGTTGACGCACTGATGGATACGGACTCGCTTTCTGATTCGTTGAGACTTTCGGATCCTGAGTTTGCTTGGCTGGTTGATAAACTGCCGCTCAATGATTCGGATAGACTAGTAGATGCTACTGTGCTGTCTGACAGGCTGGTACTGATAGATGCTGATGTAATCTCTGATATAGATGTACTTTCTGAAATGCTTTCACTCGTTGCTGCAGATAAGCTAGTGCTTTCTGATGTGCTTGCACTGATTGAATCGGCTGTACTCAAGGATGTTGAATTACTGTTTGAAAGTTGCGTACTCAATGAATCGGAATTGCTGATCGATGTTGATGTACTGTCTGACTGACGTGTTGAGATAGATGTCGATGTACTTTCTGAATCGGCTGTACTAAGTGATGTGCTTGCGATAACTGAGTCTGAGGCACTCTCTGATGCTGCTAGACTGTTTGATTTGCTTGTGCTTGTAGCGATCGAGTCTCTGATAGATGTTGATGTACTGTCTGAAATACTATTGCTCAACGATGTTGACTTGCTTGTTGATTCAGCTTCACTTGTTGAAATACTAGTTGACGCTGCTTCAGAAGTACTTTCTGATACTACTAGGCTTTGTGAACTGCTGGCGCTGTACGAATCAGATACGCTTTCTGATGCTGCTAGGCTGTCTGATTTGCTTGTACTTGTAACAATTGAGTCGCTGATGGATGCTGAAGTACTGTTTGCAATGCTGTCGCTTAATGATGTCGATGTGCTTGTCGATTCAGCTTCACTTGTGGATGTGCTTTCTGAGATGGATTCAGATGCTGCTTCCGATAAAGAAACACTTTGTGAGCTGCTGGCACTGTATGAGTCGGATAAGCTTTCTGATGCTGCTAGGCTGTCTGATTTGCTTGTACTTGTAGCGATTGAGTCGCTGACCGATGCTGAAGTACTTTTTGCAATGCTGTCGCTTAGCGATGTTGACAAGCTCGTTGATTTGGCTTCACTTGTTGATGTGCTTTCTGAGATGGATTCTGATGCTGCTTCCGATAAAGAAAGACTTTGTGAGCTGCTGGCACTGTATAAGTCGGATAAACTTTCGGACGCTGCTAGACTTGTTGATTTGCTTGCGCTTGTAACGATCGAGTCGCTAATTGATGCCGAAGTACTGTTTGCAATGCTCTCGCTTAAAGAAGTTGATTGACTCGTTGATTTGGCTTCACTTATTGAAGTACTTTCTGAGATTGATTCGGATTCCATTTCTGATAAAGAAACACTTTGTGAACTGCTGGCGCTATAAGAGCCGGATAAACTTTCTGAAGCTACGATGCTGTCTGATTTAATTGTGCTTGTGACAATCGAGTCACTGATTGATGTTGACGTACTGTTTGCAATACTGTCACTCAAGGATGTTGATTGACTCGTTGACTTAGCTTCACTCATTGACGTACTCGCAACAACCGATTCTGATTCGCTTGTTGAATCCGACGCGCTTTCAGAAATTTTAGTGCTCAATGAGTTTGAAGCACTGATTGATGCTGCAGTACTTTCAGATACAACACCACTTAAGGATTCTGACGTACTGATCGATGATGCGGTACTTTCGGATGTGTTCGCACTCACTGAAGCCGCTTCACTCTCAGAAGCTGAAATACTTGATGAAATGCTGTTACTAATAGACTCAGACTTGCTCGTTGAAACTGCGGTACTCTCTGATGTGCTCGCGCTGATAGACATTGAATTGCTATCTGAAACAGATGCACTTTCAGATGCTTGCTCACTCAACACTTCGGAAGTACTTGTAGACGCTGAAATACTTTCAGAGGTGCTCGTACGAATAGAATTCGATTCGCTCAGCGATTTAGCTTCACTAGTTGATGTCGAGGTACTCAAGGAATTCGATTCACTTTCCGATTCTAAAAGACTTGCTGATGTGCTGGCGCTAATTGAATTAGAAGCGGCAATCGAATTACTGCTGCTCTCTGATGTACTCGTATTGATAGACGTTGATGTACTTTGTGAAAGCGAGTTGCTGGCTGAAGTACTGCCTGAAATACTCGCACTTGTCACTTCAGAATCACGTGTTGAAACTGAAGTACTTGCGACCATACTATCGCTGATAGAGCTAGATTCACTTTCTGACTCTGCTGTACTTAATGAGGTACTTTTGCTGACTGAAGCAGAAGTACTTTCTGAGTTTGAAATACTTGATGATTTGCTGTCACTCAATGATGACGATTCACTCATAGATTCTGAATCGCTGGTTGATGTGCTCGTGCTGATGGCTGTCGATGTTTTAATCGAATCTGAAAGACTTGCTGATGTGCTCGCACTGATTGAGCTTGAGGTACTTTCTGAGCCTGACGTACTCAACGAAGTGCTTTCTTTTACAGAATCGGAAGTACTTGCAGAGTTAGCCATACTTGTTGAAATACTGCTGCTTGTCGAACCGGATTCGCTAGCTGAAATTGAAGTACTTTCGGATGTGCTGGCTTTAATGGAATCTGATTCACTTTCTGATTCTAAAAGACTCGTTGAAGTGCTCGCGCTGAGTGAGTCGGATGCACTGGTTGAAGCTACAATGCTCAATGAGGTGCTGGCACTTGTTGAATCGGCAATGCTTTGAGAATTTGAAGTACTGTTGGCAATGCTTGTACTTGTCGCTTCTGATGCACTGAGAGACGCAGAACCGCTCGATGACAGACTGCTGCTCAAGGATTCGGATGCTGTTTTACTGAGTGATTCGGATTCGCTCAAGGCGATACTGCTGCTGGCACTCTTAGATGCTGAATTGCTGGTTGACGTGCTTAAACTGCCGCTTAAGGACTCGGATGCACTGGTTGAAGCTGCAATAGACTGAGACGTACTGACGGCTATAGAACTGCTCAATGAACTAGAGTCGCTTAAAGAAGCGGATGTACTTTCTGAAGTGCTGCGCGCTGAATCTGAAAGGCTCTCTGATAATGATGTACTTTCGGATGCTGAATTGGCTTCGCTTAAGGAAGTGCTCGTTGATTGCGAAGCAGCGTTTGAACTGCTGACTGATGTTGAAGCGGACGTACTTGTTGCAAGTGATTCACTTAGCGCTTGCGATTGAGAAGTACTAGCCGCAATACTGTCTGATGTCGATGCTGAAAGTGATGTTTGTTGAGATGTGCTTGCTGATTGTGACGCTGCTGTGCTTTCTGAAGTGCTGATGGATTGTGACAGACTACCAGAATTACTGTTTGATAGGCTCGTTGAAAGCGAAGTGCTTAATGCTTCAGATTCCGATGTACTTGTTGAAGTACTGCTTGATAATGAAGCGGATGTTGCTTCGCTTAGAGAAGTACTTTGTATGGCGCTTAATGATTGTGATGTTGAAACTGAGTTGGATTCCGCTATGGAGTCACTTTTAGATGTTGAAGCGGAAATGACTTCGCTGTCTGAGGTGCTTGTTGAAGTACTTGTTGATAACGACCCGCTTAGTGATGATGACTTGGAAGTACTAATGGCCGTACTTTCTGATGTTGAAGCGGCAATTGAATTTGCTTCAGACGTACTTAAAGAGCTGCTGGCTGATTGTGATGCCGCAATTGAATTTGCTTTTGAAATAGAGTCACTTTCTGATACTGATGTACTTGCTGCTGTTGAATTGCTCTTTGAAGTACTCGCTGCTTCACTGATAGATTGAGATGTTGATAAGGATTCGCTTGTCTGATTTGAAAGACTGGTTGATGCTGACTGTGAATCCGCTAGGGATCCACTTTTAGATACACTGTCCGAAATGCTTTTTGCAGTGGAAGCACTTAATGAACTGGATGTAGAGCTACTGATTGATGAGCTATTAGATGTTGAAGTGGCCAGTGATGCTGCTGTCGATGCGCTAGTTGAGCCGCTGATTGATTGAGATGTTGCAATAGAATCAGACAATGAAGTTGCTGTACTTGCTGATTGCTGTATAGAAGTACTTAATGAACCACTTGCTGATTGAGAGTCAGATATACTGGCATTCGTTGAGGCCTCAGCACTGGCACTCTCGGAAGCTGAGGTGCTTTTCGACAGAGAATCGGCAACGATACTTGCACTTGTTGAAGTTGATGCTGATGCTGCACTTGTACTGGTTGATTGCACGATAGATGTACTTGTCGATTGTGATTGTACTGGATCGACGCCTTTAATGGTTGTCGCAAAGTAATTCGCTTTGCCTAAGCTGCTATCATTTTGCGAAGCATAAGGTATAAATGTAAACGATAAATCTGCTTTAGGGTCGGAAATCGGCACCGTAAAGATAGATGTAATGCCATATCCTTTCCCCGTGTTGGTAGAAGTGATGGTTGTATATGGCCAACTATAACCATTACCATTCTTTGTCATCGGGTTATCAGTAGGCCTTGGTGTCGTCAAAAATTTTGTAGGTGCATCCCAAGTAGATAGCCCTGATTGTACATTCGTCGGTGTACCATAACCTGCACCTAAAGTAATCATCGGTACTGTCGCAGTTCCCCATGTATTCATAGTTACTGTATTAGAGTTTAAAGATGGTTTTTCTACAGTAGTCGTGTCAGGATTGTCATAGGTTACTGTATATACAAATGTTAATGAAGTATTGTTGGTATTCGTAATAGTTAAATGATAATAAATCGATACGCCATTATATTTATCTTTGCCTACGCCTGTATAAGTTGTAGACGTAGTAGTTGCTGCGGCTGCTGCCATTTGAGCCGCTTGTGGTGTTGCGGCTAACATTCTCACGCGTAAAGGTGAATTAGACATACTGGTACTAGTGCTTGTTGATGGATTCACACTACTAGAAGTACTGTTTGATGATGTCGTACTTTGCGTGCCACTCGCATCAGTTTTTGTTGAATTCTGAGAGTTGGTTGAAGCTGTTTTATTCGAAGCACTACTTGATGTTGTACTGTTATCTGATGTGCTGTTGGCAACTGACTTTTTATCTGTTGAAGAGGTAGTCGTACTATCTTTAGCGGAAGTACTATCAGCTGAAGATTTAGTTGTACTTTGAGAAGCTTCTGAACTACCTTTCGTTAAGTTTTCAGAATCTTTTTGTTCTTGATGGGTCTGACTTTCACTTGATTGCGTATGCGCCTGGCTCTCAGAATTATCCGTACTTGAAGAAGCCTCTGAGTTTTGGATAGCTTCAGATTTTGATGTGCTTGTTTCTGAAGTTTTATGGCTTTCAGATGGCTCACTAAATTGTGATGATTGTGACGATTCAGCGGATTTTGAAACCGACTTGCTTTCTGTTTGAGAATCGCTTGTTGATTCAACTTGTTCGTCTTTTCCGCTTTCCGACATACTGCTTGAATCAATAGCTTCACTTTGTTCTGACGTACTTGTTTGTGAAGGTGCAGTACTTTCTGCTTGAGAGGATTCAGTGTTGGTTTCGCTTGCTGAGCTTTCTGTACTTGCATTCGTGTTAGATTGGCTTGCTGAAGATTTAGTCAGAGAGGTAGAATTTTGATTTGCAACTGTCTCACTGAAAGATGATAACTCAGAAGTGACAGGGGTTTCTGAAGCTGCGAATGCTTGGTGTCCATCTATTAAATTCATTGTGGCAAATGCGCCGCCTACCACAGCGGATTTTTTAATGAAGTCTTTTTTCAAATCGTCGGTTGTATCTACATCAAGTTCAATTTTTTGTTCCTTTTCAACCGATTTATTTCTAAAAGGCATTCCCATAATTCGTAATAATTCAATTTCTTTTAATCAAGCTTTAATCCAATGTTTGCCGGCTTTATATAGCTTGAACCTTACCTTTTTTTCTCCCATGCTTTGTTCGAGTTTTTTCTTTTTCTTCGACATTCATACAATCCCCAATCTTTTCTTTATAAATATTTTCTGCTCTATCAAAAAGTCGATTATATTTTTACTTATCCTTTAAATATATGATGTTTAATTGCTTTTTACAACAACTTTAACAAAATTTTCTAATTTAAAAATATAAAATCAAAGAAATTCACTATTAGGCTATGCTACTACAGTATTTAGTATTGCACTGAAATTGAAACTTAAACATTTTCAAAATGCAAAAAACAGACAGAAACACTCCAGCAGAAGTCTTTCCATCTGTTTAAAATTAAATTCCAAGTATTGCTTTTATAGTAAAGCCTATAATGACTGAGACCGTAATGGCAAAAAATCCAGGCACGATAAAGCTGGTTGCCCGAGTCTGTTTCGTCTCATCAAGATCCACTGCAAATAACAGGGTGGGTTGCGCAGGAATCACGAAATTGACATTTAAAGTCTGTACCATGGCTAAGAAAAAGGTCGGTGGCACGCCGATGCTCATCAAGATTGGAAGCATAATCGAAGCCGTAGCTGATTGCGAGATGACAATAATTGTAACGAGCGAAACCAGAATAATAACGAGCCAAGGTACCTGTTCAATAATACCGCCTATTTCCTGGGTCATAATTTTTTTATTCTGTGGTGCACTGAAGATGGTCGCACCTAGCCAACCAGGCCCAAGCACTGCAAACAAGGCACCAATTGCAGATTGTGTAATGTGCGAAGACAAAATATCACTTGTTTTCAGTTTAACCAATACGAGATTGACTGCTGCACTGGCATACATAAAGAGTTGGACAATATCCGTTGTCTGTAATTTAATCATTTTGCCGTCTACTTTAAATGTAGGAACGAGATCTGAAAATATACCGAATACTAAAATACAACCTACGCCAATTAAAAAGGCCGCTACTCCGAGTTTAACTCTGCGTGGAAAATACGGTTTAATACTTTCTTCTTCTAAATCGCTCAAGATATTTTCAGCAAATACGCTTGGTTGAACATTGCGTTTACGTCCAACAAATGTGCAGTAAACACTGAGTGCTAACATGCTGAGTAAGGCAGTCGGTAAAACGATAGATAGATATTTACCCATCGTTACTCCAGTTACTGCTAATGTTGCAATAATATATGCCGTTGCTGAGGCTGCCGGACTACAAAGCAAAGCTAAGTTTGCCGTTAATACTGAGGCGATGAGCGGTCGCTTCGGTTGAATCCCTGCTTTCGTCGCAGTCTTTGCAATAATAGGTTCAAGTGATAATGCAATATTTGCTGTTCCGATGCCAAATACAAATAAGAAGACAATCATCGGCGCAATAAAAATAATAGACTTTGGAAAGCGTTCAATAATCTTTGAAGCGAGGTATACGAGATAATCTATACCTCCTGTTGCTTGCAAAGTTCCTCCTGCAATACCAATAGATAAAATAATAAGTACGGCTGTCACCGGGGCGGATCCCGGAGGCAAGCCAAATATAAATATCATAATCAACTGTGCTACAATGGCGAAAATACCACAGCCTAATGCACCCGCTGTTCTCAGTCCCATAATAATAGCGAGTACCATAATCACAATTTCCGTTATAAATAGGAACATGTTGACTCCTCACTTTACCCTTTTAAACTTTGTGAAAAATTTACCATGGTTTAGTGTATCACGATGTAAGAAATTTCGGCATGCCGTTTTCACTCTTAAATTCGACTATTTCGTAACAATTTTTAAATCTATCTTCATTTTCTCACTACATTATTTTGAAATAAAAAATTACTTAAGTGTGTTGAGGATTAATAGCGTATTTATTTTAACTTAAGTTGTGAAGCGGTTTTTACTTTTACCTGCTTAGGGTAGTTTGAACTGCGAGGAAGTGCCAAGAAAAAAACGGAATCTAGATACTAGTTTTCGAGTTGTATCTAAAAAACACTATATTCTAGACACTACTTTTTGAGTTGTGTCTAGAAAACACCCGAATCTGGACACTAGTTTTTGAGTTGTGTCTTGATTATACGGATATTGGACACGTTGCTCTCATTCTTGGCCAATATATCCGTTTATTGGACACGTTGACTCCCATCTTGGCCAATATATTCCTATCCCCCCATCCCCAATAACTTTTCCTCACAATAAAAGGGCTAGGACACCAATTGATGTCCTAGCCCCTAAATCTTGCTTAATATCTCATTCACTTATTTATTTTCTATCCCAATAACGCACTTTATCAAATGCTTTCACGATAGTATCTGGATTATCTGAAGTGAAGACGCCTGGTGCATCTAATTTGATTTTGCCATCTTGTAAATCTTTAGCTGCCGCTTCGTTAAAGATAATCGGCTTTTTATGTTTGTAAGCCAATGCTGCAAATTCTTCTGCATCCGGCACTAAACCATTGCCATCTGATAGAATCACTAAGCTGTCGAATAAAGTAGAGTGTCCTGTTTCATAAGTGTCATTCACTGTGATGTCATCTGACAATTCTTTTTGTTGTTTACCAATGAAAGCATAGTTTAAACCGTTTGAAGCAAATTCTTTTGCATATTTTTTCAATGTTTCTGGATCGATATCGCCGTTAATCAATACGGCTACTGAGTGACCTGGTAATGGACGATTATATTTTTCCATCGTCAATTGACTGTCTTTTTTATCGGATTTTACTTCTTCATTTTCTTCCGGAACTGTAACGCCTACATTATCTGCTACACGTTCGGCAAGTTCACGGTCAATTTTATTTAATTGATTAACTGCGCGTTGACGCACATCCATACTTTTACATTTACCAATTTCAAATGAGAAACCGTCAACTGTATGGTCATATTCAGGTTGCGTTAAGCTGTTAAGATATAATTTAGCTTGTGAGTAATAGTCTTTGAAACTTTCACTGCGTGTACGCACTTTATGACCTTCAACGCGTTCTGGATAGTGTTCGAAACCGCCTTGTGCTTTAGAGCTAGTGAATGGGCAGTTACCTTCCATACCATTGTTGTGATAAGATGTTTTATCTGTATGGATATCCATTTGGTACATTGCATCACGTTGGTTATTGTGCACTTTATTCACTGGGCGGTTGATAGGAATTTGGTTAAAGTTAGGGCCCCCAAGACGTGAAATTTGTGTATCTGTGTAGGAGAAAAGACGACCTTGTAAGAGTGGGTCATCTGAGAAATCTATCCCTGGCACGACATGTCCTGGATGGAAAGCGATTTGTTCGATTTCATCAAAGACATTGTCTACATTGCGGTTCAATGTCATTTTACCTACAATTTTTACAGGAATTTCATCTTCCGGCCATAATTTAGTCGGATCTAAGATATCGAAGTCGAAATCAAATTCTTGGTCTTCGCGAATAATTTGCAGACCTAATTCCCAAGCTGGGTAATCACCTTTTTCGATTGATTCATGTAAGTCTTTACGATGGAAATCGATATCTTTACCTTGTAAGATTTGTGCTTCATCCCATACTAATGATTCTAAACCATATACTGGACGCCAATGGAATTTAACAAAGAAAGATTCGCCTTTTGCGTTAACTAAACGGTACGTATGTACGCCGAATCCTTCAAGTTGACGAATATTTTTCGGAATACCGCGGTCACTCATGACCCACATTGTGGTATGTGACGCTTCTGGATTTTCAGCAAAGAAGTCCCAGAATGTATCATGTGCCGAACCACCTTGTGGCGTTTCTGTATCAGGTTCAGGTTTCACTGCATGAATCACGTCCGGGAATTTGATTGCATCTTGGACGAAGAAGACTGGAATATCGTTACCTACTAAGTCAAAGATACCTTCGTCAGTGTAGAATTTAGTTGCGAAACCACGTACGTCACGAACTGTATCCGGAGAACCTTTCGAACCTTGTACTGTAGAAATTCTCGTAAATAACGGTGTCTTCTTATCAGTATTTGTTAAGAAATCAGCTGATGTATATTCTGATAAATCTTCATATAATTCGAATTCGCCATGAGCACCAAAGCCGCGTGCATGTACTACGCGTTCTGGAATACGTTCATGGTCGAAATGCATAATTTTTTCTCTGAAATGAAAGTCTTCAAGCAGGCTTGGCCCACGTTCGCCTGCTGTTAAAGTGAGTTCGTCTTCGCTGACTTTTGTACCATTATTGGTAGTCATCGGTTGGTCTTTACCGTTTTTCTTAAACTGTTCCAACTGCTCGAGCTTTTTATTATTATTTTCTTCTTGTTTACTCAATGTAAATCCCCCTCACATATGTGTAAAAATAAAACCACGGTAATCTGTTCCCTTTTAGAGTTTATATAAAACTCAATTTGCATTTAATGTTGATTTATATAATAAAAATATACAAATACCGGAATGTGTGTAGTATTTTTTGAGGAGGAGTGGATGAAAAAAAGCACCCCTTTCAAAAAGGGAGGTGCTCTCCAAGTCTTTCTTTTCCGCCAGGGGTTAGTCACTGAGTTCACTGTCTTTGATGTCGGTGATGAACATATGGCCAGGTGCGTGTGTGATGATCAGGTCGGGTTTGGCATCGAGTGCGACTGATTGCGGGGTCACGCCGCAGCCCCAAAAGACGGGTACTTCGTTGGCTTTAATTTGGACGGGTTCGCCGAAATCTGGATGGTCTAGGTCTTCTACTCCGATGTCTGCTGGGTTGCCGATATGGATTGGTGAGCCGTGGACGTTCTTGAAATGTGTGGTGATTTCTGTGGCACGGATGGCGTCTTTCATGGTCATGGGACGCATGCTGACTGTGATGTTGCCGTCAAAGCGTCCTGCTGGTTCGGCGGGTATATTGGTGATGTACATGGGAACGTTGTGGCCTTCTTCAAGATGGCGCAGTGGAATTCCGGCTTCTAGCAAGGCGTGTTCGAAGGTGAAGCTGCAGCCGATCAGGAAGCTGACCATGTCTTCGTTAAACAGGTCTTGTACGTCTGTCGGTGTGTCAATAAGTTCTCCGTTTTTATAAACGCGGTAAGCGCCTACGTCTGTAGTGATATCTGCATCTTTGCCGTATTTGGAAAAGTTGACTTCGCCGACTTCTGAGACGTCGAGCAATGGGCAGGTTTTCGGATTTTTGAAACAGAATTTTAAAAAATCATATGCATATTTTGAAGGTAGAATAACGACATTGGCTTGAATGTAACCTTTTGCCATCCCGCTTGTATGTCCTGTGACTTCTTTTTCTCGAATTTTTTTACGCAAGGCTTGCGGCGAAATATTTTGTAAATCTGTCATGTGTAAACATCCCCTTTGTTTAGTGTTTGTACTATTTTAACAGATTCTGGGGGGATGTGCGCGGTTGTGTGTAAGCGTTTTCTCGTTTTTGTCTTACGGCTTATAAAGAACGGTGGTAGTGCGGTTGGGGATATAGACTGAAATCAGTCGACTTTATGTTAGGCTAATTTGTAATGTTTTTGTACATTATATGTTGCGGTAACTTTATTTCCATGCTATGATTTATGTGTATTAAAAAAGAAGATACTAGCGGCGAACTAGTATCTTCCGAGTAAAGGCTCACAACTGGTGCTTGTGAATACCAAACGAACCTTTTGGTTGGCTGATTAAGTTCTCATTAAACTTAATCAGCTTATTTTTTTGTCTTATGGCTTATAACGAACACTATCAGTACAAAGACTAACACAACGGTTAGTAACGTATCTGCATTGATGTTTATTTCTATCAATGTATGCATCGCTATCACCCCTCTCTGCTGTCCAATTAAAGGCCCAGAGAGATACTCACAAAAAAGTGCAAGGTTCTTTACTCATGAAAATATTTTACCACCATCGATAGCAAACAGACAACTTTCTGTTAGGCGAAATTGTAATATTTTGTAATTCGTTATGGTAATATTATTCGTTTTATGCTATGATATTTTTGCTATACCAAAAGAAGATACTAGGCGGAAACTAGTATCCTCTCTGAGTAAAGGCTCACAATTCATGGTTGTGAATACCAAACGAACCTTTTTGGTTGGCTGATTAAGTTCTTGCGAAACTTATTTAGCTTATTTTTTTGTCATGTGGCAATATACTTAGTTTAGCTATAGAGGAATCTACAACAGCGGATTCTTTTATAGCTATTTTTTATACGGTTTAGAAGGAATTTAACTATCTCTTGCTTAGGATTTTAGACCCTATCTGTATAGGCGCCACTTCCTTGCCTAGACACTTTCAGTCCTATCTGTATAAGCGCCACCTCCTCGCCTACTCGCCCACCTACCGCTCCTGCCCCGCCTCTTCTTCTAACTACCTTCACTCGCACATAACAATCCAATATTTTCTGCTTAGATCTCACTCTCAAACTAACGCCCCTCTCATTTTCCCGCTTTTTGTCAAAATTTATTTTTAATTGATATTGATAATCTTTATCAACAGGTATAAAGTAAAGGTAATCAATCTTTAAGAGAGGTACAACTTTATGTTTACAAATATATTTGTCCTTGGTATCACTGGTCCTACGAGTTTAGTTGTCATTGCCATTATCGCCTTAATTATTTTCGGTCCGACGAAATTGCCTCAATTCGGCAGAGCTATCGGATCGACTTTGAAAGAATTTAAATCTGCTGCTGAGCATATAGATGAAGATTCGCACGAGACACCCAGTAAACCCTCAGAATCTCAACGTAAAGAATCAACAAAATAACGACACTATAGAATCAGAATCCTACGCCACCCAAACGAGCAGCTATACTTCTAGCTTGCTCGGCCATTTTGGAGAGTTACGCAGCCGCTTGCTTAAAGCAGGTATTGCTTTTATTGTTGCTGTACTCATCATGTACATTTCTTCGCACTGGTGGATGCATCCGTTTATCCATGAAATTAAACGTGGCAATATGACTTTGCATGCTTTTTCCTTTACGGAAATGATTCAAATCTATGTCATGATTATTTTCTTTGGTGCCTTGCTGCTGGTTTCACCGATTATTTTCTATCAGTTATGGGCTTTTATCGCGCCTGGTTTGCATGCAAATGAAAGAGGCTTTATTAGAAGGTATAGTGCTTTCTGTGCTTTCTTTTTCCTAGCAGGTATTGCCTTTGCGTACTTTATCGGCTTCCCGCTGATTATCCATTTCTCGCTTAATTTATCGGGAATCATGGATATTGCGCCGGTGATCGGCTTCAAGGAGTATTTATCGGAACTCTTGCGTTGGCTGCTCATCTTTGGCATTTTGTTCCAATTGCCGGTAGTGTTGTTCGGTTTAGCGAGATTTGGTTTGATCGATGCGCATCAGTTATCGAAATCACGTAAATATGTTTATTTCGCGTGTTTTGTAGGTGCCAGTATTGTCGCACCGCCGGACTTGTTGCTGAACATTCTATTAACTATTCCTTTAATTTTATTATTCGAAGTCAGTATGGTGATTGTGAAAGTTACGCAGTTGCGCCATCCGCAGACATTTCCTGAGAAATAAATATAACACCCGTTCTGCACAATATCATGTGTAAAACGGGTGTCTTTTTATGCTGTTTTTCTTTTATTTGAAAAATAAGTGTAGAGTGCGATTAATGCTATAAAAATAAGTTGCGGTATAATCGTTTCCCAACTTGGATAGAATCCAATCCAACTTAATGTCGGCAAATGTTCAATGCTGTGTTGTGGTACTGTGTCGAGCAATTGCATTTTCTGAATGCTGACACCGAGCATCTTAAAGGCCATGACAAAGATTAAGATAGAAAGTACTCTGAAAATGTAACGGATTGGGATGAGTTTGACGATGAAGCGGAAGAGTGCCGCAAAGATAGCGAGAATCACAAGCGCAATTCCGATACCTAATATAAAGTCTTTCACTGATACTTCGCCTATCATACCCATGTAGAATAAAATCACTTCAACGCCTTCACGCATGACGGAAATTAAACCGATTAAGCCTAACAAGGCTAGACTGCGATTGTTGGCTGCCTTATCATACATAGATTGCATCATTTGATTCCATCGTTGTGCATTGGATTTATTGTGCATCCAGATACCTACCGCGAACATCAAGATTACAGCTACGATACCTAATACCGCTTCCATACCTTCACGCAAGATACCGCTGTTGCCAAGTGTTTGTATAAAGACAAATGCCAGTATTAAACTCAATACTAAACCGAGCAAGGCGCCTCCTATGACACTTGACGTGCCTTTTTTATCTCCAGACTGACGTGTCATGGTAACTAAAGCCATGACAATCAATAAGACTTCTAGACCTTCACGCAAGAAGATAATCATGACATCGATCGCATTATAACCTGATTTGCCGACAGTGTCTTTGATATCCTTATTAATATCAGACAGCCCGTCTTTCACACGATCTTTGTTTGAATTATCTAGAATACTTTGATAGTAAGGGATTTTATCTTCAATTGTTGTATATAAACTGCCGTTCTTAGTTTGAATCTTACCTTCTACATACGGCCAAACTTGAATGAATTTCCCTAACGCTGCATCTGCTTTATCTAAATCATTATCATCAATCGCTTGAATGGCTTTATCCAGTTCGTCATTCAATTGCGTCACATGATATTGACCTTTAGCATCTGTAGATTGTTTCTTGTTGACATTATCAACACCAGATTTGAAAGTTTGCCATGCTGTTTCTACTTTTTGCGGTTTCAAAGGTTCCTTTTCCACAGCTACACGCAATTGCATTAACGCCACTTCAATTTGACCATATTTATCCGCATCATAATTTCGGATAACCGTTTCATTACT
The DNA here is from genome assembly GCF_003718735.1 of Staphylococcus debuckii. Taxonomy (NCBI): domain Bacteria; kingdom Bacillati; phylum Bacillota; class Bacilli; order Caryophanales; family Staphylococcaceae; genus Staphylococcus; species Staphylococcus debuckii. The sequence continues at coordinate 524,326 of NZ_CP033460.1, read as the reverse complement.
GGTCCAAATTTGATTCAATTGTGCATTCAGGGCTTTCAACTGCGTTTGATCCTTGGCTTTGATGGCATCTTTCATTGCTTGATCTTTACCGTCAACCGCATCTTGTAATTTTTTTATTTCAGCGCCTGAGTTGCCGCTAGCTTGCGCATTTTCATAAGCAATCAAGGCTTTCGTCAAATCAGACATGTCTTCTGCTTTCTTCTGGTCAGAAGGTGTTTTGTCTAGCGTTTTCACTTCATTTTTGACTTTCTTGCCTGCTTTGCTGTCATTAATTTTTAGCTTGTCAATCTCAGTTTTCACCTTATCCACGGCTGCTTTTTTATCCGCTTCTGACTTCCCTTTATCATTCAACGTCTCTTTCGCATCAGAAATCGCAATATAAGCATCACTCATACTCGTTTCTGACGCGGCACTTACTGGTAAAGCTTTGACGGGAAAAAGAAGGCCGAGTAGTGCCAGGCAAAATGTGATTTTAACTAAATAATGTTTCACCCAGATATCCTCCCTTTTTCACCCCAGGAAGAATAAGGAAAAGTCCTGAACCTCGATGGGTGATATATTCATTCAACTTGTCTTTATGTCCTAAATGGTTCTGGATGTCGATAAATTGCTGCGGTGCTTTCTGGAAGCATAAGAAGAGCAGTCCGGTGTTCAAAGCGCCTGTCTCTTCATTCGTACCATCCATAAAATTATAAGCACGGCGTAAAATAGAAGTCTTAGCTTCTTTCGCTAAACGCGCATGGGCATCAGCTGGAATGACCGGCTGTCCTGCACTGTCTTTAGCTTTCAAGTCCATTTCATCGAACTCTTTCTTCTTGCCGAGCGGTGCACCCGAGTGACGATAACGTCCGAAAGTGGCTTCTTGTTCTTCTAAAGCTGTACGATCCCAGGTTTCGATATGAATTTGAATCTTACGCGCAATGCAATACGTCGCATTTTTAGCCCAGCCGTCGTTAATAAAGACGTAATCTTTATATTCATCGTTGCTGCGCGGGTTCACGGTGCCGTCTTTAAAGGCCATGAGATTTCTAGGGGTTTCTTTCGGCTTGCCGGACACAAAGCCTGTCTGAGACCATTTGACTTGAATCAGGTCGCGGAACGGTCGAATCAGGTTATGCACGGCGTGGAAGGCCACTTGCTGATCGTTTGCGCAGGCTTGAATCATGATGTCGCCGCCTGTGAAGGCTTTATCGAGCTGGTCGTTCGGGAAGTGCGGCAAGTCTTTGAAATCGCTTGGAATCTTGCTGGAGAGCCCGAGCTTTTTCATAAAGGATTTGCTGACACCGAATGTTAACGTAAGTTTGCTTGCACCGAGCCCGACCGCTTCTCCTGTATCTTCAGGCGGAAGCAGACTGTTCTTCGTCGATTTCCCGATTAAGGAACCGTCCATCATCTTAACGCTCATTTTCGTCCATTCTTTAAACATCTCTTTAATTGCAGCCTTGTCTTTGCTCTTCAAATCAAGGACTGCGAAATTTACATTTTTCTGCGAAGGCGTCGTAATGCCTGGCTGTACTTTCCCATAAAATTCATAGGCATCATTCTCTTTATCTTCAGGTGTATCAAACATAGATTTGAACGTGAAGATACCGCCGACACCGCTCGCTCCGATTACTGCACCTGCTCCGCCGATTCCTAACATTTTCAGAAAAGAACGACGGGATACTTCATTACCTTCATGCTTGTCTTGTGTCATTCTGTAACCACAGCCATCTTACTTAACGGTTCTCCTAACGCATTTACCGCATCAGATAACGCTTTACGGTCTTCTTTTGTGACTTTGTCATAAGACGCGTAACCGTCACCTTCTTTATATTTATCAAGTAATTTATTCACTTTATCAAAGTTCGTTTGAATCGTATCGCTTAATTTTTTATCTTTTTTCACTAAAATCGGCTTGAAGAGTTCATAGATTTTTTGTGCCCCTTCAATGTTTGCTTTGAAGTCATATAAGTCAGTGTGAGAATAAATTTCCTCTTCACCTGTAATTTTCGAAGTAGAAACTTCATTCAACAAGTCAACTGCCCCTTGCAACATCAATTTCGGCGTAATATCTAAAGTATCCGCTTTCGCATCTAATTCCTTCGCATCTTTCAACAATTGATCCGCATCTTTATCCGTTTGAGCATTCAATTGATTATCTTGATACAACGCTTTCTCAATCTTATGGTAGCCTGTCCATTCAGAATCCTTATTTTCTTCCTTCAAATCTGCTAAACGCGCATCAATCTTCGGATCTAAATCACCGAAAGCTTCCGCAACCGGCTCAGAACGTTCATAATACATACGCACTTTCGGATACAATTCCTTCGCTTTCTCAGCATCTTTATCTTTAACCGCTTTTGTGAAGTCCTCAGTACCTTTCAAGAATTCGTCCAACTGTTTGTCAGTATACTTTTTATATTCATTAGTCGCATGCTTTAGTTCTTTTTTATTTTCAGAAGAAGACTTAGAATCTGCTTCCTTTTTATCCTTCGAATCACTGCTGCCATTACCGCACCCTGCTAATAAAATCGACGTCGCCAATAAAACTGATGTTACCTTTTTCATATCGTCACCTCTTGTTTTCTCTCAAATTCCTAATTTATTCTTTACAAATGAAATTGATAATCGTTATCAATATAATTATAAGTTGCGGCTTAGAGGGTGTCAATATAATTTAAAATTGATTTTAATCTATTGCTTTTTTAAATTCCTTTCGGAAAAGAAGGCTTTGGAAAGGTGGGTGGATGCTTGTGAGAAACACATATTTAAACACCCCAAACGTTGAAGGGATAAGTTCAACATTTGGGGTGTGTTATATAGGAAGGGTTGCGTACAAATATTAGGCGTTATCTTCAACATAAGCCGATTTCCGGGCTTTCTTTTTGCTTTTCAGCAAGAAGACACTGAAGAACGCGATAATTGCAATAATGAAGGTAAACCAGAAGGCAGCATGGTACCCATTCAGCATAGCGTCTCGGGCGATGTTTGCTTTAATTGCTTTGGGAGCCAATCCTTTGTAATCTGCCATATCCGGTTTAAAGATTTTCGCGTAATGGCTCATGATGGTAAAGAGGATAGCTGTTCCGATTGAAGCGGAAATTTGTTGCACAGTGTTGGTCATCGAGGACCCGTGTGCATTCATCTGGTGCGACAACTGGTTCATGGTATGTGTCATCAATGGCATCAAGCCGAGTGCAATCCCAATCATACGGATCGCATATACTGTCGACAGCATGGCGGTGGATGTGTGTTCATCCATAAAGACGAAATAGGATGTCGTAATGACGACAATGCCCATACCGATGAAGGCGAGGCTTTTCGCTCCGAATTTTTCAAAAAGCAAACCTGAGAAGACGGACATGAAGCCCATCACGATGGCGCCAGGTAATAGTGTCAAGCCAGATTCTAAAGCTGGTTTGCCCATGATGTTCTGCACGAAAATCGGCAAGACGGTTTCTGAGCCGATCATGGCAATCATCGTCAGTGCCATGATTAAAATGCCGACTGCGAACTGACCTTCTTTAAAGACGCGAAAGTCGAGTAAAGGTGTTGCGAGACGCGTTTGGCGGAAAATAAAGAGACTGACTAAAATCAAGCCGCCGATAATGGTTGTCAGGACAATCGGGTCATTCCAGCCATCGCGTGAAATTGAGCTCGTACCGTATAGGAGACCGCCGAATCCTAGCACTGAGAAAATAATGGAAAGGAGATCAATCGGTACTTTGCGTGTCGTGCCGACATTTTTAATAAATTTCAAGCTGAGCAAGAAAGTGATGGCGGCAATCGGTGTCACGACGTGGAAGAGTGAGCGCCAATTATAGTATTCAACGAGATATCCGGATAAAGTCGGCCCGATTGCTGGTGCTAAGCCGATTACTAATCCGAAGATTCCCATATATTTTCCACGTTCATGCGGTTCGAATATATCGAGGATGGTCGTCATCATCAATGGCATCATGATACCTGAACCTAATGCTTGAACCACACGTGCGATGAGCAAGATAGTGAAGTTCGGGCTGAAGCCAGCAACTACTGTGCCAATTAAAAATATCAGAATCGCCGTCAAGAAGACTTGGCGTGTGCTGTAACGTTGGATGATCATGGCTGAGAGCGGAATCACTACGCCGTTTGTCAGCAAGAAGGCCGTCGTCAGCCATTGCACTTGCGTATATTCAATATGAAAATCTTTCATAATGCTGGGGAGTGCGGTTGCCAGTAAGGTCTCATTCAGTAAGCCGAAGAAACCGCCGAGCAGCATCGTAACAATCATAATTAATTTAGATTTTAGTGACATGGGTCATCTCCTTTATAATGCATGCTTTATTATCGTTTCTCTTTTTTAGACGTCCCCTATCATACCATAGGATAAATGTAGAGCGCTTTAAGTTTGTTTGTGAATTGCGTTAAAGGTTGGGGCGTGTGGATGATGCGGGCGTGTGGGGAGCGAATCTAGACACTAGTTGGCGAGAAGTGTCTAGAAAAGGGCGGAATCTGGACATAAGTTTACGAGAAGTGTCTAGATAACACCACTTTCTAGACACTGGTTTTCGAGTTATGTCTAAATAACGCCGCTTTCTAGACACTAGTTTTCGAGTTGTGTCTAGAAAAGCAAGATATTGGCCAAGTTCACTCAATTCTTGGCCAATATATTCGTTTATTGGACACGTTCGCTCAATTCTTGGCCAATATATTCGTTTATTGGACATGTTCGCTCCTATCTTGGCCAATATATCCATTTATTGGACACGTTGACTCCCATCTTGGCCAATATATCCGTTTATTGGACACGTTCAACTCATTCTTGGCCAATATATCTGTTTATTGGACACGTTGACTCCCATCTTGGCCGATATATCCGTTTATTGGACACGTCCACTTCCATCTTGTCCAATATACCCTTTTGAGGCCTGGAAATATTCATATCAATACTGAATATAAATCTCAATTCCTGAGCTGGCAGTAGCTATCTGAACAGAAAATGCGCTTGTTCCAAGCTTTTTTCTATTCTAGTTAGCCTTGCCGGGGCAGAACGACGAAATAATTTTAATCGAAAATTATTTCTGTTCTGCTCCCCCCACACAAAAAAGCTATGAAAGAATCTGTATTAATAGATTCCTTCATAGCTAACCTCACTAAGTTCTCTTTTTAAGAAGCAGTATCTCTTTGACGTTCTGCTTCGCGTCCCGTCTCAATCAGTTTCAATTTATAGTCGCCAATGGTACGCAAACCGCCGCCTTCTTTTATAATGACATGGTTTTGCGAAATTTCTGTCGGGCTTTCCACACCGACTGCAGCTGCCAGGTTGAACAAACCTTCATGCATGCTGGTAATATAATTGGTAACACGATAATTTTTCTCGTCGACAATCAAACCTTTTTCTAACTTAGGATTTGTAGTGGCTACGCCGACAGGACAAGTGTTCATATGGCATTGCTGACTCATAATGCAGCCCACACTAATCATCATACCGCGCGCCACGTTGACTAAATCCGCGCCCAATCCAAGCGCAATCGCCACTTTATCAGGTGTGACCAACTTACCAGAAGCGAAGATTTTAACATGATCACGGATGCCATATTTTTCCAGCATTCCAGAAACAATCGGCAAGGCAGTAAATAACGGTAGGCCGACGCCATCTTGCAATTCTTGGAAAGTTGCGCCAGTACCGCCTTCACCGCCGTCCACTGTGATGAAGTTCGGATATTCATTACGTTCGGCCATCGTTTTCACCAATTTTTCTATTTCAGCCACCTTGCTGACTACGATTTTGAAGCCGACTGGTTTTTGGCCCATTTCTTGCAACTGCGTCACGAAATCAAGCAAGTCATCATTATTATGGATAAATTCGAAGCGGTTCGGTGAATTAATCGTTTTGCCCGGTTCCACATGACGAATATTCGCGATTTCTTCCGTCACTTTCTCGCCTTCCATATGGCCACCGCGCGTTTTCGCACCTTGTGCCAACTTAATTTCGAAAGCTCTCACCTGGTCTCTTTTTGCCAAAGTCTTGAAAGCCTTAGGGTCAAATTTCGCATCAGCTGTGCGGACACCAAATAACCCGGGGCCAATTTGGAAAATGATATTGCCGCCGCCCTTCAAGTGATGATTGGACAAACCGCCCTCACCGGTATTCATCCAAGTTCCTGCGCGTCCTAAACCAATAGACAACGCAGTAATCGCATTTCCGCCGAGCGCACCATAACTCATGCCCGATTGCCCGACCAAACGCTTCACTTTAAAAGGATGTTCTAAATTCTCGCCAAGCACCACCGCATCCTCGTCAGACAAATAAAACGGATCCACTTTGTCCTCAACACGATGCTCATCACGATCAAACAAACGCTCATTATCAATCTTATAAACAAACGTCGAAATCATGCCCGTTTGATCAATACGCAACTCCGCCGCTTGCTTCGGAAACATCGTATTCTGGATATAAAATCCATCCTCATAATCATACTCCGTTCCGTAACTCGCCATACGCGACTTATACTTGCCCGCCTTCACAATACTCGTATACTGGCTCCGCGAAAACGGCTTGCCCTTCGTATCATCAGAATACAAATACTGACGCAACTCCGGTCCAATCTTTTCAAAAAAGTAACGCACCCGTGCCAACACCGGATAATTGCGCAGCACACTATGTTGCTTCTGTCTCTTATCCTTGAACAACAAGACCAGCGCCGTAATAATAACCGCAAACAGCGCGCCACTAAAATAATATTAATAATAAATTGAAGAATCGTAAGCACAATCATATCAGACTCCCCTTTCTCTCTAATGTCCGTATTATGTAGCGGCCCACAACCGCTGAACACGCATACAATTCCACTATAATTCAATTGTACGACAAAATTGGAAGCGTTTCATCCTCTAGTGCGCTTTTCTCGGAAAAGAAAGCCTTGGAGAGCGGGAGAGATGGGAAGAGTGCGTGAAACAGGGGAGTGTGGCGAGGGTAATATAGTGCGGCGGTGCTGTTAGTTAAGTGGATATGCCGCTTATAATGGCAAAACTCACCAGCAATTTTCAGACCTGTTATCTCATATTACAAATACAAAAGGCGCTGAGAAATTCATTCATTTCCCAGCACCTCTCTATTTTTCAAAAAATAAGATATGCGATTGGTGTCACAATCAACAAGCTCAAAATCGTACGTTCGAACCAGATAACAATCAAGTCACGTACTTTCAACGGAATATCCGTCGAAAGCATACTCGGTACGCTAGCCGAGAAGAAGATAATTGTCGACACTGATACGACTGCAATAATAAACTTTGTGGCTATCGCTGCTTTGATTACAATTAAAGATGGCAAGAACATTTCCGTTATGCCGATTGCCAAACCTTTTGCAGCTAAGAAACTATCCGGTATGCGCAAAGCCCAAGTGAATGGATAGAAAATATACGCAAAGTAATCGAATATCGGTGTATATTCTGACAGCAACAAGCAAATCAAACCGATAGATAGAATGGACGGCAGGATACTCATTGTCATCACAATACTATCTTTAAAGTTAATCCAGATGTTGCGCAGAATACTTGGCGATGTTTCTACGGCTTCCATCGCTTTTCTCCATGCATAGCGGAATTTTTCTTTTCCTTTTAAATGGCTGATATCTTCCTCTTCAAAGGGTTCATCGTAATATTCTTCGCTGATTTGTTTAATCGGCCAGATGCGCACGGTAATAGCAGTCACCGCCGCCGTCACAAATAATGTTACGAAGAAGTATAAATTCCACACATCCATTAATTTCAAAGTCTTAGCAATGACAATCATGAAAGCTACCGTTACAGTTGAAAAACCTGTCGCAATAATCACTGCTTGTTTTTTCGAAAATTTACCTTCCTTATATTCTTTGTTCGTAATCAGCAGACCGACTGCAAAACTAGCGACAAAGGAAGCGAGTGCATTTACAGCAGAGCGTCCAGGCGTCCGCCAAATCGGATACATCACTTTTTGTGCATAAACTCCGACAAATTCCAGCAAGCCGTAACCAACCAGCAAGGCTAGCAAAGCACCCCCGACCGGCACGGTAATACCGACTGGAATCACGAGATAGTTAAAGACATAGTGTCCCGTATGTTCATTCAATAACCATGCAGGGCCGATATTGAAAAATAATAAAATCCAATAAAGACACCTAATACTTTAGAGATGGTAAACAGCAATTCCGTCGTATTCCTCTTCCAGGTCCCCTTAACGAACGGATATACTCCACCTGCAATAATGACTGCCATAATCGCTAACTTAGCAATAAATGGAATAGTCGTTTGAATCAGCGTCACTACATGATCCAGCATAATAGATGACGTCCCATTAATCGTCACCGGTACGAAAAAGACAAAAATTCCTAATGCGCTGCAAATAAAGAACTTCAGAATACTTGATTTTTTAGTCTCTTGTGACAAGTTTCTTTCAACTTCTTTAATCATTTACACCATCCCCTTAATGGTGGCAAACTTTCAAGCGCTATTCAGATTTATTATCGAAATTGCGTCCCTCAAGACCTGCCAATTCTTCTTTTGAAGCTGCTGGAGCTTTCATTTCAAAGATTTCGTCCACAACGGTGTAATCATAATATCCTAGGCGGGCAATCGGACGAATGGATTTAATATCTAACTTTCCATTGTCTAAGATGACTTTATCATCGATGTGTACTTGTGCTACACGGCCAATCACGATATCTACAGTAGAAACCGGGTCCCCTGTCGGAATACGTACAGTTTGTACATATTCGCACTCGAAATGTACAGGTGATTCTTTAACGCGATGGCCAGGCGCTTCGATACATTTTTCTTTCGTTACACCAGCAAATTCAAATTCATCTTCTTCTGGCGGCAAAGCTTTGGAAGATAAATTAACCGCTTCTCTCAAATCATACGTTGCCATGTTCCATACGAACCACCCTGTCTTTTCAGCATTCACAACGGTATCTTTACGGTCATGGTCGCCTAATACGGATTGGTTGGCCGCAAACATCACCATTGGCGGATCCCAAGTCAGGTTTTGATATTGGCTATAAGGCGCCAAATTATCTTCGCCATTTTCTGAAATCGTTGAAATCCAGCCGATCGGTCTAGGTACTGTGCTGCTCTTAAATGGGTCGTGCGGTAACCCGTGGCTGCGAATCCCTTGTTTTGGTGAATATTCCATAATAAAAATCTCCTCTCAAATTTAAGCTTATATTAATTTTACAATTTTAATAATTTTCAGTCTATTATTTTAAAGTAATCAACTCATAGCTTCAAACTATAAAGTGGTAATTTTTTGTGAACTTATCTTTAAAAAAACTTCCTTGGCAGGCTGATTGCATTACTAAAAAAGGGAATATGTTAATGTAGAAGTAAATCATAAATGTGAAAGGCGGAATATGCATGACTGAAATTTATAAAAAGGTAGCCATCATTACCGGTGCCAGCAGCGGAATCGGGAAAGCCATCGCTTTAAAATTAGCCAACGAAGGCGCAACTGTCGTATTAGTAGCGCGCAGTGAAGAAAAATTAGAAGCTGTTTCTACTGAATTGCGCAAAGCGGGCGCGAAACATTTTGATATTATGTCGGCAGATGTTACTCAGCGCGAGGAAGTGGAACGCGTGGTAAAACAAACGATTGAACAATTCGGCCAAGTCGATATCTTAGTCAATAGCGCCGGCCAAATGAAATCTTCGAAAATTACTGACGGGGACGTTGAAGCTTGGGATGATATGATTGACGTCAATGTGAAAGGTTTATTGTATGCCATCAATGCTGTAATGCCCCATTTCCAACAGCAGTCCAGCGGCCATATCTTCAACATTGCATCCATTTCAGGCTTTGAAGTGACTAAAGGCAGTGCCATCTACAGTGCTACGAAGACAGCGGTACACGCGATTACACAAGGTTTGGAAAAGGAACTCGCGAAAACAGGTATCCGAGCGACAAGTATTTCACCCGGCATGGTAGACACCGAAATGACGAGCCATTATCAACCGGAAGACCGTAAGAAATTAGAACCTAAAGATATTGCCAACGCTGTGGTTTATGCATTTTCACAACCTGATTATGTGAATGTGAATGAAATCACGGTGCGCCCTGTTTAGCGCGCGCTTCGAAGGCGCGCAAAGTTCAAAGACCGGAGAGACTTTCGGAGGTTGAAGCTGCGAAACTTCAGCACCGTCTGTTCTTCCGGTCTTTCTTTTCCCAAAACAGCATTTGTAGTGCGCTAGGCGATAAATAGTAAGTAGTATGCGCTAAATAAAACGAGATAGATGCCTATGAAAATGCCGACGCGTGTCAACAGGAAGAGTCCTGTGCGGTCTTTGTAATGGATGTAGCGGTTGGAAATCATGTTGGTCAATAGGAAGCTGGCCAAGATGATGAGTGCAAATGCGATGGTTGACGTGTTCATATGTGTACTCCTTGTTTGCAGTATTTCTATCTATCAATTTACCATATTTCCTGATGATTTAGTGTAATTATTAGGAGGTGCGGTCTGATTAAGTTAGAATATATTATAAAGTAAATCTATTATTCATGAGGTGACCCATTTTGTATCAATTCCCAGTCGGCATTAATGGTAATAAGCTTCAACTGCTTGCGGCGATTGAAGCTTTCAATAAAGATAAGGATTTTACGCACAGTCATTCGGGAGATGTTCCTGAAGCGCAAGTGTATCGCGAGTTTGCGGCGCATATTTCTAGTACTGAGAAACAGTTGATTGAAAGTTTGATTACGTTAGAAACGAATACGCCTGCTTTACCGAAAACTCAAGCACAGGAAATGGATTATTTGATAACGACTAATTATTTATTTCCTATTGATAAGGATAGTTATTATATAGATGTGGATTTCTTAAATAAATACAATCAATATGTCTTAGATGGTGCATATCAACCTTTGACGCCGCTCGATCCTGAGGAGCAAGAAATGTTGGCGGATATGTATTTTACTGAGGAAGCACGCGAGCAATATGAACATTTATATTTGGCTGATCATTTGTCTAATTTCTATGTAAAAGATTTAAAAGAAATCTGTCGTATTTTTAAAATTAAAGGTTTTTCTAAAGGTAATGAAGATTATATTATTAATTTAATTCAGGATAAATTTATGGAGGACCCATTTGAGTTGTTTAAGCGTCTAAGTCCTGATGCGATTGGACTGATTGCTTACTTTATCATTGAGGAGCGCAATACGATTCCTTGTGACGAAATGGGCGACTTAGATTTAGAGGTCTTTATCATCGGCAAAGATAGTGCAGCACAAATTTTATATATGCCGGTAGATGTCTTTGAATACTTGCAGGAATATTTTGCCTTTAAAGGCATTGATCCCTTAGATTTAATTCCGCCTGAAGAAAGAGAAATGTATGAAGAATTGATGCAAATGAAAAAATTGCAGGCGATGACTGATCAAACACCGGAAAATGTGGATGAGGCGATTGCAGCGTTTGCGGAAGCCGGGCAAGATGAGGAAATGCGTGAAATGATTGCAGAATTAATCGGCTTTGATGAAGATGACGACAATGATCAAGTAGGCCAAATGATTGCTCAAATTATGGATGGCAAAATCAAATCAGAAGAGGATTTGGAAAAGTTGTTTAGTCAGTTTGAGGAAGAAAAAGAGGAAGCTGAGGAAAATGCGGAAACGCCGAAAAATTCGAAATCTAATAACAATGTGATTGATTTTAATCAATATCGTAAGTAAGCGAGTTGATGCGAGTGTGTGATGGTGTTTTGAGTGGGTATGTGTGAGCGAGTGAATTGGAGCGAAGTGCGGAATTTAGACACTAGTGCGGCGAAAGTGTCTAGAAAGAGACTGATTCTAGACATAACTTTTCGAGTAATGTCCAGAAAACACCTTATTCTAGACATTACTTTTTGAGAAATGTCCAGATTAGTAGGATATTGGACACGTTGCTCCCATTCTTGTCCAATATATCCATTTATTGGACACGTTGCTCTTATTCTTGGTCAATATATCCGTTTATTGGACACGTTCGCTCAATTCTTGGCCAATATATTTGTTTATTGGACACGTTGCTCTCGTTCTTGTCCAATATATCCGTTTATTGGACACGTTGACCACAATCTTGGCCAATATTCCCATCTACCGAACACATTCGCCACACCTCAATATCACAACTTGCACATTTCCCAACAATCTAATAACTCTGCACACACTAATGAAGAGGCTTGGACATTGTTTGTCCAAGCCTCCCTTTTTCTGAACTGACAGTTGCTATCTGAATAGAAAATGCGCTTGTTCCAAGCTTTTTTCTATCCTAGTTAGCTTTGTCGGGGCGGGAAGACGAAATAATTTTAATCAAAAATTATTTCTGTCCCGCTCCCCATATCTATTTTACATATTGTGCATATAAAGAAACAGTTGCTGCATCGCCATTATATACAGTTTTTACTTGTGGATTATCGATAATTTTTTGTGTCTCTGTCTTATTATAATCTGCTTTTTCCCAATCTGGACCAGAGAAGTGGCTTGGTGCATCAAATATACTGATTGTACCATCGCCGTTATCTTTATAAACAACGTGTCCTGCAGCATTTGCATTACCATTCAACGCTTTTGTTCCTTGTGGATATTTAGCTGAAGAATCTGGATTTGCTGGATTAACTGGCTGTCCTGAAACATCTCTCACATTAATTCCAAAGCCTTTAGGTACATCTTTATTTTGATAATCCGGTAATCCTGTCAACCAAACTTTGGCAATTTCTTTTTGATAAGAAGTAGTAGCTTCTGCGCCTGCTTCTGCAACATTACCTTGCGTTACTGCTTGCAATAGATTTCCGTTATCACTCGTCTTCTCGCCTTTTTCGTCTTGTCCGGATGTTGTTACAATTAATGTTGAGGCTAATACCCCAGCCGCTACATATTTGAACATCATACTGACCTCCTGTTTTATCTCGTTTGGAAAAAGTTTCGAAAACATGTTGCTTAGTAATACTATACACGCTCAGTTACAAAATATGTGTAAAATAACAAATTATTTCGAAAAAATTTCTCTTTTTAAGAGGTAGTGTGCTTCTAAATGCGGCCGCTAAGCTATTTGCTCCACTTTATTAATTTAATGTTAAACTTCATTGCCATCTGCATCATATTCCGTCACATTGCCATCAGGATCTACAACATAAGAACCCGCTAAATTGCCCTCTTTGTCATCAAACGAGAAGCCCCAACTGCCGTCACTCTTTTGTTCAGGTTCTTTATAAGTATACGTGCTCGTATCTAAATTGTGACCTTCGTACTCTTCAACTTTATCAATCACATTTTCACGAGTGACTTCTTCAGAAGAACTGCTGTCATCAGAAGATGAATCATCGCTAAAGCTGTCGGAATCTCCTCTATCAGCTTGGCTTTCCTTAGAATTATGATAAACAATGTCTTGGGAACTATGGCCACCTTCTTCTATATTAGAAGCAATTTCGTCTAATGCAGATTGATTGCCGTCATATAACTTAACTACTTTAGGGTTATTCATAATGCGTTCAGATTCACTTTGACTGAAGCTATCACTTTCTAACCATTCAGGATCATGGAAATGACTCGGAACATTATAAACATTAATCGTTCCATCGCCATTATTACTATATGTTACTAATCCTGCCGCTGTCGGAGAACCCGCTAACTTATAAGTCCCTTCTGGAAACTTAATGCTATTATCTGCATTATATGGATTAAGCACATTACCCGACACATCATAATGCGTAATAGTAGTATCATCAAATTGGCCTCTTCCTGTATCTCTATATGCTGGCAACGCCGCCGCCCATACTTTCGCTAAATACTGTGGACTGTTGGTATCTTCATTTTCAGAACTGCTGCTCTTAGAACTTTCCTTTTCCGAATCAGAATCTCTATGATTCTCCGACTTAGATTCAGAAGAAGAACTCGAACTATTATCCTCCTTCTTACTCGAATTGCTGAAGCCCGACCCATCACTCTTACTGCCCGAATCAGACTTACTCTCAGATTTCGTATCCTCACTCTTATCCCCTTGTCCACACGCCGTCAATAACAAAGTTGATGCCAGTAAACCAGCACCCAAATATCTAAACTTCATCACGTAACCTCCACTCTCTATTTATAAGCCGTTACACTTTATCTGTAGTATACACAATAGCACACAACTTTTATATCATTTATATGCTTTTGGAAAGAAAACTCCGGAAAGTACAGAACCCAAGAAAGAACCTCCAATAAGGATACTTACGTTTCAGCTTTTCTTTTTACGTGAATAGATACATATATTAGTTGCGAGTATCAATTAATTTAAAGAAAGGATGTTTTAAGTATGACTGGACAAATTGTTGATGTGCATCACCATATTATTCCTAAAATTTATAAAGATGAATTGAAAAAGGCAGGTGTCTCTAGTGCTGGCGGTTTTCCTATCAAAGACTGGACGCCTGAAGACAGTATTAAAATGATGGATGATTTGGATATCGATGTGGGCGTAACTTCGATTTCTGAGCCAGGCACGATGCCTTTGAAGAAAAAGCATGCAGCGAAAGTGGCACGTAAAGTGAATGAATACCAAGCTCAACTTAAAAGAGATTATCCAGGTCGCTTCAAAAGTTTTGCATTACTTCCAATGCCACATGTGAAAGAAAGTTTAAAAGAAATCGAGTATGCCTTAGACGTTTTAAAATTAGATGGTGTCGGACTTTATTCTAATTATGGCGAGGAATTTTTAGGAAATGATAAATTCGAAGATGTAATGAAATCACTTCATAAGAAAGATACGGTCGTGTTCATCCACCCGAGTGCGAGTGAAAAAGGATTCGTTTCTCCAGAATATATCCCGACGGATTTCATTGAAGAATTTACTTTTAATACAACACGAGCGGCTAACAATTTAATTTTGAGCGGCACGCTAGAACGCTATCCTAATATTGATTTTATTTTGGCGCATGCCGGCGGGGTCTTGCCTTACCTTGAATGGCGAATCGATGAAACGCTGAAAACGGAACAATATATTCTAGAGGATCCTCTCAACCGCGTCGACATGATTATGCGAAAAAATAAAAGCGGATTTGTGAAGACTTTCTTAAAACATCCTATTCGTTATCCGAAGATGTTCAAAAATTACGCGCATATTCTCAGACGCTGGTCCTCACTTTCTCAACCAGCTGCGTACTATATCAGAAAGTTCCATTATGATACGGCGCTTTCAACAGGCGATTCTACGTTTGCCGGTATTAAAGAAGTGACGGATGTTTCTCATTTCCACTTCGGCTCAGACGCTCATTTTGCGCCAGATAGATGGATTGCTGAAATGGAAAAAAATATTAGAGAGACCGATTATTTTGATGAAGACGAAAAACGCCAAATCTTCAGCAGAAATGCGATTGATTTGTTGAATAAACATAATCGATGAATAAATGAACGAGGACTAGGACATCATTTTTGTCCTAGTCCTTCTTGTTGCCCGAAACTGTCTAGGCGACCGTTGTCAGCCTAGACACTTTAGCTCAAATCATCTCTAATCAAATTCCAATCATTCAATCGCACAAAAAAGGCTGGGACATCATAATGTCTCAGCACTTATCATTGAACTGGCAGTAGCTATCTGAATAGAAAATGCGCTTGTTCCAAGCTTTTTTCTATTCTAGTTAGCCTTGCCGGGGCGGGAAGACGAAATAATTTCAATAAAAATTATTTCTATTCCGCTCCCCCTCTCTTCAACATTCTATTTCACTGGAACATCCCATGTTTCGAGATTTTCTGCCATGTCCCAGAATTTGTATTCGTAGTAACTTGTTTTTACAACGATGTCTTCTAAGCGTTGCAAATCTTGTTCTGAACGGCCTTGGGTAACTTCGTTCATTAAATCTACGCAGTCTTTTTTGAACTGTGTAAAGTCGTCGGAAGCATACATTTCAATCCACTCTCTGTAGCCGGCATGCTCTTTAGCGCCTTCTTTTTCCGCAAGGTTCAAACCGATATAGTTGTAGCTCCAAGTGCAAGTCAGGATGGCTGCAATAACGTTCTCGACGCCGCCGATTTGTGCCATGTTCAGCATGTAGCTGGTATAGGCGGTTGTCACTTCTGCGGGTTCGGTTTGTTCGAGTTCGGTTTCGCTGATGCCGAATTTCTGTGCGTAGTCTCGGTGCAGGTTCATTTCGGTGTTGAGGGTGCCGTCCATGAGTGATGCATAGGTAGACATCATGTTCAGGTCGGTCGCCTTGGCCGCACCAATGGCAAATAGTCGCGCATATTCGATTAAATAGATATAATCTTGTTTCAACCAATGTTTGAATTTCTCTTCGTCTAAACTGCCGTCTTCTAACCCCTTGATGAATGGATGTTCCATGTATGAAGCCCAAATCGGCTCCACGCGTTCATACAATCGATCTGTAAATTTCGCCACTTCTTGCTCCTCCTTGTTGTGTAGAAAAAATTAGTGCCAAAATGCGTACATCGCATCTACGTCGTTCTGACCTTGTTTTCTGGCCGCTTCTGCAACTTCTTTACGCATTGCACCGTTCATTGTATTATTATCATACTTTTCAAGAATTTGCATAACTTCTCTATTCGGTTCGACGCGATGCACATTTTGACCGCGCTTTTCCATTTCTTCAATCAGTTCTGAGAGTGAAAATGGTGTGAGGACAGGCAAGTTTGCTGCCAATACCACCACTTTATCCGCTTCGCTCACATCGGGGTTCTCTAAGGAGTAAGAACCGCCATCATAGTAATGGTTGCCATTGATTTCAATCGTCGGATAGGCGCCTTGGAACGCACAGCTTGCCGCAATAGCTTTCACAAGCGGTACGTCTGAATCTTGATCAAAGACGCGGCGTTGGTTGGTTTCCACTTCCGTAACGACAATTTTCAATCCTTTGACCCAACCTGATACTGCATTGCCCAAACTATTACGAATCATGTTCAAGCGTTCTGTCTCAGGGAGGTCTACTTTCGGCTTCATCGCCAACTCACTGATGCCATTCACCCATTCTTCAACTGTGCGTGATGATCTGGCGATGTGATCAAATTTTTGAAATAAGTCTGCTAAATCTGCATCAGTCAGCGGATGAGCTTCTTCACGCTGATAGTTCAATTGTTCTTCCCAAATTGTGTCCCAATCTGCATCTGACGCTATCACTGTGCCTACTTGAGCGCCGGCAGAAGTACCGACGAATTCATCGGCATCGCATAAATTGACACCTTTATCTGCCAAGCCTTTCAAATAACCGATTTCAAAGGCCATGCCGAATTGTCCGCCAGCACCTAATACAACTGATTTTGTGGTCATGCAAATTCACTTCCTTTATAAGAATTATTGTACGTCGTCGTTATCTTTATTCAGAATCCAGCTGCCTGTTGCTAAATAACTAGCGAAAGCGCACCAAGCCGCATAAGGAATCATTAAGAGTCCGCTCACTTTATTTGCTTTGTAAAAGTTAACTGCAGTCACGACGACTGCTGCGAAGAGTGCATAACTCTCGATTAACGCCGTGCCTCTTAATTTGTATCTGAAATATAAAATCGACCATAAGAAATTTAAGCCGAGTTGTGTGTAATGCGAAATCGGCACCGATTTATCCTTGCTGGCATTACGCGCTACGGTATAAGCGATGCCCATTGCCGCATACAATCCCGTCCACACGATAGGAAACGTAATACCCGGCGGCGATAACGGCGGATTCTTTTCTTCATGATAATCTTCACGCGCATTGCTCGTCGCATAACGTCCGATTAACATGCCGCCTACAGTCGGAGTTGCTAAATGCACAATATTTCTAATCACTTTCAATGGTTTATTCATTATTATCAGCCTGCCTTTTCTACTCATTAATTCCTCTATACCCGTATCAGCGGGTTGTTA
Source organism: Staphylococcus debuckii (assembly GCF_003718735.1). Lineage (NCBI taxonomy): Bacteria > Bacillati > Bacillota > Bacilli > Caryophanales > Staphylococcaceae > Staphylococcus > Staphylococcus debuckii. The sequence goes on along the minus strand of NZ_CP033460.1, from coordinate 506,520 downwards.
AAGGGGGAGCTTTGCGATTCTAGTATCCAGAGGTATCTTAGCGGATCTGCACTCTTTAAGGTTTCTTTTTTTAAAAGAAGGCTTTGGAGAGGTTAAAGTCTCCGAAGAGTTCCTGACATGGAGGCGTGTGCGGGCATGCATGGTGTGAAATTATGGACAAAGCGTTGGTATCGATCGTGCTAAGCTGCATAGTGCTGCGGGTTCGTGGGAATAGGTAGAGTAAGAGTATGACGAAGCAGAGGTGAATCAATGTGGCTGAATCTAAAGCATATCGTTCTAAAATGATGTCAAAAATCAGAGGCACTGGCGGCAAAGCTGAGACGCAACTGGCGAAGGCTTTATGGCATGAAGGCGTGCGTTATTTTAAAAATTATAAGAAGTTGCCGGGTACGCCGGATATTGCGATTACGAAATATAAGGTGCTGGTCTTTGTGGACGGCGAATTTTGGCATGGTTACGATTGGGAGAATGTGAAGCGGAAGCGTATTCATACGAATCGTGATTACTGGATTCCGAAGTTGGAGCGCAATATGGAGCGTGACGAGGAAGTCAATACCAAGCTTGAGGAAATGGGATATACGGTGCTGCGTTTTTGGGAGAAGCATGAAGTCTTCAAAGATATGGATGCATGCGTCGATCAAGTTCTGGCGGCCATTGCGAAAAATAAGGAAAAGATGGATGCGGGAGATGCGTCGAAATGAGGGCGGTGTTGCTAGGGGGCGGCCGGTTGCTGAGTAAGCGGCGGTTGCTCTGTTCGTAATCGGTAATCTAGACACTAGTTTTCGAGAAGTGTCTAGATAAGCAAGATATTGGCCATGTTCACTCAATTCTTGGCCAATATATTCGTTTATTGGACACGTTGCACCCAATCTTGGCCAATATATCCATTTATTAGACACGTTTGCTCCATTCTTGGCCAATATATCCGTTTATTGGACACGTTGCATCCAATCTTGGCCAATATATCCATTTATTAGACACGTTTGCTCCATTCTTGACCAATATATCCGTTTATTGGACACGTTCACTCAATTCTTGGCCAATATATCTATTTATTGGACATGTTGCTCTCATTCTTGGCCAATATATCCCTTTATTGGACATGTTGCCTTCAATCTTGGCCAATATATCCGTTTATTGGACACGTTGCTTCTCATCTTGGCCAATATATCTATTTATTGGACATGTTTACTCTCATCCGCCTCGCTACAAACACCAATCTAAAAAAACAGGAATTGAAACACTCACTTGTTTCAATCCCTGTTTTCTCAACTGGCAATAACTCCCAAAATAATCAGCTGCGCTATTGCACAGCTGATTTCCGCTCTCATTACCAAGGCATCTCGCCATCTACGCCGACAAATTTTCCAGTCGGACCATCTTTATCAATTGTCGCCAACTTCACAATAGGTACAATACCTTGAGAAGCGGGCTTCGAATTATTACTGAAATCGCCCACTAAGTCTGTATTCGTCGGACCTGGATCCGCAGCATTCACTTGTATATGCGGCAAGCCTTTCGCATATTGCACCGTCAACATCGTCACAGCTGATTTCGATGAACAATACGCTAACGAGTTCACTTTAGATTCTTGAGTATCCGGATCAGTCACCATACCGAATGAACCTAAGCCACTGCTGACATTTACAATCACCGGTTGCTCAGATTGTTCCAATAACGGCACAAACATATGAATCGTGCGCACCACGCCGAAGACATTCGTATTATAAACACGCTCGACATCTGCACCCGTCACTTCATCGACTTTCTTCACATCGCCAGAAATCCCAGCATTATTAATCAAGATATCCAAGCGGCCTTCCGCTTCACGAATTTCATGCGCCGCATTACGCAATGTCTCCACTTCAGTCACATCCAGCTGTACACTCTTCACACCGAGTTCCTCCGCCGCTTTCTTACCGCGACCTTCATCACGCGAACCGATATACACCCGATAACCTTTATCCTTCAACGCTTTCGCCGTTTCATAACCCAAGCCTTTATTGCCGCCTGTAATTAATACTACTCTCATCAATAACGCCTCCTATTCAAACATCTTCAATAAATAACGTTTCAGCTGAGCATCCGTCAAACCACGCTCCTCCAACTGAAACTGATACATATTCGTCGTTAAACTATTCAATAACATATCCGTCTTAAACGTATTCCACGTCGCATCATCACTCTCACCGAGCACTGCGTAAAAAATCTTAAATAACTCCTCGTAAGCAGGCTGTTGCTTGAACGAGGTGCGTTTCTTATTACCCTCTACACATCGCAGCAAATCGTTATGAACTTTTTTAAAAGTTAAGAACGCTTCTAAAAGTGCCTCGAACTTTTCGGAGCTTTCTTTTCCCGAATCATCCAACACTGCATGCATGTCGGCAAATAACGCAGCGAAATCATTTTCAATCAGCTGATAGCACAGGGCCGGCTTATCTTCGAAGTTCCGATAGAGCGTTGCCATGCCGATGCCGAGCGTCTTGGAAATCTGGTTCATGCTGACATTGTCGACGCCTTTGTCGGTAAAGAGCTGACGCGCGCATGTTTCGATACGCTGTCTATTTTCAATTGCATCTCTTCTCATCATTCTTGCACCTCTTTGATGTTAAAAGTTTTGGCGACGAATCCACTCTCGTAATTTCAACCGTTCTGGATTGATGGCGTCCATTTGATCGAAATCTACCACATAACCATGGTCCTCGAGCCACGAACGTTCCGCTGTACCGCTGACAAAATCGCCTTCAATTGTTGCAGGTTTGCCTGTCGCCTCTACAAACTCTGCCGCTACTTCGTTCAACATTAACTCATCAGAGCCAATTTCAATTTCTTCATGGTTGTACTTTTTAGGATGGGCAAAGATTTCAGCCGCAATTCGTGCTATATCTATAGAAGAAATCATCGCAAATCTAATTGTCGGATTAATAAATTCTGGAATAACTAATCGACCCCCGTGTTCTTTCACAATACGCAAGAAATTATCCATGAAGAAGGACGGTTTGATAATTGCGTAATTCAAACGGGATGCTTTCAAGGTATCTTCAATTTGCGCCAACGCTTCGAAATGCGGACCCGTGCGGTCACGATTGACACCGCCCGCCGTGCTATACACCACAAAATGCACGCCCGCATCTTCCGCTTCTTCAATAATCATCTTCCCTTGACGCAGCTCCTCTTCCGGATCCTCGCGAAGAATCGGTTGCACACTATACACGCCATATTGGTCCTCCATCGCACGCGCAATCGACTCCGGATTACTCAAATCTCCCTCAAAGATATCCAATTTATCGCTCTCAACACGCGCTAACTTCTCATTCTCTTTATTTCTCGTGAAGGCACGCACATGCCAACCTTTATCCAACAACTCTTTAACCACTGCAAAACCTTGTTTGCCAGTCGCACCAATCACTAAAATTGATTTACTCATCACAAGACCTCCTCAAATTCAAAGTTCCCTTTTAAAACTTGTTCTAATCATAAACGGACAACTGTCCACTTGTCAATTGAAAAGAAAGCTTTGGAAAGTGGAAGGCTCAAAAAATTGCTCTATAACATTTTTGTAAGATTGCCCTATAAAATCTATCTTTCGGGTATACTTGATAAGTAACTTTTTATAATTGAAAATATTAAATGTACGATGGAAATTTATTAAAGGAGTAGATAAAGTGAGTAAGACACGACAATCTGACAGACTGTGGATTGAAGAGCCAGACAAAGACTTTCCGTTTTATAACGGGAAACCTATCAAGATCAGCGCTGGCAAATGGGCAATTATCATAGCCTTTTTAATTTTCGGATTCATTCTGTTAACCAAAATGAATCTGCCGTTCATTCCATTTAAAGTGAATGAATTTTTACAAACTATCAGCTTACCCTTGTTCGCTGTATTAGGACTGTATTTAACAATTGGCGGTTACACGAAGAAATTTTTCCGACCTTTACATAAAAAGGACATCTTGACTATCATCGTGTTCGCCATTCTATCCTTGATTGTAAGCTCTGCTTTATCAGGAATCGTCGGAGCATTATCAGGTGGCGTCAAAGCGAACCCGGCAGCAGCAGTACATGGTGGTACTGATGCTTTACCACAATTTTTATGGTCACGTTTCTTAACAATTATTCAATTATTCGGCGAAGAATTTATGGCACTCATCCCATTATTAGCATGCTTAACATTCTTTTATCACCGAAATCCGCACAAACGTAAACGTGCCGTATGGTTAGCATTAATTTGTTCGTCACTTATTTTCGGACTATTGCATTTGCCAACGTATCAATGGGACTTTACACAATGTATCTTTGTTATTGGCTTAGGACGTATTATCGACTCATTAGCCTATGTAAAAACGAAAAATTTATTAGTTACTTATATCGCGCATGTTATTTACGATCTGTCCATTTATACGTTCGCTTTCCTAGCGTAGTTTGCGGATGCGGGAAAGGAGAGGATTTTCGTCCCGCTCTGGTTGCAGACAATGCTTGGACTAAGCGCATTTCTATTGAGATAAGGGCTAGAACAAATCAGTGTTCTAGCCCTTCCTTTGTGGTGCGGGTGAGAGATATCGGGAGAATCTAGACACTTCTCTAAATCTTGTATCTAGATTATGCCCTTTTCTAGACACTCTCTAAATCTTGTGTCCAGTTTCATCTCTTTTATTGACTCTTTCTTCAATATGTATTCTTGCGTGTTCATCTGCATCTATTCTTTCGTTATTTAGTCCATCCTTATAATTAAATTATATAATAACATATAAAGTTGCGTGATTCTTTATCTATGATAGCATGTAGAACACTTTTACTTTTTTATACTCAATTCTCAATTTTTAAAGATGACCATTTCATTCTATAAAGATGCCAACCGTGAACGCAAAGCCCTAGGTTTGACCCTTAAACCAAGCAAACAACATTCCGAAATTCTGCATTCCACTTCTTCTTCTGAAAAATAAATAAGCACCACACAAGAAAGTCCTCCCATCCATTGTCTCTACAATGCACACGGGAGGATTATTTTCGACGTTTGCGCATTAACTTTCTCATTAACTTCATAATCACTTGAGAAAATCGGACAACATTTTTAGCATACAATTGCCACACTGAAGTCACCTCAAGTCATTACTTTTTATTTTGAGTATTTACGATTTTTCTGACGAGTTTAACGACCAAACGTGCAATTCTGTTAGCTTGTCTTGAATTCATTTGTGGCATCTTAATCCCTCCAATTATCATATAAATACCCGCTTCACATCCATTCAAAAGTAGAATCGATTATTCAGCGGGTCATCAATCTATATAATTTTATCTCTTTAATGAACTTGCGACATTTTCTTTATCAGACCAGTATAAAATTTTTATTCCTTCATAATTCGCAGCTTGTTCTACTCTTTCTGATATAGTGTTTTCAGCATCATTCACTATAATATTCATTTCGGGAAAAGGTTAAATCATAAATTTTTAGTATTCCTTGTAATATATTGTGTTTAGCTTGGGCAAACTCATCGTTATCAACTTCAATTATAATTTCCCGTTTTCAACTTTTAACGCAAATTGATTTAAAATTGATTTAATCAACGTATTTCTTGTCTTAATATCTATTCCAAACATTTCTAATTCATTAAAGGTTAGACCATCATCCGAAAGGCGAATTTTATTATTCGGTAAAGCATCTAAATAAATACGAATCGTATCATTTAAATAATTAACAAAAGGTGTGGTAATTTCGATAGAATCATCTAGTTGTTTGAATTTATAATTTCGTTCGAGCCATTTAAAATATTCGTTCATTTTTTCTTCTATAAATTTCACTAACCCCACCTCATTAAATCGAATAGAAGTATTATATAGTTTCTTAGTTCCAACCTATACACAATCGTATTTTCAGGTTTTTAAATCAAACAACTTACTTTTCTATTTATTTTATTATACTCTCTTGCTATAAATAATTCATGTAATTTTACGCATTTAGTAAAAAAAGGGCTGAACAACCATTCAAAAGTAGAATCGATTATTCAGCGGGTGTTTCTCTCTCGTTCTATTCATTTTCAAAATAATGGTGCTTTTTCAAGAATTTTTCAGCTACGACAGCAGGTTCTTTTTGTTGGCCGTCTGATTGATAGTTCAGTTTCTGCATCTGTTGAGTAGAAACTTTGCCCTGTAATTTTTCAAGTGACTTTTTAATTTCTGGATTCTTTTTCAAAAAGTCATTTTTCGCCAGCGGGCTGGCATCATAAGGTGGGAAGAAGTGACGGTCGTCTTTCAACACCTTCAGTTTATAAGCAGCAATACGGCCGTCTGTAGTGTAGCCGAGTGCCACATCCAACTTCTTATTCTTTAAAGCATCATAAACTAAACCAATCTGCATCGGGCGAACTGTTTTGAATTTGAAACCGTATGCTTTGGTGAAAGCTGGGTAACCGTCCCCTGCGCGTTTTACCCAAGTGGAATCTGTACCGAGACGCAAATCATCTTTATGTTTTTCTAAATCCGATACTTTCTCTAGATGGTATTTTTTCGCGACCTCTTGCGTAACCATAAAGGCGAAGGTATTTTCAAAGCCATAGGAGTTAAAGAAAGTCTGGTTGAACTTATCCTTAAATCCCTTCTGCACCACATGCATCGCCTTATCCGTGTCAGTAATTGGCTTATGATCCAGTGCGCCGACTAAGTCTGTCCCTGTATAACGGGTGGCGGAAATTTGCGCATCTCCGCGTTTCAACGTGTTATGCTCAATCGTGGCTGAACCCAGATTATTGATAATTGTCGGTTTTACTTTGCCGTGCGTATCATGTTCGATCTGCAAGCGAATCATATGTGCCATAATTTGAGATTCACTGGTCGCAAGTGCGGTGATTTTTACATTTTTACCAGAACCGCCGCCTAATCCTGGTAAATCGCATCCTGATAACATTACTGTACTGAATAAGATAACAATCAATATATTTCTAAATCGATGCATTACTTCCTCCGAAATTCTTTTATTTTGAAAAATATTTTAAAAAAGCAATTAACATATCATAGTATAGCATAGTAACAGAGGCGGTTGAGGGCCGTTCGAAAGACGAAAGAAGGAATTGGAACGTCAGCTTGTTCCAAATCCTTCTTTTCTGAACCGACAAATTTATTTCTGCCCTGCTCCGTCTACTTTCTTGCAATATTGTTTGTGATGCGTTAAATCTAACAATGTTAAATACTCACCGTGCCCAGCGCCTGTATCGATATTCACCGCTTCATCTGTAACTTTCATTTCGCCTGGTCCACATCCTTCTCGGAAGGTCGGCACATGTCCGTGGATCATGTATTTTCCAGGATACGCACTCTTCAAGTCTTTCTTTTTATCGAAACCGGTCACTTCTGCAGCGGTTTGTTTCTCCAACGGAATATTCGGCAGAACTCCGGCATGAATGAACAGAAATTCTGCCGTCTCATAATATTTATCAAATGATTCAAGTAACGGACGCCACTTTAGTTTACCCCAGTCGTTTTGAATGCGCTGGTAGGTCATCTTGAGTTTGTGCTGCATGGCGAGTTCAGCGGCCGCAATTTCGTCGAGCCACCGCAGCTCATGGTTGCCGAGGAGTACGATGGCGCCGTCTGTTTGCAGTTGTTGCACGATTTCTAGTGTGCCTTCTGAGTCGGGACCGTTATTCACATAATCTCCGCATAGTACCAGCTGATCATTTCCCGGGGAATAATGCGCGACGTCTAACAATTCTAGTAAGGTCCGCCCATGTCCATGAATATCGGAGGCTGCTAATAGTCGTTGTTCCAAGGGTTACCGCTCCTTCCTGTTCTGCCATACTTGCATTAAAATCAGTATGAGTGAAGTGATGCCGACTGACAAGAGTGCCATTGCCATTCCTTGTGCAGATTCGCCTTGTTCGAATTGACGATAAATGTAGGTTGCTGAAGTGTCGGTATTTGGCGGACGCAACATTAAGGAACCTACTAATTCGCGCATCGAAATACAGAAGATAAGAATCAATCCGGAAATGATACCTGGTGTCAATAATGGCAGTTTAATTGTACGGAAGCGTGTCCAACCTGTGCTGCCGCTCATTTCAGCCGCTTCCATCAAGTTATGGCCAATAGTTTGATGGACGTTTTTAATATTCTGCACGGCATACGGTATGTAAAGCACGGTATACGTAATAACGAGAATGCCGATAGTATTATAGGCTGGTATAGGATTTACTTTATTATTCCAAATAAGAATCAATCCGATCACCACAATAATACCAGGTACTGTATTTGGCAATAAGCTGAAGAAATCGATCAGACGTCTCATCCAGCCATCGCTTTCTTTCTTTTTACTTTTACCTTCTGAAGCTAAAACAAACCATAATCCGAGGACGCTCGCAATCGTTGCTGCAGCTAAAGCAAGCATCAAACTGTTGGCTAATGCAATGCCTCCGTTGCCTGACAGCACTTGAATGAAGTTGTCCAAAGTGATGTTTTGCAGCTTCAAGCCTTTTGACAATTGTTTAACGAAAGCGTTCACCACAATACTGGCATACGGCATCACGATAGTAAGGAAAAGCGCAAAGCCGACAATCGCGTAGAGGATAATATCCCATTTATTGCGGGCCTTCTGCATTGTTTTGCGCCCTTTACCGCTGTCTCCAGCTACTGCAGTACGTGTTTGAAACCAAGTCTGCAAGGCCCACACTCCCATGCTCACGCCAAGGAGCAAGGTGGATAAAAGTGCCGCATGCTGAAAATCGATTGGCCAAATAGAGGCGCTATGATGAATTTCAGATGTCAGTACGCGGTAGCCGATGCGGTTGCCCATCGTTATCGGAGTACCGAATTCGCCAATCGTCTTAACGAAGACAAGCAACGCGCCCATGCTGTAACCCGAAACAAACATCGGGAGAATGATGCGGCGGAAGCGGTACATAAATGATCCGCCATAAACGAGCCCCGCTTCTTCTTGTGATTGCTGCACATTCAATAGGGATTTTTTTAGTACTACATATAAAAAAGGTGCAAGGTGGCAGCTCATAATGAGTGCCATACCAAAGAATGAGAAGAATAACGGCGTTACTTTAGCTGCACCTGGTACTAATTGTTCTAATAATCCGTTATGCTGCATCGTCAACATCCAACCCATTGCACCGATGTAAGGCGGTGTCATAAAAGGTATCATAATAAGAATATCAATCCATTGATGTCTTGCTAATGACGTTTTCACCATGATATAACTCAGCGGCAAAGCAATGATTGTGGATAGTATGACAACCGCGATACCTAACACTACTGAGTTCCATAGTATTTTAATATTATCACCTTGTGCTAATTGTCCGATATTACTTATTATGCCGGATTCCGCGGTCGGCGCGAATCCTTTCCATAGTATCAAACATAATGGCATGACAATTAATAACACTAAGACGGTTAATGCTAAGATGCGATTGATGCGCTGCCACATTAATGTATGATCTGTTGACTTTCCGACATGTGCGGATGCAGACGACTGCTGCATATCTTCCATCACATCCAACTCCAATCTTTAAAAAAATAAATGAGATGACGACGCTTCATACGAAATGAGTCACCGCCATCTCTTATGCTGAGTGTGTGTTGAGTGTGGGGGTTATTTGGTAGGAGTGCGGGCGGCAGGCGGACGGGCGAATCTAGACACTACTTTTTGAGAAGTGTCTAGAAAACACCCTAATCTAGACACTAGTTTTTGAGTTGTGTCTAGAAAACGCCGGAATCTGGACACTAGTTTCTGAGTTGTGTCTAGATAACTAGGATATTGGCCACGTTCACACCAATATTGGCCAATATATCCGTTTATTGGACACGTTCACACTATTCTTGGCCAATATATCCGTTTATTGGACACGTTCGCTCCAATCTTGGCCAATATATCCGTTTATTGGACACGTTGCCTCAATTCTTGGCCAATATCCCGCCACGACCCGCTATAACTTCCTACACATCTCCCGCACACTCTCTAACAGTCGCTGTTACGCGGGCTCGCTACCTCTACTCGACACTCGCCGCCAAGCAGCTCCGCCATAACACAACCGCGCAACCCGCGCCTCACCCCTCAACCTACACTCTACTCCCTACAACTCACCACAAACCTCTATGACTTCATCATATCCATAAAGCGTTTCAACACTTTTTCACTCTCGCTCGACAACGACGGCCAATCATATTTCAATTCCTTAATATCTTCACGCGCCTTCGTCATCTTATTCTTATGCGCCGCTTTATCTGCCGGAATCAAATAATGCTCATCCACTTGCTTCTGCCCCTTATCACTCGTCACATAATTCATATAATCCTTCGCCGCATCTTTATGCTTAGAAGACTTCAAGATAAACGCCGGACGCGGAGAAATCGACGTACCTGACTCAGGGTAAGTAATATCTACAGGTTCACCTTTTTTCTTAGCTTTATAGACCATATAGTCCACACCGCCATATACCGCTTTATTCTCACCTTTAATCACCGTTTCCAATGCAGGCTTATTCGCACCCGCCAATTTCATGCCATTATCCTTCAACGCTTGATACTCATCCCAAGCTTTTTGACCTTGATTATGCACTTTGATCGACAACAAATCCAACGCAGTACCCGACTCAGAAGGATTCGGAATCGCCAACGCATCTTTATAATCCTTCTTCAACAAATCCTTCACATCTTTCGGAGCCTGTTTCACCTTATCCGTATTGTATGAAATCCCAAGCGCACTACCGCTGAAACCATACCAATACCCATCTTTATCTTGCCAATCCTTGTACAACTTATCCGCATTCTTCACCTTATACGGCGCAATCAAGCCCTTCTTTTTATAATCCAAAGCAGCCGGCAGAGAAGCCAATTGCACAACATCCGCTTTCGGATTATCCTTTTCCGCTTCCAAACGACCTAGAATTTCACCCGTAGTCCCTTGGAAGACCTCCACCTTCTTGCCAGAATCCTTCTCATACTCCTTCACCATATCCTTTACCAAATCATCCGGCCCCGCCGTGTACAACACCAACTTATCCTTGCCGCCAGAAGACTTGCCATCAGAAGATTTCGCATCATCCCCCTCAGGCTTATTCTGACAACCCGCCAACACCATTAACAACGCCATTAACACAACGCCCAACTGCACCAAACGCTTCACTTAAATCTCCTCCATTTTAATTAAATATTCACGCTTCACTTCAAAGACCAACTGCACTTCTTCCCCTTCGGAAAAAAATCTTCCATCATAAAACATTACAATAATGCCGTCTATGTAAGCTGTGTATTCATATCGTTCACCTGTAAAACTCACTGTCGAGACAACCGCCGTGTGGCCCGCGCTGCCAACATGCACATTCTCAGGACGTAACAACACACCATACCGGCCTTCAGGCAAGTCACCCTCGACAGAAAAAGAAAGTTCTGTCTCGCATGCACCACCATGACTCAACGACTCGGAATCTTGATTATTACACGCTCCATCCACCGTAAATCTGCCATGCTCCAATACGCCCTTAATAAACGAGCCCTTGCCGATAAAGCGCGCTACCGCTTCGCTTTTCGGCCGTGCGTACAACATTTCCGGCGTGTCGCATTGCTCGATGCGACCACCCTGCATCACCGCAATGCGGTCAGACATCGTCATCGCCTCATATTGATCATGCGTCACAAAGATAGCCGTCATACCATATTGTTTGACCAGGCGCTGAATCAACAAGCGCATATCTTCACGTAGTCCTGCATCCAGCGCCGACAACGGCTCATCCATCAAGATGAGATCACAACGCGAAATAATAGCGCGTGCCAGCGACACCCTTTGCTGTTGACCGCCAGACAACTCATGTATCTTACGTTTCTCATAACCTTCCAACCGCACATCCTGCAACACCTCACGGACGCGCTGCTTCAATCGTTTGGTATCTTTTTTCACACGCAACGGATACGCCACATTTTCAAATACCGACATATGTGGCCACAACGCAAAGTCCTGAAACACCATACCGATATTCCGATGCGCCGGAGCCATTAACTGCGTCTGTCTTTCATCCGAACAATACACACGCCCGTCATTTTCAATCCATCCGCTATCCGGTCGCTCCAAACCAGCAATCAAACGCAACAACGTCGTCTTGCCGCTTCCCGATGCACCAAGCAGCGAAATAAACTCTCCAGAATCCACAGCTAAATTCACATCACGAATCACCGCTTGTTCACCAAACGCCTTTTTCAAATTACGAATCTCAAGCGCCACTTCCTTCACCTCATTTCACTACCAACTATAAACAACAGATATTAATGCATATTAAATACAACGTTAACAAACTATCAATCTTTTCAATGTAAAATATATATCAATATAGATTTTCTCTATTTTTAAGAGGAGGATAAATATGAACTTGAAACAACTGATGATCTTCAAACAATTCGTCGAAGATCAGAACGTCAATATCGTCGCCGACAAGCTCAACATCACCCAACCCACCGTCACCTTCCATTTGAAGAACCTGAGCGAAACACATAACGTGCCGCTCTACCATAAGAAAGGCAAACACATCACCCTGACCAAAGCCGGCCAAATACTTTATCAAAACAGCACCAAAATCCTTACTTTAATAGAAGAAACCGAAATGCTCATGGATGATTACACCATCTTCAAACGCGGACATTTACGCATCGGTGCCAGCCATGCCCCTATATACGGAATGTTGCCGCACGCTATGAGAGAATTCATGAAAGTTTATCCAGAGATTGAAATTTCACTAGAAGTCGATACCGCCCCACGTACCGTGGAAAAGGTAAAGAATAGAGAGGTGGAAATCGGAGTGATTTCCGAAAACGGGATTCGAGATAAAGAAGTGGAAGTGAAGCGGTTATTTAACGATCCTTTAATGGTAGCGATGGACAAGCGTCATCCTTTAGCAGACAAAGAAACACTTACCATTAAAGATATTCAAAGATATCCCTTGATTACACATAGCAGTGGCTCAACGAAAGACAGTATCGATGAATGGCAACATAAGAATCTGATTGAGGTTGAGCCCATCATGCAATCCAATAGTATGAGCAGTCTAATCGAAACCATTCGCAACTCACAATTCCTTAGTCTACTCAGTTCCAGCGCCGTCAATCATCCAGATATTATCGCAAAGCCCTTACCACATGCACCTGCCGAGCGACACATTTCTATTGTGTATAAATCCGACCGCGTCATTCACCCGATTATGCAAGATTTCATATCCACCATCTATCGTTTGTATTAAATCAGCGCTAAATAACCTCCCGGCAGTCTTACTTCAGACAAGCGGGAGCCTAACCTAACATAAGAAGAAACGACAAAGAAAGCCTGGACAAATCATCATCCAGGCTTTCTTTCTATCTATTAATAATTATTAAATATCATATCGGTCTTTAACTGATCTTTTGTTTCATGTATGCCCATTTGGTCTAACTTTTGCACAATCGCTTGCTGCACAGATTTTGCTTCAGAAGCATTAGAAACTTTAGCGGAAACTTCCACCACATTTTGATTGCCGATATCCCAGTTTTCAATCTTCACTTTATTACCGTCAATCTCTCCTTTATGACGTTCAAAGTGTACAGGACCAATCTTCTGAGGGCTGCCAATTTTATTTAAGGAAGCATCAAATGGCGCCTTCGCACTTCCTTTTAACGCATCTAAACTTTGTGAGGCATCTGGCAAATCAGAACCGCTATTCACTGAACTTTCATTCGAAGCGCTTAAGGTTTGACCCTTTTCACCATACTCCACTTCATAATCGTCAGTATTGAATCCATCTTTCTTAGCTTGTGCTACTGCAGCATCCGCATCTCCATTCGTAATCGGATAACGCTTCTTATACTGCAACTCCGTAGAATCTTCATCTTCAGACTTACGCACACGGAACGTCTCCTTGTTGTTATAATTCGAACGATGCCATCGTCTATGTACTGAACATTGAAATCCTCATCTTTATCCTCTGAACCTAATTGGTTTAAGATGTCATGATCAATATGCCGATTATCCTTCACAATTTTATCAGCATCCGCATATACTTTAACCTCATAACTATTAACTGCAGCATGACTCTGCCCCTGCGGAAAAAGTAAGAGCAGTGCACCTGCCGCCAAACTCCCTTTCAAAAATATATTTTTCATACCTTCCACCTCCACCTCAAAGATAAAGCAAAAGTATGAATTTTTATGTCGACTTCCATGAAAACCACTTTAAATTAATAATACTTATTCAATATAGACATTTACTTTTTTTATATTGAAAAGCAATTTGATTTACTTAAATTTTTATGATTATACTTAAATGAATAATGATTGAGAAGGGATTATATTTATCATGCATAATTTTCGCAACGGCATCGACTTCTTTGCAGACTTGATACAAGGCAAAGTTTCGCCACTCCTTATTACTATAATTATCATTACCATGCTCATAGCAGCACTCACAGGCGCTGTAGTCAAACAAGCAGGCATCACCGAAGAAAGTTTAGCAGTTTCATTTCTCAAAGCACTCGGAGGTGAATTCGTAGGTGCTATCATCTTTATTTACTTCTTTATAGCACTGATTCTATTTATCGCTAAAGTACCTTTTTTAAATTTACATACAACCAATATACTGATTCTGGGTCAAGCAGCAATGATGTTTGCTATTACCCTGGAAATACTGGTCATCCCTAGCGTAATTTTAGCTAGTGCGGATTCCGCGACTAAAACGATATTACTCAGCTTTATCGAACTTATTCTTGCAGCACTGATCTATTACGTTTTAATCACTGTTGTTCCATTTGACAACCCGTTCAATCTACCATTATTGATAGTCATTCTGATTTTTATTACAGTCTTTGCCAGCTACATAGGCTTTCTGTTAATTGATGATTTGGAGAAAAGCAAGAAGAAAGAGCAGAAAGAACTTAATTAGTTCCCCTTCTCCTTAGGCTTCGTAATGAAATGAGACTTCTAGCGAGCGAGGTACGCAAAAGTGTCTAGGCAACATGCTCGTGCCTTGACGCTTTCGCCTCTAACTAGCACTGCCTCCACTCGCCCCAGTACTTACTTTTGCATTCTCAATTATTTAATATAAATATTCCTCTATAACATCAACTAATTTGACATGTCAACAATTTATGATAGTATCTAAAGGCGGAAGTAATTTTTCCACACTGTTGTATTATTCACATAGCAACCATTTCGTGGTTGCTTTTTTCAGTTTTTGCTAATCATATTAATAAATATTCATATAAATAAAGAAAGGCAGAGTTAACCATGAAAATCAAATACATACTGTTGCTTGCTATGACTACAGTACTTTTAGCGGGTTGTGATTATTCGAAACCAGGGAATCGAACAGGTTTCTTCTATAACACTTTCGCTAGACCAATGGATAACCTTTTACATTGGTTAGGTAACAACTTGAATCACGATTACGGACTCGCAATTATCATCATCGTGTTGGCTATACGTTTAATCATGTTGCCGTTTATGTTGGGTCAAACTAAGAACGGCCAAATGATGCGTAAAGTAATGGATATTGCGAAACCAGAAATGAATGCGGTTCAAGAAAAAGTAAAACGTGCGCGTACTCAAGAAGAAAAAATGGCCGCTAACCAAGAAATGATGGAAGTTTATAAGAAATATGAATTAAATCCGATGAAAAGCATGTTAGGTTGCTTGCCGATTTTAGTTCAAATGCCTATTTTATTTGGTTTATATGTTTCTCTTAAATGGCCTTCGCACGGCGGTATTACAGCACATCCTGATTTCTTATGGTTTGATTTAACGAAACCTGACATTTTAATCACGATTATTGCCGGTGTACTTTACTTCTTACAATCACTAGTGAGTCTAGAGAATATGCCGAAAGAACAACGACAAATGGGTTACATGATGATGATTATTTCTCCAATTTTCATTATCTATATCTCTTATACTTCAGCTTCAGCACTTGGTCTATATTGGTCAGTATCAGCCATCTTCATGATTGTGCAAACATTCGCAGCTAACCGCTACTATGCAAAATATGCAGATCAAGAAGTGGCACGCTTAAAAGCGAAGATGAATAAAGATTCTGGCGCTGATAAAAAGCCGAAGAACACACAAGTAGTGTCTAAAAAGAATAAGAAAAAGAAAAAATAATGAAGCATGAAAAATAGCCTAGCAGCGCGATTAACGTTGCTAGGCTATTTCTATTTTACTTACGAATTAAAGCAATAACGCCTGCTACTAGAATTAAAATACCAGATAAGATACCGAATCCACCGATTAAAATGAAATTCAATAATCCGCCGATAATTAATAGTACACCCATAGCAATTCGGTTTTTATTAATAATACAGCTGATAATTAAAGTTACAATACAAACAAGAATTACACCGATTGCTTGGCCGAAAATTGAACCGCTATCTGTTTCACCTAATCCAGAACTGATAGTGCCAATCACTAATGCGATGATTCCACCAATAATACCGAATATACTACCGATGATTCCTAGAACCATTTCTGCTACTCTGCTTGTCGGTCTTCTATTTCTATCATAGTAGTCATCATGATTCCGATGATTGTCTCGATAATCATGTTTCGATTGTTGTCTGTCATTGTATCTTCTATCTTCATGATTGTCATATCTCTGGTCGCGTCTATCCGCATAGCGATTATCTTCATGATGAGCGTTTCTTGACTCATGTCTATCATCAAATCGGTTGCCCTCATGTTGATTATATCCCAAATTATGTCTTTCACGGTTTCCATTGTCCTCTTGATTTACATATCTCGGCTCACGTCTATCTACAAAACTTTCTTCTTCGTGACGAGCATTTCCAGATTCACGTCCGTCATGGCTTTCACGATTCCTATTATCCTCGCGGTCATCATATCTTGATTCACGTTTTTCAACAAAACCATCATTTTCAGAATCCACATTTCTTGGTTCGCGTCTATCTACAAAGTTGCCTTCTTCACGTGTCTTATCTTCAGACTTTTGTCCATCGTTATAGATTCGCTCTTCACGTTTTTCAAAGCTGGATTCTTGCCTGCCATCATGTTTTGCATCTTCTGGTTGGTCGTATCGCTCATCACGCTTGTCATTGTTTCTTGGTTCGTTCATAGTATCCCTGCTTTCATTTTAATTTTAGTAATGCATTATGCTTTTAAAATTACTAACTAGATACCCTGAACGCTTAAATTTACACACTTATTCTTCAGAAAGTGCAGCTTCTTCTTTTTGTTGGCGTGCTTGCTCAGCTGCTTCTTCTTTTTGGCGTTGTGCCTCTTCACGCGCTTCTTGTTCTTGTATACGTTGTTGTTCAGCTTCATAAGCTTTTTGATCAGCGGCTTCTTGTTTTTGACGCTGTGCTTCTTCACGCGCATATGCTTCATCTTGACGTTTCATTTCTGCATCAAACTCTTTATCTAAACGCTCTTGTTCTTTTTTCCACTCAGCTTCTTCTTGATCTGATTGTTTTTGGCGCTCAGCTTCTTCTTGGTCTAGTTGTTTTTGATATTCTTTTTCATATTCTGCACCGAGTTCTTCATATAATTTTTCCACGCGTGCAGCTAAATCATTGTATTCTTTGTTCGTTACACCACGTGTCACATGATCCATCTTTTCACCATCAGTCAATGCATTGTATTCATCTACTAAAGCATTATATTCATCTGCGGTATATGGATAATCCTTTTCATCATCGCTCTTATCAGCTTTGGCATTGCTTGTTTCGCTGGCTTTCGCTTCGTCTCCCTCGCTCTTACTGCCGCTTTCTTTAATCATTGCTTTAGAGATGTTCCACTTCGCCTTCACATTCTTCATGTTGAAATTCGTATCCATTTCTAAAGTATAGAAGTTAGACTCCGGAACGTCATAAATCAATGTTCCTGTAGCTGTGTTGCCTTGATTCAATTGATGTGAGAACATTCCATCTGTCCCATCTCCGCCATACCATTCCGGATAATTTTCACCGCGAACTTTCATAGAAAATGCACTGCTATCAACTAATACTTGATCTTTATTGTTATTTTTGAATTTTAAATAGACTTTTAAGACTTTACCGTTTTCTGGTGCGCTATATTCATCATAGTCATTTACATATTCAGCTTTCATGACTTTAATATCTACACCACCCGCTGTGACGGTTTGGCCCACACGGAACAATTTCATTTTGTCCGTTGCTTCGCCTCTTTCTTCATCAGCTTCAGCTTTTTCTTCAGACTTGTTACTACCACAAGCTGCTAATAAAAATAAAACACTTACCATTAAAAATAATAATCTTTTCACTTGTTTTTCTCCACCCTATCTTTATTTGCAAAGCTAACAAATAAATTATGACTTGCGTAGTCAAATTATTTATTCCTTCTTATCTTATAAGATTTTTAACGGAAATCAAGACTTTTTCATTTTTTTATGAAGAATTTGTTAAATTCGTTTAAAATCTCAAATTATCAACTATAATTCAACTTGTATAGGGCTTTAAAAAAATAATTAGCGCAGTTATCAAAAAGTTTTCATAATCTTCATGATTATTCTTTTTTAAATAGGCAATAAAGATAACGGTAGAATTTTAAAAGAATATATTTTCCCATAAACTAAATATTTACATTTGTAAACTGCAAAAATTGTTTTGTAACTATTTCGTCAATTTTATTGAGAAAAGCAAAAAATTGTTTGAAATACTATTGACGAAACCTAAAGAAAGCGATTACAATAAATGTGAAATCAATCACAAAGAGGAGTTGTATGTATAATGCAAAACTTAAGAAACAGAAATTTCCTAACATTATTAGATTTTTCACAGAAAGAAGTTGAATTCCTACTCAACCTTTCGGAAGACTTGAAACGTGCGAAATACGCAGGTATTGAGCAACAAACGATGAAAGGAAAAAATATTGCATTAATTTTCGAAAAAGACTCAACTCGTACTCGTTGCGCATTTGAAGTTGCCGCTTACGACCAAGGTGCTCACGTCACTTATCTTGGACCTACAGGCAGCCAAATGGGCAAAAAAGAAACAGCAGCAGATACTGCTCGCGTTTTAGGCGGCATGTATGACGGTATCGAATACCGCGGATTCTCTCAACGTACTGTTGAAACATTGGCTGAAAAATCAGGTGTTCCGGTATGGAACGGTTTGACAGACGAAGATCACCCTACTCAAGTATTGGCTGACTTCTTGACTGCCAAAGAAACATTGAAAAAACCTTATCACGAAATCAACTTCACATATGTTGGTGATGGACGCAATAACGTAGCAAACGCATTGATGGCTGGTGCCGCAATTATGGGTATGCGTTTCCACTTAGTATGTCCTAAAGAGTTAAATCCAACAGACGAATTATTGAATCGTTGTAAAGAATTGGCTGAAGAAAACGGCGGCGAAATCTTGGTAACTGACGACATCGACAAAGGTGTAAAAGGTTCTGACGTACTTTACACAGACGTTTGGGTATCAATGGGCGAACCTGACGAAGTTTGGGAAGAACGTATCAAATTATTGAAACCTTACCAAGTGAACCAAGAAATGATTGAAAAAACTGGTAATCCACGTGTGATTTTCGAACACTGCTTACCTTCATTCCACAACGATGAAACTAAAATCGGTGCAGAAATCGCTGACAAATACGGCTTGAAAGAAATGGAAGTGACTGACGAAGTCTTCGAAGGCAAACACTCAGTAGTATTCCAAGAAGCTGAAAACCGTATGCACACAATCAAAGCAGTAATGGTCGCAACTTTAGGCGATATTGGATAAGGGAGGATAAATAGCATGGCTAAAATCGTAGTAGCATTAGGCGGAAACGCATTAGGCAACTCACCAGAAGAACAATTGAAACTTGTTGAAAATACAGCGAAATCCTTAATTGCATTAGTGCAAAAAGGTAACGAAGTCGTTATCAGTCATGGTAACGGACCACAAGTCGGCAGCATCAACTTAGGCTTGAACTACGCTGCTGAACACGAGCAAGGCCCTCCATTCCCATTCCCAGAATGTGGAGCAATGAGCCAAGCTTATATCGGTTATCAACTACAACAAAGTCTGCAAAATGAATTGCATAACTTAGGTATTGAGAAACCTGTAGTAACATTAGTTACGCAAACAGTTGTAGACAGAGATGACGAAGCATTTACGAACCCAACTAAACCAATCGGTATGTTCTATGACAAAGAATTAGCAGACACAATCGCTAAAGAACGTCACTATACTTTCGTTGAAGACTCAGGACGCGGCTATCGTCGTGTAGTTCCTTCACCACAACCGATTGAAATCGTTGAATTCCCAAGTATTGAAACACTTATCAATGCCGGCAACTTAGTTATTTCAAGTGGCGGCGGCGGTATCCCAGTTGTTAAAGACGATAAAGGCGATCTACACGGTGTAGATGCGGTTATTGATAAAGATAAATCAAGTGCCCTACTTGGTGCTGAATTGAAATCTGAACAATTGATTATCTTGACTGCAGTAGATTATATCTATATCAACTTCGGCAAAGACAATCAAGAACAATTGAAAGAAGTCACAGTAGACGAAATGAAGCAATATATTGACGAAGGTCAATTTGCGAAAGGCAGCATGTTGCCTAAAGTAGAAGCTTCTATCCAATTCATCGAAAACAACCCTAAAGGCGAAGTTATCATCACTTCATTAGACAAATTAGATGACGCTTTAGAAGGTAAAGTCGGCACTGTGATTAAAAAATAAAACTTAGGGAATGGACATGGAAAGTTTAAAAGTGTCCTCCACTCAGGACATGATCGACAATGAAATGTCTTAACCTGCCTCATCTTAGAATCTGCATATCACAACTTCATTGAATAATAACAAGTGCCTGAACATGAGTAAACAATAGTATCCTTGTTACATCCTGTTCAGGCCTTTTTATAAATAATTTGCATTCAAGCTCTATGACAAATTCAGTGAATCAACTTCAGACGCGATCTTCTGGACGCTCTGCTTTTCTAAAAAATTTTTGCGTGAAACGCGAGAGTAACTTTACATCTTGTCATCTCATCAGCTTGTCGAGTCGCACAACTTTCTGTATTTGATAGCATTTGAATTCAAGTTAATTGCAGCGCTGTTTCCGAAATTCTATTTACATATCGGCAAATGCTGCACTCTGCCAAAAAGGAGATGACCATTATGGACAACACTAATCAAAGTAAACATGCACAAGACGAACATGACAGCACTGAACGGCATACGAAGAAAAAGAAAAAATTTAAATTCAGAATGCCCGGGGCCTTTGTAATCCTCTTTATTTTAACTGTCGTGGCTGTTATTGCGACGTGGGTAATTCCAGCGGGTGCGTATTCTAAATTATCTTATGAGCCTGGTGCGCAACAATTAAAAATTGAGAACCCTCATAAAGAAATCAAGAAAGTACCGGCAACGCAAAAAGAGCTCGATAAGATGGGCGTTAAAATACACATTGAACAGTTTAAATCCGGTGCGATTAATAAACCGGTTTCGATTCCTGATACTTATGAAAGATTAGATCAAAATCCAGCGGGACCTGGAGAAATTACCAATGCGATGGTTGAAGGGACAATTGAAGCGGTAGACATCATGGTCTTCATCTTCGTGCTCGGTGGTCTGATTGGCGTGGTAAGTGCCAGTGGTTCCTTCGAATCAGGATTGCTTGCTTTAACTAAGAAAACTAAAGGACATGAGTTCTTGCTCATATTTATGGTATCTATCTTAATGGTACTGGGCGGTACCCTCTGCGGTATTGAAGAAGAGGCCGTCGCCTTCTACCCAATACTGGTGCCGATATTCATTGCCATGGGCTATGACTCCATTGTCTGTGTAGGGGCCATATTCCTGGCCAGCTCTGTAGGGACAACTTTCTCTACTATCAACCCGTTCTCAGTAGTAATCGCCTCTAACGCAGCAGGTATTACATTTACTGAAGGTTTATACTGGCGTGTAGCTGGCTGTATCGTAGGTGCTATCTTTGTTATCGGTTACTTATACTGGTATTCTCAAAGAATCAAGAAAGATCACAGATTATCTTACTCTTATGAAGACCGTGAATCATTTGAAAAACAATGGTCTGTTATGGGTAAAGATGCACATGCTGATAACTTCTCTTGGCGTAAGAAAATTATCTTAATCTTATTCGTTATTCCATTCCCATTAATGGTTTGGGGCGTTATGACGCAAGGCTGGTGGTTCCCAGTCATGGCTTCAATGTTCTTAGCAGTCACAATCGTCATCATGTTCATTGCGGGAACTGGTAAAAATGGTTTAGGTGAAAAAGGAACAGTAGATGCCTTTGTAAATGGTGCATCCAGCTTAGTTGGTGTATCTTTAATCATCGGTTTAGCGCGTGGTATCAACTTAGTCATGAATGAAGGCTTAATCTCAGATACTATCTTGCACTTCTCATCTACATTAGTACAAAATGTAAGTGGTCCGATATTTATCATCATCATCCTATTTATCTTCTTCTTCTTAGGATTTATCGTACCATCATCATCTGGTTTAGCTGTACTCGCAATGCCGATTTTCGCGCCGCTTGCTGATACAGTAGGTATTCCGAGATTCGTTATGGTAACAGCTTATCAATTCGGACAATACGCAATGTTGTTCTTAGCTCCGACAGGACTGGTAATGGCAACACTGCAAATGCTCGACATGAAATACTCTCACTGGTTCCGATTTGTATGGCCGGTCGTCGTCTTCGTACTCGTATTCGGTGGTGCAATGCTCGTTACTCAAGTACTCGTTTACTCTTAATCTAATATTTTAAAAAATAACCGACTATTGCAGCTGTGCAGGGCTGCAGTAGTCGGTTTTGCTATGTATGAAAAGAGATGAGATGGCGTTGAGGTGATGGGTGAAGTTGGGGAGTGGTGATGCTGCGGGGGATCTGTGTAGGCTGGGATGGTGAGCCTTAACACTTTCGACCCTATCTGTATAGGCGAGGAGCGTGAGCCTTAACACTTTCTGCCCTATCTGTATAGGCAAGGAGCGCCAGCCTTAACACTTTCGACTCTCCCATACAAAAAAGCAGGAGCTGAGACCTTGTATTGTCCCAGCTCCTACTCTCTTCGTTTTAATACTGTTGCAAAACTTTTTATTAGCTTTGCAAATATACTTCTTTCAAAAGAAACAAAAATTAATAAAAACAGTCGTTAGAGTTGACCTAATGAATAGGCCATTGAATTAAAAGAAAAAGTGAATACCATATGTCTTACTTACACGTGTGTCTTTACCTCTCACTAAAGTTATGCGCGCTATAAACTTCAGATATAAGATAACGACTAAGTATAAAGAAAATAAAAGATTGATATTATTTATTAAAATTCACCAGAAAAAAAGTTATAAATATCATTAATGAGCTCTACCCAAGATTTTCTCAAATTCTTATTATCATTCTTCATTTTCAATATAGTCCACATGCCGACCCACCAAGAAATTAGTTGCTTTCCAACATGGCAATTGGCAGCAAAATAGTTATTAACTATATGGATCTCACACAAATAGAGACGAGAGAAAATATGCTTTAATTTTAAAATAGTCATCAAAGATTAATGGATTTGGAATATTCCGATTTAATTTAATAAGGGAATCCCCCGCCTCTTTTGTGCGTAACAAAATATTACCACCTTATTTTTAGAACGTCAACAAAATTCTTTAAATTATTTATGCTTTAATAGAAATTTCTTTTAAAAAGTATAGGAATGATACGGTGTTATCAACATTTTAGCACTGCAAACTCTAAGTAATACAATGAGTTTAAATATTATTATGACAGTTTTTTATCACTTTCAATCATCAATAACCGTTGTCGACTATTAGAGATAATTTTTAACTAAAAAAATATTTACAAATGAGCAAGCAGCCTCTATTATTAAATTATATTATGAAAAAGAGGTATCAGCCTATGAACTCAACAGTCTACGAAACTTATTTAACTCTTCAATTCAACATCATTACAGCATTTCAAAAGCGCCAAGCCCAAAGTCCAGAAACAGCAATTCCAGCCACTCCCTTTATGGTTTATGCTGATTCTGTGTTTAAAGAAATGGTGAATAATGATGTATTAGTCTTCAGTGAACTCCCCAATGTCTATTTGAACGAACCCTATTGGAGAACATATTGGGAAAACTTATGTTCCGAAATTCAAGAATATTGCGATCTAGAGTTAAACGAGAAGTTCTTAACTTTATCCTCAAAATAATTCAACTCATTTTTTGTTTTACCTGCTTTAAAATTTTCTTTTTAACATCTGATTACACATCCTAAAAAATATGTAAAGAGATATTTTTACGCTTTAATTGCGTTTAACCATAAAAAAAGAACGCGAATCTTACCAAATAAGTCATTTACCTTTTACAATCAATCACTCTATAATTAAATTACTTACTACTTCACCAAATTAACTTTTAAAAATTGATATTTTCATGAGAAAAATACACCTAAGGAGTAACCGCCAATGATGAAAAATAAATATGCAATTTTACAGTTAACAGATCTTTATTTAACATGTGAGCAATCTAAGCAAATAGAAAACGAAGAAACCTTTGATTTGATTGCTTACTTTATCAACAAGTATCACCCTGATCTATGTATTTTTACAGGCAATCAAATATGGGCTGAAGATCAAGAAACGGGAGCAAAGCTTTATCGACGTTTCTTGGAGTTTATGAATCAATTCGAGGTTAAAATCGCTACTACTTTCGGCGATAAAGAGACATGCCACGGACTTACACGGACAAAGTTAAGACAACTTGAAGCGAAATATTCGACCAGTTATGCACATAAATACTGCAGCAGTATCGCAAACGATAAAGAAGCTTATATCATCGAAAGTCCACACCAACAAATTTTTGTCTTAGATAATGGCGCAGATGGCACTATCGAGGAAGAACATCTCGTATGGTTACAAGAGAAGCTTAAGCATTGCGGAAAGCATGTCGCACGTCGTGTGTTATTTATGCACCGCCCTATCAAAGCTTATGACAACGTATTCGTTTATATCGGCGAAAAGAAAAGTGCAATTTCTTATGCTGCTGAGAGTGAGCGATTATTCTCTGTCTTGCGGGAAGCGAGGAATATAGACGGTATCTTTTGCGGTCATGATTATGATAATGATTTTACTTTCTTCCACCAAGGGATTGGATTGAATTACGGTCGGGTCAGCGGAGTCAGTCTATATAGCGACTTAGCTCCTGGCGCACGGTTAATTCATCTTTTTCCTGAGAGAAGTTACACTACTTGCATATTAGACAGTGATATCGAGGCAGAAGAAGATGCGGAAGAAGACTTAAGTGCATCAGAATTGATGGAGAAGATTGTGGAGAATTAAGCGAAAAAATAGGCTGAGACCTCAATTGAAGTCTCAACCTGCTTGAGCCTAAATAATATATCTTAAGAGTAAATTAATACTTGAGTGACGAGCATTGCGCCACCGAATACGAGTACGAAAACTACGACCGGCCATACGAAGCGTAACCAGTGAGAGTATTTCATATTCAACATTTGTAATGTCGCCATTACGAGTCCTGTCGGTGCTAAGAATAACATTGCGTATTGCCCGAATTGATAAGCTGTAACAATTACGAATCTCGGAATACCTACTGTATCAGCTAATGGTGCGAAAATCGGCATTGATAATACAGCTAATCCAGAAGACGATGGTACGATAAATCCTAAGAAGAAGAAAATAATCAATAGAATAATTATAAAGATCGGACCACTCACATGCTCTACGAGTGAAGAAGAGAAGTGTAAAATCGTATCTGAGATTAAGCCTTCGTTCATTACGATGTTAATACCACGCGCTAAACCGATGATTAAAGATACACCAACTAAGCTGGATGCACCATTGACGAATTGGTCTACGACACCTTTCTCGCCTAGACCATGTTCTCCTGTTGCTGCAAGGAACATAATTGCGATTGTGAACGCTAAGAACATTGCGGCCATAACTGGGAACCACCAGCCTTGTGACATAACGCCCCAAACCATGATTGGAAACGGTAAGACAAATAATACTAAAATGATTTTCTTACGTAACGTAAATTTGTCAGAACCGTTATTGTTAGAGACAGACCACATTTTTTCGAAAGAAGCTTTGTCTTCGTAAGAGTAAGAAGCGGTTGGATCTTTCTTGATCTTTTGGCTGTACCAATACAAATAAGCAATTACAAAGATTGTTCCGACAATACATCCGCCAATACGCCAGTATAAACCTTCAGTGAAAGTAATACCTGCTGCGTTAGACGCGATAACAACCGAGAACGGGTTGATTGTTGCAAAGGTCGTCCCAATCGAACTTGCTAAGAAGATAGCCCCTACGCAGACGATGGAGTCATAGCCGAGCGCTATAAATATCGGTACTAGGACAGGATAGAAGGCCACGGCCTCTTCTTCGATACCGCAAAGCGTTCCGCCAAGTACCATTAGCACAGATACCATGAAGATGAGCATAAATTCGTGCCCTTTAGTCTTCTTAGTTAAAGCTAAAAGTCCGGATTCGAAAGAGCCGCTTGCTTGTACGACTCCGATCAAACCACCTAGCACTAAGATAAATACCATAATATCTACGGATTCAATTGTTCCGTGAACCATACTCGTTGTGATTTTTGAAAAACCAGCTGGGTTTTGATCTAAGTGTTCGTAAGTATCAGGAATAGAAATCGGTTTGTTGATTGCTCCTGATTTGAACTGTTCGATATTGATTTTAACGCCGATTTTATCGAGTTGTTCTTGTGTACCCGGCACCATTTTTACTTTATTAGGCGGGTCGACGATTTTTAATTCTTGCTTTGCAGGTTCATATGATAATTTAGAGTAAGCGCCTGCAGGTACTACCCATGTAGCAATGACAGCGACTAAAGTTATGATGAATAAAATTGCGAATGCACCGGGCATTTCAAATTTTTTCTTCTTTTTAGCAGCTTTATTATTTTTCAAACTCATATCTTCGCTCATAAATACATCTCCTTGCACACCCATTTTCACGTTTTCATGAAAAGAGACCTGAAAATCCTGTTTATGATAGAAGGTGTTTTCAGATCTCTTTTTTAAAATTTATTATTTTTTAATCACTGTACCGACTTTTCCTTCTAAGGCATCGTCTAGTTTTTCTAAAGATGTGATAATCACTTTACCTTCAGGATTATTTTCAATAAATTGTAATGAAGCTTCTACTTTCGGCAACATGCTGCCTTTCGCAAATTGATCTTCTGCAATATATTGTTTAATTTCATCAACTGTCACTTCTTTCAAGATTTCTTGGTTATCTTTACCGAAGTTGATGTAGATATAATCTACTGCTGTTAAAATGATTAATTGCTCAGATTTAAGATTTGCGGCAAGTAAAGCACTTGATTTATCTTTGTCAATAACGGCGTCTACACCGTGAAGGTTGCCTTCAGCATCTTTATACACTGGGATACCTCCACCGCCACCTGAAATAACTAGGTTGCCGGCATTGATTAAAGTTTCGATACTTGGTTGTTCAATGATTTCAATTGGTTCTGGAGAAGGTACGACACGACGATAGCCACGACCAGAATCTTCTACAAACGTATAGTGTTTCTCTTCAGAAACTTTGTCTGCAGTTGCTTTATCATAGAACAGACCGATTGGTTTAGTTGGATTGTCAAAAGCTTTATCCTTTTTATCTACAAGTGTTTGCGTAACAAGTGTTACTACAGGCTTGTCGATACCCAGATGATGCAATTCATTTTGCAAACTTTGTTGCAAATGATAGCCGATATAAGCTTGGCTCATTGCACCACATTCAGCAAATGGGAATGAAGGACCTTGTTCATGATCAGCTGCAAAGTTCAAGCCTAAGTTGATGCTGCCGACTTGCGGGCCGTTACCATGACTAATGACAACTTCATGACCTTTTTGAATCAATGCAACAAGTGATTTGGATGTGCTCTTAACTAATTCTAATTGTTCTTCTGGAGATTTACCTAAAGCATTACCACCTAATGCCACTACGATTTTTGCCATTCTTGATGTTCCTCCTTGTTGAGTAGCTCTAAAGATTAAATATCGCCCAAAGTAGCAACCATTACTGCTTTGATAGTGTGCATACGGTTTTCAGCTTCTTGGAATACTACTGAGTGTTTGCCTTCGAAGACTTCATCAGAAACTTCCATTTCTTTCAAGCCGTATTTATCAAAGATTTCTTTACCGATAGTTGTATCAGTATTATGGAATGATGGTAAGCAGTGTTCAAAGATAACATGAGGATTTTCAGTTTTTTCGATCATTGCTTGATCTACACGATAAGGTTCTAATAATGCAATACGTTCTTTCCATACTTCATCAGGTTCGCCCATAGATACCCATACGTCTGTATAAAGTACGTCAGAACCTTTCACACCTTCATCGATATTATCTGTAATAAAGATTTCGCCGCCATTTTCTGCAGCTAATTCTTTACAACGGTTTAATAATTCATCAGTTGGATTCAATTCTTTCGGACATACTAAATTGAAACGCATACCCATAATTGCAGCACCCGCCATTAAAGCATTAGCTACGTTATTACGGCCATCGCCGACATATGTGAAGTTGATTTCATGATATGGTTTTTTCAACACTTCTTTAGCTGTTAAGAAGTCAGCTAATACTTGTGTTGGGTGATCTTCGTCAGTTAAACCATTCCATACAGGAACACCTGATTCTTTCGCTAATACTTCAACAGTACGTTGTGAGAATCCGCGATATTCAATACCATCATACATACCGCCTAATACGCGAGCTGTGTCCGCTGCAGTTTCTTTTTTGCCCATTTGGCTTCCAGTTGGCCCAAGATAAGTCACATGCGCACCTTGGTCATAAGCTGCAACTTCAAACGCACAACGTGTACGAGTTGAATCTTTTTCGAAGATCAACGCAATATTTTTACCTTTTAAAGTTTGCTTTTCAATACCTGCGTATTTTGCTCTTTTCAAATCTTCCGATAGATTTAATAAGAATTCCATCTCTTTCTGTGAAAAGTCTAATAAAGTTAAAAAATTACGATTTCTTAAGTTTTGCATTTTCTACACTCCTTGTGATTGATGTCACATATAGTGTAACCGCTTTCAAAATTTTAGTCAATATGATTTTGCACAATTTGTTATTAGAAATGTTACAATTCTGTAAATTTAGGATAATTAAGTTGTTGGAAACGGCAATTTCACTGAAGCTTCGATAGATGAAGAAATCAAAAATTGGTAATGAAAAAGGTTATATCATAATCCGTATGGGTGGATTGTGATATAACCTATGATTATTCTTCTAATTACAGTTTTATAGACCTAATTTCAAAATATATAAATTATAACAAAACTACTTAACGCCAATAATTTTATAATTAGTAGCTTCTGCTGTAAACAGACTTTTTATTATATCCTCAATACTTTCATAATTATCACACTTTTCATAAGGATCGATAAAATATGCCTTGGGTGAATTTAAAATATCATATAATCTCATAATTAAAATTTTATTAGGATTTTCCTTTATTGCCCATAATTCGTTAGATGACATATAAAAAGGATGATTTTTAGCAGAGGAAGTAGTACTTTTTACTTCAATTAATTTTCTTTGGGGATCTTCTAGTTTATTAGGATCAAATGCAATAAGATCATAACCATCCCCATGTCCTTTTTCACTGACGCTTTCTATCATATCCATCAGTTTTTCTTTATTATCAGTCCCTGAACATTTTTCTGTTAAATCTTTAAAATACTGTATCGCAATACTTTCTCCTTTATCGCCAACCAATTTATTTTCTTTTTGATTATTTTCTATCTCTTCAGTATTTACTTTAACTTTTGTAGTACTTTTCTTTCCTGCTCCGCTAAATTTTGGTTTCTCTACAATTTCAAGCTCAAAATTATCTAGAGCTTTTATATCTTCTATTAAAGCATAACTTTCAATTTGTTTTAGCATTTCTATATAATCATTATAAGAAACTTTTTGAACTATTTCATGATAAGTATAAAGAAAATCTTCTAAATCACTTTTAAGTTCATCATCGTTATAATTCCCTTTTTCATAATATTTATAAAAAACTGTTCCGTATTTGTAACCTTTAGCCTTGTCATTCAGATTTTTATTCTCCTCGTCGTTTTCATAGTAGTTATAGCTTCCTTTAGTAAATTTAAATTCTGCTTTTTCACTAAGTTGATTTGACAATCTTTTTGCTAGATCTTTTGATGAATAAGGTGAATCAGAACTCACATGTTCTGTTATATTTGCCCATCCTTGGTTAAGCGTCAAATAAAACCCTTCCCCTTCCGGATGAAACAATAATACGACATAATATCCTCTTAGAGTGGAAGTTGTGATTTTGGGGTCCATAATAGCGACCCAAGGTACTTGCGCATATCGTCCTTTGCCTATACTTCCATTAACTTTCAATGAATCAACTTCTATATCATTTCGTATTTTTAAAGGTAGCAAATTATGAACCAATTCTTTGTATCGATTTTTAAAATTTTCTTCTCTTTTGCTTTTTACAGTCATTGAAAAGTTTTCAGCATTTTGTTCTTTTTTCATTTCTAGTATCTTGTCAATTAACTCTCTCGTAATTTACCTCTCTTTTTCTCGATAAAAATTCTAATGAGTTTAATTTGTAAAATCTAAAATTACTTTAATTATATTTTATATCTTTATTCGCGTTTTGCAACAAAACACTTAAGCGTTATATTATTATTTGAAAATTCACACTTATATAGATAAAATAGAGTAAACGAGGTAAGCGCTTACATAATTATATCTCGTTTCTATCTACTGGGTTTCTTAAGGGGGGCGATTTATTGGAACAATATGATTTAGTAGTCATTGGAGCTGGACCAGGTGGTTATGTTTCCGCTATACGTGCTGCCCAATTAGGTTTAAATACAGCCATTGTCGAAAAGCAATACATGGGAGGTACTTGCTTAAATGTTGGTTGTATACCATCTAAATTACTACTTGAATATGGCAAGAAAGTCCAAGATATTAAACTTGCTGATAGTTGGGGGATTAAGACGAATCATTTAAATATTGATTTCTCGAAACTCAATCAAAGGACAAAGTCAGTTATCAATAATTTAACAAGCGGTGTCACTCACCTTCTCAAGCAAAATAAAGTGAAAATATTTAATGGTGAAGCCCAGGTAAATGATGACTTAACGATTCAGATTGAAGACCAAACAATCAAAGCTAAAGATATCCTTCTTGCTACAGGCAGTACACCTTTTATTCCTCCTATCAATGGTTTAGATAAAGTAAATTATCACACTACGAATACTATTTTTAAGCTTGAAAAACTTCCTCAATCACTTGTAGTTATAGGTGGTGGTGTAATTGCCACTGAAATCGCCTCTTCTATGGCTGATTTAGGAGTTAATGTAACACTTCTTGAAGTCGCAAAAGATATTCTATTGACTGAAACTAAAGAAATTCGATCAATTTTAAAAGAACACTTAGAAGAACAAGGAATCAATATAGTTACCAACTGTGAAATTAAGCAAGTTAACCAAAACAAAATTATTTTTGCAGATGAGACAACGATTGATTTTGATACATTACTCGTAGCCACAGGACGTAAACCTAACTTACAAGCTTCTGAAAATCTCAAATTAGAAAATGAAAAAGATACACCTTTTATAAAAGTAAATAGTAATTACCAAACAAGTAAAGCGCATGTATATGCAGTCGGCGATTTAATTAACACTTATCAATTAGCACATGCTGCAAGTGCTGAGGGGATCAATGCCGTTGAAGCGATCACAGGATTAAATCCAAAATCTATCGATATTAATATGATTCCACGCTGTATTTATACTCGTGTAGAAGCCGCTTCCGTTGGCTTAACAGCATCACAAGCCAAAGAACAAGGTTATAAAGTGAAAACTGCAGAATCTTATTTCCAAAGTAATGCTAAAGCAATGATTGAAGAAGAGACAGATGGTTTCATTCAAATCGTGGCGGATGCAGAATATGGTGAAATTTTAGGCGGATTTATTGTAGGTCCTCATGCTACTGACTTAATTGGTGAATTACTGGGCGTGAAGGTTGCAGAAGGTACAGTTGAAGAATTATCTGAAGTAATTCAACCTCACCCATCTCTACTTGAAGTTTTAGGTGAAGCTGCAGATGACTGGTTTAAAAAAGCCATTCACAAATAAATATTTTTCTTTAAGGGGGAATCCATTATGGATAAAGAACAAGCACGCTGGATTTATAAAACGATGAATGAAATTCGTGATTTTGAAGAAAAAGCACATGAGATGTTCAGCAATGGAGAAATTCCAGGATTTGTACATCTATATGTTGGTGAGGAAGCCGTAGCTACAGGTGTAATGTCACTGTTAGAAGATGATGATTATATTACAAGTACGCATCGTGGTCATGGACATGCAATTGCTAAAGGTTGTGACTTAAATGGAATGATGGCTGAGATTATGGGCAAACGCGATGGTCTAGGACATGGTAAAGGCGGATCGATGCATGTAGCTGAAATTGATAAAGGTATGTTAGGCGCTAACGGTATTGTAAGTGGCGGTTTCGGATTAGCTACCGGTGCAGGAATCTCTTTACGTAATCAAGGTAAAGATAATGTGGCAGTCTGCTTTTTCGGTGATGGTGCTGCCAATGAAGGCAACTTCCATGAAGGTTTGAACTTCGCTTCAATTCTCAACTTACCTGTTATTTTCGTTTGTGAAAATAACCAATTTGGTGAAGGAACGACTCATAAATATGCGAGTGCTTCTGAAACAGTTGCCGAACGTGCGTCAGCTTATAATATGCCTGGCGTTTATGTAGATGGTATGAATGTAGTTGAAGTAAGAGATGCTGCTAAAAAAGCTATCGAACGTGCGAAAAACGGAGAAGGTCCAACTCTTATCGAATGTGATACTTACCGTAAGTATGGGCACTTTGAAGGCGACGAGCAAAAGGTAAAAACAAAAGAAGACCGTAATGCTGATCGTAATCCAACCGAAGAATTCCGTAAATACGCGATTGAAAATGATTTATTAACGGAAGAAGAAGCGGATGAAATTGAAAAAGCTGCACAAAAAGCTATTGATGATGCTGTTGAATACGGAGAAAGCAGTGAACAACCGGATTTAGATTCATTATACAAAGATGTATTTGCATAAATCAAAGGGGGATTTAGTTATGAGTGAAAAACGTGAGTTAACATTTATGGGCGCAATAAACGAAGCCATTGATACTGCAATGAAGAAAGACGATAATGTTATTTTAATCGGAACAGACGTCGCTGGTGGTGCAGATGTAGAACATTTGAAAGATGATGATTCTTTCGGCGGTGTATTCGGTGTTACGAAAGGATTAGTTAAAAAGTATGGACGTGATCGTGTGATTGACACACCTATTGCCGAACATATTACCTTGAGTTCAGCAGTCGGAGCAGCTGCCACTGGTTTACGCCCTATTGCTGAATTAATGTTCAATGATTTTATCGGATTTGGTCTGGACCCTATACTCAATCAAGGCGCAAAAATGCGTTATATGTTTGGCGGTAAAGCTAAAATTCCAATGGTAGTCAGAACCATTCACGGTGCAGGCGCAGGGGCTGCAGCTCAACACTCTCAAACGCTTTATAATATTTTTGCATCGATTCCAGGTGTAAAGGTTGTAGTACCTTCAAATCCATATGATGCGAAAGGTTTACTATTAGCTGCTATTGAAGATGATAACTTAGTTGTATTCTCTGAAGATAAAACTTTATTGAGTATGAAAGGTGAAGTGCCTGAAGAAGATTATACAGTTGAAATTGGAAAAGCACGAGTTGCTCAAGAGGGTGACGATTTAACAATTGTTGCTATAGGTAAGATGGTTCAAGTTGCTTTGGATACTGCTGATAAATTAGCGGAGGACAACGTATCAGCCGAAGTCATCGATTTACGCTCTATCTCACCATGGGATGAGGAAACAGTCTTAGATTCAGTGAAGAAGACGGGTCGCTTAATTGTTATTGATGAGTCTAACCCACAGTGTAATATTGCAGGAGATGTCGCTTCTACAATCGGAGATGTTGGTTTTGATTATTTAGATGGTCCAATCAAAAAAGTAACAGCACCTGACACTCCTGTTCCATTTGCACAAAACCTAGAACAAGCTTACATTCCAAGTGTAGATAAAGTATTAGATGTCGCTAACGAACTCATTGAAGATTTGAAAAAGGTTAAATCTTAACTTCGGGAGGTGAATGAGATGAGTACAAATATTATGATGCCGAAACTCGGTATGACAATGAAAGAAGGCACAGTAGAAGAATGGCACGTATCTGAAGGAGACACTGTGAGTAAAGGGGACATTGTGGCTTCGATCAGTTCGGAAAAATTAACTCAAGATATAGAAGCGCCGGCAGATGGCACTCTCTTAAAAATCAAAGTACAAGCCGGTGACGATACAAAAGTAAAAACTGTTATCGGTGTGATTGGCGAAGAAGGAGAATCAACTGACGATAACGAAGAAGATGCACAAGAGAAAAAAGATGATACAGAAAATGAAAATCAAAAAGCAGATAAAGACAAATCATCAAGCTCCGCTTCAAATAAGGCATCGTCTAACGATAACAATAAAGATAATAACGCATCTAATCAAAAACGTATCTTTATCTCTCCTCTCGCACGCAAGATGGCTGAGAAAAATGATATTGATATTCAAAGAGTGGAAGGAACTGGCGGAAATGGAAGGATTACCAAATTAGATATTCAACGTGTATTAGAAAATGGATTAGATAAAGGTGAAGCGAAAACTTCTCCGACTCCTTCTACTTTAACAGCATCTGCAGATATAGGCGAAGGTTTAAATCCAATGCGCAAACGTATTGCACAGAACATGCGACAAAGTCAGGATCAGACAGCACAACTCACATTACATCGTAAAGTCAATGCGGATGAGTTGATTGTCTTCAAAGATAAACTGAAGAAAGAATTAGGCGATGCAGGCCAAGATGTAAAACTTTCTATTACTGCTTTATTAGCTAAAGCTGTAGTGCTTGCGCTCCAAAATTATAAAAAGATGAATGTTCGTTATGAAAATGGTGAATTGACTGAGTATGATCACGTCAATTTAGGTGTTGCGACTTCATTAGATGATGGTTTGATGGTGCCTGTGATTGAAAATGCGGATGGTAAGAGTATTGGTGCTTTAGCAGAAAGTATTCGTACATTATCTGAAAAAGTACGCAATAATGATACTGATGGTGTGCCAATGTCTGGCGGCACATTCACGATTACGAATATGGGTGCGAGTGAGATTGAGTACTTTACACCGATATTGAATGTAGGAGAAGCGGGCATTTTAGGTGTAGGAGCTATGCAATCAGAAGTAGTAATGCAAGATGGTAACGTAAGACAAGTACAACGTATCCCATTCAGCTTAACATTTGATCATCAGATTTTAGACGGTGCTGATGCAGCAGAGTTCTTGAAAGTACTTGCGAAGTATATAGAGAATCCATATTTGTTGGTATTGTAGTATATAAATGTGAAAGAAGCGGACTAGTGAACGAGAAATGTACTAATTCCGCTTCTTTTTTTAACTTTTAAATAACATTTTCAAAGAAAAATTTTAAATCTTCGTCTTCTGTTGGAAGTATTTCTAATTCGTGA
Organism: Staphylococcus debuckii; assembly: GCF_003718735.1. NCBI lineage: Bacteria > Bacillati > Bacillota > Bacilli > Caryophanales > Staphylococcaceae > Staphylococcus > Staphylococcus debuckii. The sequence goes on along the minus strand of NZ_CP033460.1, from coordinate 470,966 downwards.
TTGTCAATTGCATCTAACATTAATTGTTCCTTATCAGACAATCTATTATAAACTCTTTCTCCTAAAGAGTAATCACCTTGCTGCATAGGATAAAATTGTTGCAAATAATAATACTGAGTATAATCATTTTCTTTTAAGCCAAGTCTGTGAATACGATCCTTTGACTGCAATAAATGGACTAAATTATAGCTATACTCAAAATATATAGCATCATGACAAGTTTGATGTAAAGAAACGGATTCTGCCAAAGTGTGAGGGTTAGTAATTAACACATCAATTTCTTTATTTTTAAATTTATCAATAATTCTTTTTCTTTCATATGGTTCAACTCTGCCAGCGATTATTTCTGCTTTGATCCCCATATTGCTAAGTAGTTTTTTAAACTTATCCATAGTTTTGACAAATATGCACCAAAGAATTACAGTTTTATTCTCTCTTGTTAACCTATCTACTAGTTCAAGTGCCGCTCTCATTTTAGACGTCATTTTTATCTTTTCAACTAAGTAATTAACATCTTCAGAGAAATCTTTATAGTCTACAAAATCTTCGTGACTTACTGCAATATCTAATATTTTACTAAAATCATTAAGATCTAATTCTTCTAATAACATTTTCGGAACACTTTCCATTTGAGAAATTTTAGCGAATAAAGCAAGCGCACTATTTTTGTACTTAGAAAGTAATATTTTAAATAACTCTTGTTCATTTTCATCAGCATAAACATCTATTATAATATCTTTGTTTTGCTTAGGAACATTTAATTCTTCTTTTGTTGTTCGTGTGAAAAAGGGTTGGATTTTGTCATTAATCATTTTCATTTCGTTTGTGTCAGGATTTTTTAGAAGTGTTTCTGTAAAGCCAAAAAACTTTTTATAGTCGTTGGGATATAGCAAGTTCAGCAAATTATATATATCGATGTATCCATTAGGAATAGGAGTACCTGTAAGAGCAACCATATATTTTGCATTTTCAGTAATACGTAGAGCAGCACCCGCTCTTTTACCTGTAGTACTTTTTATCCTATGGACTTCATCAAAAACAACTAACACATTCTTATTTATAATTCCTTTTATTTCATCTTCAAGGTTATCCAAAATCTCATAATTAACAAGTATTAGTTCTTTATTTCCGGATTCATAAGTTAAAATCATTTTCTTCTCTGTAGAAGTGTTATAATCTTTTAAATTAAGATAATTAAGCTTTTGTTCACCACCAAAGCAAGCCTTATACTCCTCAATCCATGAATTAAATGAGTTTAACGGGCCTATCATTAATATAGTATCTACATCCTTAGTTTTATTTAAATAGCTATATAAACCATAAACTGTTGATGTCTTACCTGAACCTGGAACAGAGAAATTCCCTGCTTTCTCCATCATTGATAAATAAAATGCATCTATCATTTGTTTATGTCTTAATTCTCGTTTCATACTATTATTGACTATTTCACAAAATTCAAGATATTTTTCTATCATCCTAGGATCTTGATTTTTTATATCATTTCCTATGCTATACTTTAATTCTATATAAGTATTTTCATTTTCGATATACTCATAAACGGTTGGTTCTACTTGTAATTCGATACCTTTCTTACTTTGAAATTTTTCCAAAGTTTCTATTACTTTATTAATGTCTCTATAATATATATCTTTTTTAAACTCAATTAGATCTTCTAAAATATTTTCAACATACATTTTGATCTTCATTTTAAATGAACTATAACGTAATAATTTTTTAATTTCTTGGCTGTTTCCTTCGAGTATTAATTGATCATTATCATTCATTGACAGAAGAAGCATTACCATAAACCTCTTTTCTAAAATTTTTCATTTCACTTTCCAACTCTTCCAAAGCTTGTAAAAATTGATGATGATCTTCATCACTTAGCCCAATTACTATGTTACTATCTATATTTTTTAAGGCTTCAATAGCTTTTTCAACTTGATTTTTAGGAGCATTTAAAACATTTCTTTTCTTCACTTGTTCTTGAGCTTTTTCATAAACGTCTAAAACTTCTTCTTTCAATACTTCATCAGTTCTTATATTTTCTTTAATAAACTCTAAAGACACATCTTCGTCATCGAACTTTTCTAAGAATTTTTCGCTTATTTCAATTCCTTTTTCTAAGAAATCTTTAAATTGCGGTTTATCAACAATATTTTTGATATTACGTACAAAACGAACCATCTCAGGATATGGTTTTAATGCTAAATAAGTAAATATAATATATTTTAATTGTTCTCTTTCCTCTTCAGATTTCACTTTATTTAGCACTGCAGGTATTTCTCCCAAAGGACCATCTAATTCCCATTCTCTGGCAATATAATAATGTTCAGGCATCTCAATATGTTCAAGAAATTCAACCATTAATTCAGATCTTTTCACTAATTTTACTACGTCTCTCTCTAACATTCCTGTATTTTTTGCATATTCATTCACAGAAATCAATTGATTTTTCACAATATCATTATATATTCCCACAAGTTTATCTATAGGATTGTAACCTACTCTTTCTTCTCTGCCATGTTGAAGATATAACTCTAAGAGCTTAATTTCTTTTTTACTGTTTTGAATGTCTTTATCTATAATAATTGCTTCTAAATAATTGAATTTGGCGTCTTCTTTACTTAAGTCTCTTAAACATGTATAACGTCTATTCCCATCAATAATTCTCCCGTCAGTTAATACAACAGCAGGTTCCTGCTGATTAATAAGTTCAATATTATTTTTGGTTTTTGTAAATGCCTTCTCATCACTTTTTTTAATAAAATCACTAATAATAGAATTATACTCTTCTAAATTCTCCATATTAAACTTATCTAAATCATTGTCTGCTTTATATTTACTAATCCAAGTTGCAATTCTATCATTTTGATCATTAAAATATAGTTCATTTAATTTAATTTTATATACAGGATAAACTTTGGTAATACCATCAACATTCATTTTTTTCGTAACATCTGTTTTAATTAAATTCTCTTTTTTTAATTTAGTCATTATATCTCGAACTCCTCGTAATAATAATTTATATCTAGATATATTTTTTCCATGATTTGATCATAGTACAATCCGCTATTGTAAATTGCGCTAGTATAGTGCCCTTTAGTTAAACTTAAGTCAAATTTTTCATTAAGTAATTGAGTTAATTCGTATATATCGATAGACTTCCTTTTCAAAATTTCTTCTTCAATAATAGTTAATAAAGTTGGATTTTCATCTAATTGCAATAGATAATTTTTCCCCACGTTATTTGTTCGAACTCTTTTCCCATCTCTAATCAAAGACCGGTAAAATATTGGCTCAAATCCTAAACTGTCAATAGTTGAATCATCAATGATATTTATCAATGAGGTTAATGACCAAACATGTCCGTCACTCATTTTTTTGATTGCTTCATTTCTATAATTTAAAAGTTCGGACTTTTTAATACCTATATCTTTCAATTTTTTTATAGAAATAAATTTTTTATCTTGAAATTCAATCATATCTAGGTTAATAATTTTGTCATAGAGCCATGAGTTAAAAGAACTCAATTCCCAAATTCTTTTATCTAACTCATTAAAATCAATAATGTCTCTGTCTTCATAATATTGTTTATCAAAATAACTTCTAATCGTTGGGTATTTCGGTCCCAAAAGATAAGTAATGTATTTCTTATACTTTAAATATTTTAGTATGAGACCAATATTTTCTGAACTTATATTTCTATTCAAATCATGAAGGAAATCCTTATAAAAAAGAAAATCCTGACTATTAATCGCTTGTTTAACTGCCTCAATATCTTCTCTTTTCAAATTATCAAAAGTGACATCAATATAATCCTCATATATATACTTGTCTATAAATACGAGATAATTTGCTTTTATAGTACTTTCTTTGACTCCATATCTTTCTCTATAACATTTCACAAAGTCTTCAACACTTATTGGACTAATTTCTAACATAAATTCCTTCACTTGAATTTCTCTGTCAGCATTTCCTATATTTAATCCTGGCATCCTTGTTACTGTAATATCTATATCTAAATACTTTTCATGCGTTCTTTTGATTATGTTATGCAACTCATTTTCATGTAGTATGTTATATTTTTTCATCAGATCTTCATGAGATTCAAATAAAATTTTTGCTGACAACTCTGTATTTTGCCATTCACCTAATCTTAATTCTTTATAGAACTCTTCCCAATCATAAGTTTCAAACAAATAAGCACGAAATATTTTCTTACCTCTGCTAACTGCAAAGTCAAGATCAGTAAGTCTATTTTCAAGGTACCTTATATCACAAATAAATTTTTCTTCATTTAAACTTTGTTCTTCTAAAAATAAATTATAAAAATCTAATATATCTTTAACATGAGTAGGAGTTTTAATAAACTCACTAATAACATACTTCAGTACTTCCCCCTTATTTTTAGGAATTGTTTTATCCCCAAGGACAAGTAAATTTTTATAAACTAAGCTTTGCACTTTTTTTCTTATTTCGTCCGAAGCTTTTTCGTCCTTCAATATTTCAGACCAATCTCTATCTCCATTTTCATATCTCAATGAAAGATAAGTGTAATTATTGTCAGAAAATATTTTATTATAGGTATTTTTATCCATAATATAATTTGTAAACCAATACATGTTTTTATCTTCAAGAAATTCTTTTTCTGGCAATCTGTCTATAACCTTTTTGTTTATCTGTCTAATTCCTTCTCTTGTAACACCTAATTCTTGTCCTATTTCTTCTAAAGTATAGCCTTCCATTCTTTTTTTAAATGCTTGAAAAACTTGATCATTAAATTTTTCTTTAACATAAGAAAAAACTGAAGGATTTTTATAATATAATTTCTTCTCTTTTAATTCAGCTAAATTTTTATTAATCAATTTATCTATGGCAGCTGTGACGTCAACATTTTTGAACTTATTAAATTCATCTTCAATTTGATATTGATTTATCACACCGCCATTTTTCTTTAAATAGGTATATATAATTTCAGAAGAATCATTATTATTTATTACTCTACTCAAAACTCCTTTTTCAAATTCTTCATTATCTTTTAGTAAATCTAGACTAAATCTCAAAGAATAGTCATTGAGCGATATCAATTTTATTACATTATCATTTATATTTTTTAAAATTTTTTGTGTCAATTCATCTTTTAATTGTAATAAATAGCCTAATTTCTTTTCTATTAAGTACATTGTTGCGATATCACAAATGTATACTCTTTTTTTAGAATAGATTATTAAATGTTTGGCGAACCATTCAATAATTCTATTGATAGTACTATTAGAAATACCTTGTTGTATCATTAGATGCTTATTATTTTCTTTAAGAAAATTATCCACATTATTAATTTTCATTTTTTCAATAAAATTTCGTTCTTTCTTTGAAAACAGCTCGTTTAGCTGACCTATTTTTATAGAACTACTAATCTTATTTTTATAAAGAAATTTATAATTAATTTGAGCTTTAGTATGTGGTAAATATTCATCAATTATATCTTTAAACGACTTGTTCGACTTTAAGACTAATTTCAAAGAAATATCTACATAATTAATTTTTAATTGTCTTTTTAACAAGATTATAATATCCCATAAATCATCCTTTTCTTCTTCCTCTAAGTCTCTATATTTTTTAATATCTTCAGGTATCAATTCAACTAAGGTACTTATTCTTTTAATATTATTTCTTTTTAAATTTTCTAAGATGTTTCGTTCTTTGATAACTGAATCTATAGGCAAATCATAGATATCTTCTATACATGAATTTTTAGGAATTTCAACTTCAACCAGTTTTCTTTCGAGAAATGAGTCTCTTAATTCTCTTATTTCATCTAAAGATTTTTGTCCTAAATTTCTAATTTTTGAAAGTTCGTCATCATTTAACTTTTGCAATTGTTTGAAACTTACGATTCCATTTTTAGTCAATTGATTTTTTGAACGCGTTGATAAATCACTTTCTTCAATTAACATATCACCTAACATTTAAACAACCTCCAAAGTCCCCATTTATCCTTTGATAGCGCTTACCATTATTAATAATTTCATTTTACTTCAATTTCAAAGTTAAGTCTTCTACTTTTTAGAATATTTCTTAAAATATTTTACGCTTTCAAATTTTTTTGCTCTTCAAAAAGCTTATTTAATGTTCTAAAAGTATTATCGTCAGAAAAAAAGCCGCAAACTTCTGTATTAATAACTAAACGATCCCTTTTGATCGTGGTACAATAGAATGTGATTCTTTCTAACATCAAAGATGATTAACTTAACAATATTAAATAACAGGAAGAGGTTTTACTGATGCACCCCTTTGTAAAATGGGCAGGAGGTAAAAGACAATACTTGCCCAAAATTTTAGAAGAAGCACCTAGACAATTCAACTCGTATTTTGAACCTTTTGTAGGAGGTGGCGCTGTATTGTTCGGTTTAGAACATAACCCTTCATTTATTAATGATATTAATACTCACCTCATCCACACCTACAATGAAATCAAACATAATCCTAATGATTTAATAGCAATGCTAACCGAATTTGATAAAATACCATTGGACGCAGAAAAGTATAAAGAATTCCGCTCTACTTATAACCAACATATAACTGATAACATTTACAATACAGAAACAGCTGCTCTTTTTATTTTTCTTAATAAACATTCGTTTAACGGCCTATATAGAGTTAACAGTAAAGGGCTTTATAATGTCCCTTGGAATAAAAAAGAGTTTGCTACTTCATTTAATAAAGAAAATCTAATGGATATTTCAAAATTTTTGCAGGATGTTCAATTAACTAGTCAAGACTTTGAAACTGTAGCTTTAAAAGCTGAAAAAGGCGACTTTGTATTTTTTGATAGTCCTTATACTCCTATTAACCCTACTAGTTTTACATCATACGATAAAACCGGCTTTAAATTAGAAGATCATATTCGTCTATCAAAAGTATTTAGATTACTTAATGAACGCGGAGTTTATTGCATGCTTACCAATCACAATACTGACTTAATACAAGACTTATATAAAGATTTTAATATTGAAGAAATTAATGTTCGGAGAAGTATCAACTCTGTTGCTAGTAAACGTACAGGGAAAGAGCTGATTATTAAAAATTATTAATAGATAGGATTGAATAAAAGTGTCTAGTAATATTTATTTTGAAGAATCATGCGGTAAATTGATTCTTGATAATGCTTTTGAAGCCTTAGAGAAATTAGAGGAAGACAGTGTAGATTTAATTTTTGCAGATCCGCCATATTTTTTATCTTCTGGAGGTATTTCAAATTCTGGAGGCAGAATGGTCTCAGTTGATAAAGGAGATTGGGATAAATCTCTTACTGTGGAAGAAAAGCATATGTACAACAAAAAATGGATTAAATTATGTAAAAGAGTAATGAAAGATAATGCAACAATTTGGATTTCAGGAACGTTGCATAATATATATTCTGTAGGTATGGCTTTAGAAGAAGAAGGCTTTAAAATACTAAATAATATTACTTGGCAAAAAACGAACCCCCCACCAAATTTAGGATGCAGAAATTTCACACACTCTACTGAGACAATACTTTGGGCAAAGAAGGATACTAAAAAGGCTAAACACTTCTTTGACTATAGTCGCATGAAGAGTATTAATGGGGATAAGCAAATGAAAGATGTATGGACTGGTAATCTTACTCCTCAACACGAAAAAGTATTCGGTTCACATCCTACACAAAAGCCACTTTATTTATTAGAACGAATTATACAAGCATCTTCTCAAAAATGCGACGTCGTGCTTGATCCCTTTCTAGGCAGCGGAACGACAGCTGTAGCGTGTAAAAAACTAGAAAGAAACTATATTGGAATAGATATTAATCAAGATTACTTAGAAATAGCTGAAAAAAGACTTAAAAATACTTCAACACAACTTTCCCTATTTTAAATAGTAAGCCACTCATATAGTACTGCCTCTCTAAAATCAGAATTTTAAAGTGTGACAGTACTATATGAGTGGCTTTTTTATTTTAGCAGTTCATAAATAAAGTCATTTTCTACCATTTCCATATTAAAGACATAATCAATTTTTTTGAATGCAATTGTGAAAGCTTCAACGCCATCATTCCAACCTAAACCATCTGTTATCCATATAAAAGTAGCCTCATCTTTACTTTTTTTTATGCTTCTATCTAATTCTATAAATCCATCTGTAACAGTAGAAGGTTTGGTTCCTCCACCTCCATAGTAATCATTTACTATGACGTATAATTCATTATTTTTTTCATCGAGAATTGCCGCATTAAATTCCCGTCCTTTTTTATCAGAATTAATACTATAATTCCATTTTTTCTTTAATTGTGATGATTTAATATCAAATTCGTATTTAAATCCTAATCTTTTACAAACACTCTCAATATTTTTTTGAATAAAATCTTTCATAACCTTTCCTGAACGGTTTTTTCGAGCGTTTGTATCCATTCCGACCTCCACACCGTATATATAATCTCTCAAATCATTTATTGGACTGTTTTTAAAGAACTCGAAGAGGCCTGAATCTCTTATAAATTTCATATAAACATCTATTTTTTCTAAATCAATATTACTGAAGTTAATCGAGTAAAAACTTTTATTATAGTTACCATCCAATTCCATGACATTGATAACTTTTTGAGTTCTCAGTCTCAATGCTATTAAAATTGGTATAGCTTCTAGTACTGATGGATCCTCAATAAATAATTTTTCAGCTTTTTCTTCAACATTTTTCTGTCCCAAAAGTTGATTTAATTTTTTCAATTCATTGGTATATTCCTTAGATTGCTTTTTAATTTTATCCCACTTCACATAATAACTAGCTTCCCTATTAGATATACTTAAATTCTTTAAAAAATAATTTACTTTCTCCGTAATCGATTTCTCTTTATACTCTTGGAAATTCACAATTATCCTCCTCTAAATTTATATTTCTACCTTTTGCTATTTAATCAGGTCGTAAATATAATCTTTTCTGAGCATACTCAAATTGAAAATGTTTTTAATATCTTGGAATGCCTCAGATAATGGTATCTTAGCTGTATGCCATCCTTGTCCATCAGTTACCCAAGCGAATGTTACATCATGCTCACTCGAATTTATTAGATTATTAAGGCTTCTAAATTCACCAGAAACAGATTTTAATTTAGAACCGCCGCCGCCATAATAGTTTGTTTCAATTACATAAACTTTATCTCTTTCATCATCATAGATGGCCATATCAAAGCGTCTTTCTGATTTATCCACTGGAACATGAACTCCCCAAGTATCATGCATCCATTTCGCTGATGCTTGATCTTTATATTTATAATTTAATCGTTCACACATTTTTGCTACATTTCTCTCAAGAATATCTTCCATAACTTTGCCAGAACGATTTTTTCTACCATTTGAGTCTAAACCAGTTTCCACTCCATATACAAAGTCAACCAAGCTTTTATGTACTCCATTTTGAAGAAAATCGAATAATCCCGAGTTTTCCATAAATTCAATATAAACTTCGAGATTTCCAATATCTATATTTTTAAAATCAATATCATAAAACTCCATATTATCGTTATCATCAAGCAATAAGACATCTAACTTTCTATCTCTAGCAGCTATTAATATAGGTACAGTTTTCAATAGTTCAGGCTGTTTTTTAAATAGTTCTCGAGCTTCCTCGATAATATTATCTTTACCTATTAAGTAACCCATTGTAGTAAGTTCTAACTCATATTTTTCTGTATTTCTGTTTACTTTTTCCCAATTCACATAATACTCTGGTGTTCTATTTGTAGTACTAAGCGTTTCCATAAAATAATCCAAACGTTCTTTAGGTTCGTCATTGATATATTCTTTAAAATCCATTATTTATTCACTCCTATTTTATTAATTCTGACCATTTTTTTATATCCTTTTCACTAAAGGACTCTCCGATTGTTTTAGCTATATGATAAGGGTTTAATTTATACATAAATACTATTTGCATCTTGGCAGTATAAACCTTCTCCTCTAATGTTAAATACTGATAAAAATTCTGATCCGTATAATTATTAACTGTATCCTTTGAATGACTTTCATTATTTAAAACTAATCTAAACATAAAAGACTCAAAAAATTCTTTTTCTCTATCATCCTTAATGATGCTTAAAGGAAATCCATTGTCACTTCTTCTCAAATCATCCATGCCACATTGAAAGTTAAAAGTACTAAAAGCCTCTAAGACTTTTCTCATTTCATTACCTATATACTGTTCAACTATATCGTTTTCACCTTTAGCAAAACTATAAATATCTCTCAATTGGTTTTTATATTGATCTTTAAATTTATTCTTCATAGGTTGTACACCATTTGAATTAAGCAAGCACAAATTCGTCTTATTCTTCTTACCTACAACTTTAAGTTCAGAGACTAATTTTTCTAAATTATTCAATACTTCCATATCATGTGTTGTTATTATTATTTTACTATCCTCATTATTTCTGCAAACTCTTTTTAATTTCATTCGAAGAAAGTTATAAATCCCTATTTTATTTTCATAATCAAAGCTTGAAATAGGATCGTCTAAAACCAATAGCATTTCATGTCTATATACATCTTCGATACTTCTATCTTTATTTATTGTTGAGAAAAAGTAACATAAACTAATTACGTTTTGTTCTCCAAGTGATAATTCATTAGATTTAACATACTTGCCCCTCGATTTAATATAATATTTATTATTTTGATTTACTAACTTCAACCTGTTGTCATCATAAAAAATAAGTTTTAAGTTATCATTGATTTCTTTCAATGCAAAATTAGTTTTTTTAAGTTCTTGAATATTTTTGTCAATTCTATTTTCAACTATTTCCTTTTCATTAATTAAATTTTTATTCTCAACACATAGATTATTATATAGGTTCTCTTTTTCTTTATACTCAGTTAGCTTATCTTTAATCTTTATCGAAGCCAATTTTATATTTAACTCTGTTGCTTTATCTTGGATAATGGAAAGCTCTTTAAATGATGAATTGTATGTAATCACAAGCTGCTCATATATTTCTATTTTTTCTTTTAATTTATCCAACGTTTTTTTTAAATCATTAACGCAGTAACCTTCAAATTTTGTTTTATAAGGATATCTTCTTTTTTCTTCCAAGATTTCAACAGTTTTCTTTACATAGTAATTGAATATTCCAATATTTTTATTTAAATCACTTTGTGTTTTTACATCGACTCTATCATCAATTTTTATTAATTCTTGCTCTTTAATTTCGGAAAGGACATGCTCTATTCTATTTTCCAAAGTTTCTGTATTATTTTTCTCGAGAACCTCTTTAATAAGCCTTCTTATTTCATTTTTGTCACTATCTCCTAAGGGGCGAAAACAAGTAGGACAATATTCTTGATTTTTATCCTTTGCAATTGAATCTGCAAAATCTATTTTTTCATTACCATATTTTATAATTGTTTTCACTATTACTTCTTCTTTTTGTGTTAATTTAGATACTTCTGGATTATATTTTAAAATTTCTTCTATCTTTCTAAATAATTCATGAGGAAAACTAACCCATCTATAATATTCTAAAGGTTTTTTTGTAAGATATTTCTTATTAAATCAATATTTTCATCTAGACTTTCTTTAATATCATAATAATCTTCAGTACAATGTTTCTTGATTATTTTCTCAAACAACTTATTGGTTAAAGGTTTATTTGTAGTTAAATTATCAATAACTTTTTGCCTATAAGCCCAACTACTATTTCCGCCTTTCAGCATGTCTTTAATTTCTTTAACTTTTAAGTCTAAATTAAAACTATTTATTTCCTCCTCTTTTAATTCAATATCCCCTTCTATCTCTTTTAGAACTCTATTCAAAGAATCTATGGTATCTTGAATATTACCTTGTTCTCCTAGCATAACTATAGACTCAAAGTTACCCGAATCAGAAAATGTAACATGATCTTTTTGAAAATCATCATTATAAACATAAATATTATCTAGAACTTTATTTGATTCAGTATTATACTCAAAAGAAATATTGAATGGTTGTTTAAAATCTTCATCTTCATTATTATCTTCTATTTCATTGTTTTCTTTTTCTTTGGTATTTTTCAACTGGGTTTCAGAAAATTTTTCGATAGCTCTTGATATCGTACTTTTACCAGAACCATTTCTTCCAAATATTATTGCATTATTAGTATTATCGAAATTGATTTCAACTTTTTCACAAGGTAAATATTCGCACTCAATTCTAATACTTTGAAGCATTTTATCTCCCCCCAATTATAATAAGATAAGTCATTATATATATTACATAACATTTATTTTTTTAACAACTTTATATGCTGTATTAATAATGAATATAATTTAATATTTTATTAACCCCCTTCACTTCTCCTCTCTTCCGTGCTATACTCGTTTCATTCATTAGTTTTCAGTTTATTCTGAATTATAAGTTAAATATAATAAATAGGAGGAGATAAGTATGGAACAAGAACAGCGTCTATGGAAAGATTGGCGTTTACATGGATTAGTATTAGCCATTGTTGTGATTTGTGAATTGATCGGCCCATTTAAAATTCCACTTGGGGTGACGTCGATTTTATTATTACCTGTGGTTTATGGAGTTGTTCTAGGTTTAGCAGCTTATTTCACTCCTATGGTTAAACAGAAGCAAGCGAAGAATTCGGAGCCTATGGTTTTTATTTCAGTTGCTGTTTTAATTGCGAAGTTTGGTACGGAAGCAGGTCCTGCGTTGCCTAAAATTATCGCTGCTGGTCCTGCGTTGATTCTGCAAGAGTTTGGTAATCTCGGTACGATTCTATTGTCTCTACCACTTGCCATTATGTTGGGATTGAAACGTGAATCAATTGGAATGACGCACTCTATTGGTCGTGAATCTAGTATGGCTTTGATAACTGAAAAATATGGTATTGAGTCGCCCGAATGGCGGGGTGTAATGTCTATGTATATTTTCGGTACAATTTTTGGAGCGATTTTCTTTAGTATTTTTTCCGGAATTATCGCATCTATCTTACCGCTTCACCCCCTCTCTTACGCTATGGCCACGGGTGTCGGCAGCGGTGTCATGTCTGCAGCAGCGGTCGGTCCGTTGATTGAGATGTTTCCTAATTATGCGAGTGACATCAAAGCTTTCTCAGGTGTCAGTAATCTCTTAACTTCCGTCACCGGCCTCTATATGAGTATGCTTATTGCCTTGCCACTCACAGTCCGCTATTACAACGGTATGATGCGTATGAAAGAAAAAGCCAGAATGAGAAAGGGTGAGCACAATGCAAGCGAAACTAACATCTAATATTGTGAATTGGTCACTAACACTAGTTATCGTCGGTATTATTGCACTTGTCAGTAATTGGATCGGTCAGGAAATCATGCCACAGAAGGCAGTACCAGGCATCTTAGCTTTAATGGGTATTGCGCTGGTGGGCATGATTATACAAAAGCTCGTTCCTTTGAATATTCCTAGTATTGCTTACATTGGTATCTTAGGACTCATTCTTACAATTCCTGGCGTGCCTGGTTCAGCGCAACTGGTACATTGGACACATAATGTAGAGTTAATGGCTCTGTGTACGCCTGTTGTTGCATATGCAGGTATTTCTATCGGTAATTCTTGGGCAGACTTTGCGAAGCTGGGTTGGAGAACAGTGGTAGTTGGTCTAGTTGTATTGATGGGTACTTATGTCGGTTCAGCTGTAGTCGCTCAAATCGTTTTGAAACTGCAAGGAATTATCTAGAAATTATTAGGAGCGGGACAAAATAGGGTCTCGCTCCTATTTTTTTAAGTGGCAGTAGCTATCTGAATAGAAAATACGCTTGTTCCAAGCTTTTTTCTATTCTAGTTAGCTTTGCCGGGGCGGGAAGACGAAATAATTTTAATCAAAAATTATTTCTGTCCCGCTCCCGAGTGTTATATGTTGTGCATAGGTTTATTTTTAATTTATTATAATAGTAATACTTATTAATACGAGGGTGGCTAAGTTGTGAAATGGTTTAAGAACATCAATGTATATACTCAAACTTTAATTATCGGTCTTGCCGTGAGTCTTTTGACTTTATTAATCAATTCAACCATCAGTTTATGGTGCGCATCTCTTACTTCAATCATCATCTATTTCTATTTTAAAAAGAAAGATTATCGTAAAGATTGGCGCAGCTATCAATTATATAAGCAAGATAAAGCGGATTATCTGTATTGGTTGATTACAGACAAAGACAAATCTTATTTCACAAAATTAACGACATTGCGCAATAAAAAGATTTTAAAATTGATGAGCTATACTTTAATATTATTTTCTGTTACGACTGCACCTTTCGTATTGCTTATTAATCCTGGATTGTTGACATCAATTATTAATATCCTATCAACCTTTATCTTGATTGAATTGATCATCGCTTTCTTCATCTATATTTTGAATCGTTACCAGTTATTACTCGTAATTACGAATCAACTATTTACGGTGATTGCGATATTGATGATTCATAGCACTTTGTTTGCCTTTGCATGGAAGCCATATATTCTTGTACCATCCTTTATTCTCGTCAGTATTACATTTACAGTGATTTTAGCGGGCTTTGTTTTAAATCCTTATTCACTCAGAAAGAGTAATCAAGTTTCTGCGTTATTTGAATACTTGCCTAACCTCTTAGTGATTGTATTAATTTTAGCAATAGAGCAGTTGATTGATAAATTTGATTTCTTTCAAATCGCTGGTTTTTCATCTGATAGTCTCTTTAAAGCGCCACAATGGTTGGAAGTACTTTTCACCAATGATCAAGAAATGAATCAAACTCATAAAGCCATCAAGACTTTAGTGACTGACCATTATATCGGTCTTATTACCTTTTATGGGCTAGTTTCTATTATCGCTGTGAACTTCTCTAATGCCATTATGAAGAAAAAATCTGATTCCAATGCGCATAAAGCTGAAACGCTTTATAGAAATGTCATCGCTCAAGTGCATCATCATCAAACAGTGAATTATAAAGATTTATGTCGTATCAGTTATTATGGCGGCAATCAATATGACTTGCTAATGATTTCTAATCCAACACTCTATTCTATTATTGAAGAGAATGAAAATCTTAAACGCCAAGAACTTGAACAGCATCTTTCTAACATCTAATTTCCTGAGACATTTCCTTTGTCTCAGGCTTTTTTATATCCTCTGTAATATTGTCTCCTACTCTTATTACCTCTAATTTGACTATATCTATAAGTAAAATAAGTGCGTTAATGGTTTTAATCCGATATTTATGTGTAATTTTTCAGACATAAAAGTGGTCTTAG
The DNA here is from genome assembly GCF_003718735.1 of Staphylococcus debuckii. Taxonomy (NCBI): domain Bacteria; kingdom Bacillati; phylum Bacillota; class Bacilli; order Caryophanales; family Staphylococcaceae; genus Staphylococcus; species Staphylococcus debuckii. The sequence continues at coordinate 455,705 of NZ_CP033460.1, read as the reverse complement.
GACTGCTTTCCAAACATGGTTGATACCCTGTAATCTCTTGTGGCGCAAAGGATGTTACGAATGTTACAAATATTACAGCCGAACGGTAGTTTGAAAAGATTCTATAAATTTTAAAATGAATGACACTTCATTCGACGGTTAGCTTAGATAACTTTTTTAAAAATGTAAATCCATTCAAAAACCTGTCAAAAAGGCATTTATTCTATTTATATATACTGTCAAGCAAAATTAATTACCTTTGATTTAACTTAGATAACAAATAATACAGAGTTTTACAATTAGGTAAAACTGAATTATTTTTATTTTCGCTGTTATAACATGTGCAAGTAAAAAATTTTGACGAGGTGAAAAACGTTGTTGTTGGTTGTGATATTTACTGCTTTGATCTTAATTCTTGGCATAAGAGAAATATATATTCATAAGAAACGCATCAATAAAATCCCCATACGGATTAACATAAATGGCATTCGCGGCAAGTCCACAATCACGCGTTTGATTTACGGAATACTGCGTGAAAATAATTATAAAGTCATTGGTAAAACTACAGGAACAGACGCAAGAATGTTGTATTGGTTTGACGAAGAAGAATATCCGGTAGTTCGAAAACCTCAAGGTCCGAATATCGGCGAACAAAAAGACATACTGCAAAATGTAAATGATAACGGCGGTGAAGCCATTGTTAATGAATGTATGGCTGTTAATCCCGATTACCAAATCATTTTCCAGAACCAATTATTGAAAGCCAATATTGGTGTCATCGTCAACGTCATGGAAGACCACATGGAAACTTTAGGTCCTACCTTGGATGAAGTGGCCGAAGCATTTACAGCCACGATTCCCTATAACGGCAAGTTGATTGTCATGAAAGATGACTACACAGAGTTTTTCAAGAAAGAAGCTGACAAGAGAAACACCGAAACGATTGTCGTGGATAGAGATGAAGTTGAAGAATCCTTGTTACGTGAATTTGATTACATTGTCTTCCCTGATAACGTGGCCATCGCCATGGGTGTTGCTGAAGCTGTCGGAGCTAATACAGACACAGCACTCAAAGGGATGTTGAATGCGCCACCAGATAGCGGTGCCGTACATATACACTATTATCATAAGAATGAACCGCAATCTACAAAAGCTATCTTGCAAAAAGTCATTGATTATAAATATCCGTTCGAGAAGAAAGTCATTATTTTAAACTGTCGTGGTGACAGATTGGATAGAACCAAACTCTTCGCTGAAAACTTTATTACTGAAGTCGATTACGACACTTTGATTTGCGTCGGTAAAAGTACGCAGCTGGTGACTGAAGTCATGAAATCACAACCAGACAAGAAGTACTTGAATTTCGAAGGTAAACCTTTTGAAGAAGTTGAGAAAGCTATTTATGCAGAATCTGAAAATGCCTTAGTATTCTGCGTCGGAAATATACACGGAAACGGCAAGAAAGTCGTTAATTTATTGGAAGGGTTGGATTAAGTTGGTAGGTTCCGAGTTATATTTTTCATTATTTGTAGGTATTGTACTGAGTTTGATCTTTGCTGAGAAATTCGGTATTAACCCTGCAGGACTAGTGGTTCCTGGTTATTTAGCTTTAATCTTTGATCAGCCGGTGATGTTGTTATCTGTGCTGGTTATCAGTTGTTTAACTTATTTTATCGTGGCACACGGTATCAGTCGTGTCGCCATTCTTTATGGACGCAGAAAGTTCGCAGCGATGATTCTGACGGGAATGATTCTGAAGTTCTTGTTCGATTTAATTTATCCGCTGACACCATTTGAAGTCGTCCAGATATCCGGTATCGGTATTGTCATCCCTGGTATCATTGCGAATACGATTCAGAAACAAGGTACCATCACGACATTAGCTTCATGTATGCTGCTGACATGTATCACGTACGTTATTTTATTTGCTTATAGCTTTATCAAATAATAAGGAGATTCATTATGTCGAATAAACAACCGTTTAACATAGAGAATTGGATTCTGAAGAAATCTAAGAACCAGAAGAAGCATAATTCCAAATTGATGTTAGTCGTGCTGGCTGTCGCTTTAATTCTTCTTATTATTCTGATGGCAACCTTTAAAACGAATAAGTTAGACGTCTTTGCGAAGAATAAAGATGACATTCATTTCTCTTATTTTGGAAATGTGACATTGAACAAGCAAATCAGACAGAATGACTTGAGCGATATGTTCAGTGCGATTCATCATACGATTCAACAAAGTGATTATGCCTCTGCAAGCTTGAACATCAACAAAGTTTCAGATAATCCTAAGAAGAACATTCAACGTAACTTGAAAAATATTGATTTCTTGAAAGATACTGGCTTTAACAGCCTCAACTTGACCAATAATTCAGTCGACCTGGAAGAAATCAAACAAATTGAGAAACAAGCCAATTCTAAATACGGCTACAATTTTATTACAGGTAATGGTTCCAACCCATTAAATAGTAAAGTCACACATAAGACGGTCAAAGGTAAGAAAGTCGCTACAGTTTCTTTCACTGACATTAGTTCTAAATATGCGAACCCTAAGAAATCGACAACCTCTATTGCTTTAGATCCTAAAATCTTTATTCCATTGGTGAAAAAGCTGAAACAAGATAACGACATGGTTATCGTCAATGTCGATTGGGGTATTCCGGACGAACCTAATGTGACAGACCGTCAGAAAGAATATGGCCACGCATTAGCAGATGCTGGCGCAGATGTGGTACTCGGCCATAACACTGTTGTACAGAAGATCGAGAAGCATAAAGGTACTAATATTTTCTACAGTCTCGGCAATGTTACTTCTGATGATTTCTTATCAGAGAACAAGAAAAGTATTGCCTTGCAGCAATCCTGGAATGGCAAGAAGAGTGATTTCTTAATCACCCCTATCCGCACCTCTGGAGATAAGGTCACAAGAGATAAGATGAATCCAGTTGAAAAGAAAAAACTAGAAAATCGTATTGCTGATCCATCTATCAAAATGAAAGAAACTAAAGGAGGTTACACATATAAAAGTTAAGAATTACATTCTATACGGTGTGATTGTTTTGGTCATGGTGGCAATTTTCCTGCTCATCGTCATGAGTAATGCGAACGAGCCTTTAGATAAATATGAAAAGCACGACCTTAAAACAGAGAAACACGTTTCCTTAACGGGAGGTCACTCTCATGAAAAGCATCTACAATAAGAAAGTGCTTGGGGTCATTCTTATTCTGACCCTGCTTGTCTCGATTGGTTTTTACTTTTTAAACAAAGAAGACCAAGTCGATAAAGATAAATTATATGAAAATAAACTGGCGCAACATAATAAGAAGAATGCGGACAAGAATTACGGCGTCGCTACGAATAATAAAATCGCCCGTGAAGTCGGCAATAAAATTATTCAAGACGGCGGTAACTCTGCCGATGCTGCTTACGGTGTCGCTTATACACTTGCTGTAACTGAACCTTACGCGGCAGGACTCGGCGGTGAAGGCACGTCACTGACTTACGATGGCAAAAAGAATTCTCGGCCGAAAGTGTATGACTACAGTGCTATGTCCTCTTACAACTATAAGAATGGACAAGAAATCGGCGTTCCAGGCTTTGTTAAAGGGATGCATGACATGCATCAAAAAGAAGGCAGTATGAGTGAGAAGAAAATCTTGAATTATGTCATTCCCCTCGCGGAAGATGGCTTCCAAGTCAACAACGATTTAGCTAAATTGCTATCTAAATATAGCGGCAATATTGATAAGAACTCTCCTTTCTTCAAAGACGGACAAGTTCTGAAAACAGGAGATGTGGTGAAACAAGAACATCTTGCCAACACTTTAAAGGATATCCGAGATAAAGGCGATGATTATTTTTACAAAGAGATGGGAGACAACATCGCGAAACAATCTAAAGGCAGCTTAACGGCTCGAGACTTTAAAGATTATAAAACGAAAGAGAAGAAACCGATTTCTACTAATTACCTGGGAAATACGGTTTATACATCACCTAATCCAACAAGCGGAATGCTGACATTACAAGCCTTGAAAATTGATCAATCTATCAATGGTAATTTAGGCGAAGACAATCGCAAAGACTTTATCGAAAGTGTTGTGGAAGCACGTAACGTCAATTTCAAGAACCGCTATTTAGTTAATGGTAAAGAGGACAACAATGATAAACATATGAATGACAGTTACCTTACCAAGCGTGCTGAGCAATACAAGAATCTGAAGAATAAATTTGGACTGCAAGGTCAAGTCAATACAGCAGGTTCTCACTTCGTAGTAGTCGATAAGCAAGGTAAAATGACAAGTTCTACCAATACCTTAAATAACTTCTTTGGTTCAGGTGATTATACTAAACAAGGCTTCTTCATGAATAATGCCTTGAAACGTTTCTCTAAAGCACCTGCTAGTGCTAACCATGGCGGTGCACATAAAGCACCACGTTCCTTCATTTCACCTACTATCACAGTCGGCGATAATTATTACGTAGGTGCAGGCACACCGGGTGGCAATAAAGTGCCGACGATGATGCACGAAGTCTTGTCTACTTACTTAAGAGGCAATGATTCTTTACAAGCAACTATTAATAAACCGCGTTTCTATAATGATGGGAAACATCTTTACTATGAAGACGGCATGTCAGATAAAGACATCAAGATATTTAAAGACTTAGGATTCAAGCCGCAGAACAGCTTCGATAACCCTAACTTCGGCAGTGTCCAAGGTGCCACTTACTTCAAGAAAGATAAGAAAACAGAAACCGGTCATGACGTAGAAGTACGATAGGGAGCGGGACAGAAATAATTTTTTGAACAAAATTATTTCGTCTTCCCGTTTTGGCAAAGTTCATACAAGGGGGTAGCGCCTCAGAAACATTCAGTTGTTTCTGGGGCGTAATTTTTTTGTGTTAATAATGTGTTGGCGGCTCCGCAACTTATTACCCATTGTATAATTTTAAATATAAAAAATATTTACACATATTTTGTTGAAATGTAGCAACTATTACCTTATGATAATTCATATATAAAAGATTGTCTAAAACCCAAACAGAAAGGCCGATTATAAATATGGAGTTTGTTACATTAACAGCAAATGAGTTTGACGATTTTACTAAAAGCAATTTTTCGCATTACACGCAAAGCAAAACACATTATGATTACAGAAACGAGAATCAACACGATGTCCACTTAGTAGGTGTTAAAGAGAATGGAACAGTTGTTGCAGCTTGTTTACTCACTGAGGCCAGAAGTTTGAAGTTCTTTAAATATTTCTATACGCATAGAGGTCCTATTCTCGACTTTAATAATCTGAACTTGGTAGATTTTTTCTTCAAAAATTTAACCGCTTATTTAAAGCACCAGAATTGTTTATATGTACTCGCTGATCCGTATATTCTTGAAAATATCAGAACAGCCACTGGAGAAATCATTGAATCTAAAGATAACCGTGCAGTCGTCCAATTATTGGAAGATTTAGGTTATCAGTATCAAGGGTTAACTGTGGGTTATTCGCAAACCAGTCAAATTCGTTGGTTGTCGGTGCTCAACTTAGAGGGGAAATCAGAAGATACATTGTTAAAAGAAATGGATTATCAAACGCGCAGAAATATTAAAAAGACATACGAGATGAATGTCCAAGTCCGCACATTACCTATTGAAGACACAGATCAGTTTTTCGAACTCTTTAAAATGGCGGAAGAAAAACACGGCTTTACATTCAGAGACCAAGATTATTTCGAAAAAATGCAAAAAACGTATGACGACCAAGCCTTCTTGAAACTTGCGTATATCGATTTAAATGAACTCTTAAAGATTCAGCAACGTAAAATTGACGAACTGACACAGAACTTAAATGAGGTATTAAGTGATTTGGAAGAAAATCCTAATTCTAAAAAATCTAAAACGAAACGTCAACAACTGGAACAACAGCTTAACAGCAAACAGAAGAAGCAGAAAGAAACAGCTGCTTTAATTGAGTCAGACGGTCCTGTGTTGAATCTTGCTGCTGCACTCTATATTTATAACAACCATGAAGTCTATTATTTATCGAGCGGTTCTAATCCTAAATATAACGCTTATATGGGTGCTTACCGCTTACAATGGGAAATGATTAAATTCGCTAAAGAACATGGTATCGACCGTTATAATTTCTATGGCATCACTGGAGATTTCAGTGAAGACGCGGAAGACTTCGGCGTTCAAAAATTCAAAGAAGGCTTTAATGCACATGTTGAAGAATATGTTGGAGATTTCGTCAAACCGATTAAGCCTTTCTTCTATAAGATTTATCAATTTTTAAATAAGCATCGTTAAACGTTGCCATAATTAAAGCTCTAGCCGACTTTTCAGCTAGAGCTTCTTTTTATATTTTCCTTTTTCGTAAGTAGCGTGTAAAGATGAATGCGCCGATAATGCCGACGATTGTTACGATACTTAGCAAGAGCAGGTGTGGTTTCGCATACCAGAGGTCAATATGTGCTTGACCTTTCTTAACTGGAATGACTGTTTGGATGCCGTTGCCTTTCTGCACTTCTGCCTTGTGCCCGTCTACGGTTGCTTGCATGCCGTCTACGTAAGGTATTGGCAAGACGAGATAGCCATGGTCGTCTTTATGTTTGGTAATGCGGTAACCGTGACGTGTTTCCTGCACTTTCACTTTGTCGACATTCTTGGCTGCGGTTCTGAGTGCTTGATAATCCTCACCGTAGATACCTTTAAGTTTGTAGCGATAAGTCCCTTTCGATAAATTGAGATGAACATTATCGTTAGATTTCACTCGCATCGTAATTGGAGTGACTGGACGTCTATAAGAATACTCGAGCGAATTACGATTTTGTTTATATTCGTTGAGTGCTACGTGGTGCGGTTTGTTTGGCGCTTGCAATTCAAGATCAAATTCAAAGTAAAGGTCTTTGTATTTATCCGCAATATTATGTGGTACTTTAAAATCGATGCCGCCATTCTTGCGGTTCACCTTTAAAGTATGTTTGGCTTTATTCCAATGTGCATCGTCCGCTTCCGCCCCCACATCATTTTTATAGTTAATGTTATGTTCCACGTCTTTGTTAGTCGTTGTAATATCATTCAACACTACGCCTTTCAACATCGCATGTTCACGTTCTATCGGTGTCTTCAATGATTTATTATCATATACTTTCTGCGTGATATGCGCACTTGGGTAGTGGATGGTATCTTCGGAGTGTTGGTACTTATTATGCGTCCCTCTCACCAAGTCTTTCTTTTCAAACCCATAAGGAATATTATCATCGGGCGGATTCTTGAAGCGATCTTTCACGTCCCACAGTGCCATTAAATTCGCGCGGTTCCCGAGTAGACGGTAGGTGCTGTTCTTATCTATCGGCTGTGCAATTTGCATGGTGTGATCGTAGTATTTCAGGATGCCGCCGTTGAACAGGCTAGAGTAGAGCGAGATGCCGCGATAGCCGTAAATCAAGGGTGAGTTCAGGGCTGAGAATGACAGGTATTCGATACGGTTGAATGGATCGTGCTTATCTTTGTGCTGAATTTGGTCAAATTTCTTCTGCAAAGCGGCGCTATGGTAATTATCTTTATCCATTGATGCAATGGGCCGTTCGTAGATATACATGTGTGTATCGTGATAGTTCTTAATCATGAGTGCCTGTTGGATGAAGATTAGGGCGATGAACATAGCGGCGGTGTATTTATGATTCAACCATTCTTTGTGCCATAAAAGGATTCCTATGAAAATCATGATGACCAGTGTTGCCCACATCCAAGACATATGTCCGTCATAAGCAAGGTACATGGCGCCATGATTACGGCGCATGGGATGGCTGTGATTAAATAGCGGCGTATCGAAATTTCGGCAAGTCGCTGGATGAAGAGTGCAATCAGGACGCTGGAGGTCAGGTTCAGTATGTACACCCATCTTCTAGCAGGCAATGAGAAGCCGTTGAAGAAGCTGTCGAAATACGGTGTTAATGACCCGATGAGCAGTATCCAAGTCAACACTGCGAATAAGCGATAGAAATAATGTTTGTATAAGTTGAACGCTAAGAGTGCCACAAAGGTCACAATGGAAATCGTAATATAGAATCCATTGGAGAAGATATGATATTTTTCTTGGAAATCGATAAGGAATGACAGTTTCAAATTCGGGTTGATTTGACGGTCATTCTCCATCACGGCAGAGACACCATTATAGAAGCCGATACTGCCGATTATCAGGCTGAGTACTGCTGCTATAATGAGCAGGTAGATTTTCTGGGCACGACTCACGATATCCTTTTCATATGGAAAAAGAATGCGATAGACAAAGTAGATGCCGAGAATAATGAACTCGTAATAGCCGAAATAGAAGTTCGAGAAGAGCGTAATGGCAACGGCGATGATAAATAAGCCGATTTTACGCTCTCTGAAGAAGCGTTCCATGGCGTATAGCGAGAGCGGCAAGAGTATCACGACATCTCCGAAGAAAGAAAATGTGAAATTATAGTAAATCGTGACAACAGAAATGGTGTACATCAAGGTCGCTAATATCACAAATTGACGCTTCGGATTGAGATATTTGAATAAATAGTAGCTTGTGATAAAGGTAAATACTGCTCTTATGTAGGCGATAATCACTTGATTGGCTGCCCAGAATTGAATGCTGTCTGTCGGTAACTGGAACAGTAATTCTCCAATCTTGATGAAGATGAAATAAATGATTAACAAGGGCGAAGTCGCATAATAATAGGACAACCCTTTGGTATAATCGCCACCTAAACCAAAGCCGATATCATAGAAGCTCTTGAAATCGGTGTATTGGTGGTATAAATATTTTTGAAATGGAATTAGCTGGGTAAAGCCGTCCCCTTTTCCGCTAAAGGCAATGCCTTTGTGAAAGGTTTGAATGAAAAAAGGGATGAAAATGAGTGTGGTCACTCCGATACTGAGTAGGAGTATCCATAAAAATTGTGTGAATCCTGGCTTTAAATGTTTAATAACAGTGGTGCCTCCTTCGATTCGTTACTAATTTAGGGTAGGTTTTTCACCACCGCCACGATACTACAAATTTTGGTGCGATGCAGTAAAATTCATGATTCTTAATCGTCTTTTTATGTTTGTAATCGTGATATAACAAAAGACATATTTGTGTGCGTAAAACGTTTAAAATCTTGAAATATTTTACATAGAAAAAAACGCTGGAAATAGGCGGTATCCAGCGTTTTAGTGTGCTATTGAGTTGAGGTCTGTGTATAAGTGTTGGTGGTGATTAAGTGCGGCGCAGTCTAAATATCGAGTGTTGCGGGTGAGTCGGCCGGATTATTATTGTTGTGTGGGTGATTGCGATTGTTGTGATTGTTGCTGCAGTCCATTACTTACGCCAGTCGTAAAGGCATGCATACGCGGCGTATAGTTATTTGCATTCTCGCGCGCAGGTCTCGACACATTACCATCTTTATAAAAGCTTCTGACCGCCTTATTAGAAACTTCGATCTGTACACCGGCACCATTTTGATTACGGTTAACAATATTACGCGGATTCTGTCCGGCAATATTCCCCGTTGCTTCTCCTACATTAAAGCCTTCTTTAGTGAGCGATTGAGAAATGCTGTTGCGCAATGCTTGGTCACGCCCACCGATATAAGCATCTCGACCTTCGCGTGCTGTTTTATGAATCGATACAGTACGGTCTGATTGGCCGACCATCTGTTTCGCTTTCGGTTCATTATAGTTAGCAGACGTTACATGGAGCTGCTGGTTATTGGCTGGTCTGATAGCTGAAAAAGAATAATATCCTGATTGACTTTTATCCGCAATTTCTCGTGCGATTTCAGAGGTTCCAGGTTCAATACCACCGCCATGCGGAGCCATTACTACTGTTTTATTCTTTTCATCGTTTGTATGAATCTGCCAATCTTTACCTTCTGTAGTATGTTGCTGCAAATCCGTCATTGACTTGAATTGATCGACCGCGTGGCATTTGAGTGAAGTGGCGAAAAAAGTTAAAATTCCGATGGTAAACACACCTAACGTTAAGACTAATGGATTTTTTATAATATTCATCATATCAAGTTCCCCGCTTTGTTTAAAGATTAATTGCTTATAATGATTTGCACCCCTTCGTTATAAATTAGTAAGCTATACAACAAAGCTTATAAAACAGTAGTTTTTTTATATTAACGTTCTCTCTATTTATTATCTTTGTTAGTAATGCTATTCCTTATTTAAAATGAATTAATCATAATTCGCGGAAGTAATTCTACATTTTTATCTTTGTGTATATTTTCTATCAAGCTTGATAGAGTTGCAGAGTAGTGGATTTAAAGATGAATTATATAAAAAACAGAGAGACCGTTGGGGTGGTATAACGGTCTCTCTGCAAATTGGTCTATTTATTTAATTGTTAAGCATTAAAATTATAGTTTACGTCTGAATAAAACTAATAATCCCGCTGCTCCAAATAAGGCTGCTAAACCAAGTCCTTTAAAGTCTTTAGACTCACCAGTTTTTGGTAATGCTTTTGCTACATTTTTATGTTTAGGAGTAGCTTTAGCAGGTTTAGTTGGTGTTTCCGGTGTTACAAGTTTTTCCGAAATAGCCGGTTGTTCCGGTGTCGTTGGTACTTCTGAATGTTTCGGCTTATTGATTTTAAAGTTTTCTGTTTCGCATTTATCTTTATTAATAACTTTAGATTCTTTTCCACCGTGTTTAATAACTTTGTCAATCGGTTCTTTAATCACTTTACCTGTTTTTGGATCTTTCAGACCAGGTTTACCAGGGATTACCTTAGTTTCACCTTTAGGTAAATTCGGATCGAACTCGTCCACAGTCTTGTTCGGAATCGGGTCTCCGCCTTTTTTCACCACTTCATCGATCGGATCTTTGATGATTTCGCCTGTCTTCGGATCTTTCAATCCTGGTACGCCCGGTGTTACTTTCTCTTGGCCTGCCGGCAAGTTAGGGTCGAACTCTGTGCGTGTGCCCGGTGCGATTTCTTCCGGCGCATAGTTGATGATTTCGTCCACCGGAGGTGTTATTTCGACTTTCGGTTCTCCTTTGCCGATAACTTCTTTCGTCAACGGATTCACCAATGTAGGTGTTGTTGTTTTCTTAACGCCGTCTTTGCCTTCTTGGACTACTTTATTTTCGCTGCCCGGTGTCATCTTAGGATCCAATTCGGATTTCGTACCATGCGGAATCACTTCTTCTGTGACTTCGGCGTCGCCTTCAACCGGTCCGTGCTTGATAACCGTATTTACCGGCGGTGTTACTACTTCTCCTGTTATCGGATTCTTCACGCCCGGTTTGCCAGGCACTTCTTGCGTTTCCCCTGCTGGGACATTCGGATCGAATTCATCCACTGTTTTGTTCGGAATCGGGTCTCCGCCTTTTTTCACCACTTCATCGATCGGATCTTTGATGATTTCACCTGTTTTCGGATCCTTCAATCCTGGTACGCCCGGAGTTACTTCTTCTTCGCCTGCCGGCAAGTTAGGGTCGAACTCTGTGCGTGTGCCCGGTGCGATTTCTTCCGGCGCATAGTTGATGATTTCATTCACCGGCGTTGTTGTTTCGACTACCGGAGTGCCTTCGCCGACTTTTTCTCCTGTCAATGGATTTTTAAAGATCGGCGTTGTTGTTTTCTTGTTGCCGTCTTTGCCTTCTTGGACTACTTTGTCTTCGCTGCCCGGTGTCATCTTAGGATCCAGCACCGTTTGTGTTGTGTGCGGAATCGGTTCATTCGTTACTTCCGGTGTGCCTTCAACCGGTCCGTGCTTGATCACTGTATCTACCGGTGGTGTTACTACTTCGCCTGTTACCGGATTCTTCACGCCCGGTTTGCCTGGTACTTCTTGTGTTTCACCTGCTGGGACATTCGGATCGAATTCATCCACTGTTTTGTTCGGAATCGGGTCTCCGCCTTTTTTCACGACTTTATCGATCGGATCTTTGATGATTTCACCTGTTTTCGGATCCTTCAATCCTGGTACACCCGGTGTTACTTCTTCTTCGCCTGCCGGCAAGTTAGGGTCGAACTCTGTGCGTGTGCCCGGTGCGATTTCTTCCGGGGCATAGTTGATGATTTCATTCACCGGCGGTGTTGTTTCGACTACCGGAGTGCCTTCGCCGACTTTTTCTCCTGTCAATGGATTTTTAAAGATCGGCGTTGTTGTTTTCTTAACGCCGTCTTTGCCTTCTTGGACTACTTTGTCTTCGCTGCCCGGTGTCATCTTAGGATCCAGCACTGTTTGTGTTGTGTGCGGAATCGGTTCATTCGTTACTTCCGGTGTGCCTTCAACCGGTCCGTGCTTGATCACTGTATCTACCGGCGGTGTTACTACTTCGCCTGTTACCGGATTCTTCACGCCCGGTTTGCCTGGTACTTCTTGTGTTTCACCTGCTGGGACATTCGGATCGAATTCATCCACTGTTTTGTTCGGAATCGGGTCTCCGCTTTTTTCACCACTTCATCGATCGGATCTTTGATGATTTCGCCTGTTTTCGGATCTTTCAATCCTGGTACGCCCGGCGTTACTTTTTCTTGGCCTGCCGGCAAGTTCGGATCGAACTCTGTACGTGTGCCCGGTGCGATTTCTTCCGGTGCATAGTTGATGATTTTGTCCACTGGTGGCGTTGTCTCGACTACAGGAGTGCCTTCGCTGACTTTTTCACCTGTAATTGAATTAACAAAAATAGGTGTCGTTGTTTTTCTATTACCATCTTTACCTTCTTGAACAACTTTATCTTCGCTGCCAGGTTTCATTTTCGGATCTAATTTTATTTTTGTTTCAAACGGGATTTTTTCATTCTTTATTTCTGGTGTACCCTCAACTGTTTTAGCTTCAGGATTTTCAGAACTATTACTAATTAACACTAAACGCTGTGCATAATTCAAGTTTAAGTCACTCAATGGAGTACCCGATTTACTCACTGCTGTTGATTCTTTTTGGTTATAAGTCGGAACGCCAGTATTGAAGCCCTCTTGTTCTGCTCTAAGATCTACTACATTGTCCCAGACATTTGTAGCATCTTCACTTTGATCTGGATTACTAAATACTTTTGGTGCCCAAGTTTTTGCAATATAAGATCCATTCCACTGGAAGTATCCTGGTGAAGCTGGATCCATAAATATTAAGTTCGGTTTAACACCATTTGGACTTTCACCGCTAGTAACTGTACTTGTTTTTTGCAAGTTTACGTAATACGCATTGTCAAAAACATATTTACGTTCTGCATTTGTTCCTCCTAATGGAATAGAGATAACTTCTGCATAATAATCTCTGTTATCTGTTCTTAAATCTAAGGTTGCATTATCAGCAACATGTAATAATGCAGTTTCATTACCCACCGCATTTATATTTACTAAATCATTATAAGCTCCAACTTGTGTCTTCGTATCTGGATTCCATTGATGATTTTTAGCGTCGAGTAGTAACTTTGCATGATCGTCAATTAAAATTTGAGAATTCCCATCAAGACCAATTAAATTATTAGATTGCCAATCTCCTACACGATGACCATCTGAATTTGCAATAAACTGAGATTTAGAGGCTACTTCAAAAGTACTTCCTTTGCCCATATTTACTATGTTGCCATTTCCTTTTTGGTTTACTGTAACTTGAGAATTTGTTCCAGTATCAAAAGTGGCATTATTACCAAAATCAAAAATATTTTGGCCAGTTACATCTACTTTAGAATTATCTCCAAATAATAAAGAACTATTATTTCCTAATTTGAATGCAGTGTTGCCATTTAATACTCCCCAAGGATTAGCAGTCGTAGTATTAACATTAATTTGAGAATCTGTGCCAGAAGTAATTGTTCCTCCGTCACTAACACGTAATGCATTACCTAGTCCTTTACGCTCAACAGTAACAGTTGCTTCTTGATCAATATTAATGTTTTTAGCCCCAATATTAGATCTATTTACCGCATTATCATTACTTATTGAGTTAACCTTACCTTCTAAATTAACAGTTAAATTATTATTGATATCAGTATCATCAATCAAATTATTTCCTGTATGATTTACATCTTTGAAAGTAACAATATTATTAGAGTTAGGACTAGGAGCAAAATTAATTAACCCATTAATATTGTTCGTTTTAATATCACTATTTTGGATTGTCAAATCCCAGTTTCTACTAGTAACTGGAACATCTACATAATAGTTACTTGAATCTAATGTGTGCCCAGCTCCATCTATAACTACTTTTCTACCAGTGTTTGCGTTAAGCATTGCATTTTGATTAGCAGTAATATTTTTAGTCAACTGAATATTAGATACACTTGTATCGTTTAATGCTGATACAATTTGTTCCCAAGTACCAACTTGTTTAGCTGGTTGAGTTTGTAAATTATTTGCAGACAGACTTCTTTTAGCAATTTTCTTTGGTGGTGTAACAAAATCTTGAGTCTCTGCTTTTGCCGGTTCTGTTGCTTGCGCTTCAGATTTTGCAACTTCTGCTTTTGCTGGTTCTGTTGCTTGCGCTTCAGATTTTGCAACTTCTGCTTTTGCTGATTCTGTTGCTTGCGCTTCAGATTTTGCAACTTCTGCTTTTGCTGGTTCTGTTGCTTGCACTTCAGGTTTCGCAACTTCTGCTTTTGCTGGTTCTGTTGCTTGCGCTTCAGGTTTCGCAACTTCTGCTTTTGCTGGTTCTGATACTTGCGCTTCAGGTTTCGCAACTTCCGCTTTTGCTGGTTCTGTTGCTTGCGCTTCAGGTTTCGCAACTTCCGCTTTTGCTGGTTCTGTTGCTTGTGCTTCAGGTTTCGCAACTTCTGCTTTTCCTGACTCTGGTACTTGTGCTACCGCCGGATTTACATCCACTGTATTTTCAGCTGCTTCTGCTTCGTTTGCGTTTAAATATAGTACTCCGCCAATTAATATTGAAGCTACGCCAACACTAAATTTTCGAATCGAGAATTTATTCAATTTTTGCTGTAAAAACATTTTTTCGGTCTTTCTTCTCTTCGACATTTAATAACCTCCACATATTTATAATCCTTAAAGCTTAAGATACACGAAATAAAGCTCAGCTAATTTGATTGGTGACTGTTTTTTATCGGAGAACATCACTTTAAAAAATTCTAACTAAGGGTACACTGACAGAATAGTTAGTTTTTTCATTTAAATTAGCTGGCCTCTAGTAAAGGTTATTAAAAACAATTAATAAAAGATTGTACATTATGATGAAAAATGTACAATCCTAATATTTTTTATACTATCATTTATTTTTATTCTCTCTTTTATATTCTGTAGGAGTCATTCCAGTTTCTTTTTTAAATTTTTTACAAAAATGAGAAGAATCAGCAAAACCTAGCATTTGAGAAATATCACTTATACTTAAATCATGAAAAAGTAATTTTTTTGCATCCTCCATTTTTGATTTTGTAAGATATTTTTTCACTGTTATTCCAATTTCATTTTTAAATGTAAGATTTAAGGTAGTCTGACTTACATTAAATTCTTTTGCTATTGAAGCTAATGAAATATCTTGATATAAGTTGTTATTTATATATTGTAAAATAGTTGTCATAAAAGGAGATAAATTTTCCTCTACTATTTTTTCTATTTTTTTAGCAAACAATAGTATTGCTCCGTTTCTCACTTTAATGATTTCATCGGTGTCTCTTGCTTTTTCATTGTCTGTGATTAATTGATCTCGTACTCTGGTAGACTCAATTTCGTCTAAACCTGATTCAATAGCTAACTGTGATAATTTTTCAAAAATAATAATTGAGTAATTTTTTTCGTTGCGTAGTAAATCTTTGGTGTATGGTGACATTATTTCTACTCCTAAATTTTGTAAAGAATTTTTCACAAATTCAAAGTTACCTTTTTTAACTAAATTCAAAATACGATTTTCGAATTGTAGCTTTTGCTTTTCATGATCATTATTAACATAAAAAAATTTATTCAAGTCAGCTTCTTCTACTTTTTCGTTAAGTTTACCGATATAAGTATAAAGGTGATGTCCATACCCCTGTATGTCGAAGATTGAATCAAATATACTCGTATCTATGTCTAAACATAAATGAAGTGACTTTAATATAGTTTTTTCTTTCATTTCTAATAATATACCTCCAATAAAGAAGCAACGACATAAAACCATACATCATTATCATAATATTTAAACTAAACAATTAATTGTATCTTTTGATGAAAATTGTATGTTTGAATTATACAATTGTGTTTGAGTAATTAATTTGTAATGAAGTAATTACTTTATAATCTTGACTTATTACATTAAGTAATATGCTTTGTCTCATAATATGCCTTCAACTTATATATGAAAAAAATTTACAAAGTTAATTATTAACAGTCTATGTTCATTCTTCATAAAGCTAACTCTAATAAAATAGCTAAATTCTTAAATTTTAGAAAACTATATAACACAGATATTCATTATAACTAAAACTAAGTTTTTCGCAATACCAATAACAAGTTTTTATATAGCAAAAACGAACCAACGCAAAAAAGGCACTGCCATCTCCCGTCAAAGGAGAGGCAGTGCCTTTTCTTCTATATAAAGGGAAAATTGCTTTCCCGTCTTTCTTTTTATCCCCAGATATCTAACAAGACTTTCGCGAAGCCTTCTGGTTTTTGGACGTAGCCTAGGTGGCCTCCTGGGATTTCCACAATTTTGAGGCCGAGTTCTTTAGCGAGGTATTCGTTGACTTCTTGTGGGAAGGAGTTACGTGAATCGGTACCGTTCAAGAGTGTAATGCGGTCTGTGTATGGTTTCAAGTCTTTGATAGCAATGTCTGATGATGTGTATTGGCGAATTTCGTACATGAACCAGTTCTGCATTTCTTGAACGCGTTGCGCTGAGACTTCTTCGTTATCATCTGATGAATTACCCATCATTTCGCGGTCAATCGGTGCCACATTTAAGTCATCGAAGAATACTTTCATTGCGGCTGGCATGCCGTCTTTTTCTTCGACGTTTACAAGTTCAGTGTTTTTATCTTGCCAGTATTTGGCATCTGGTAAGAAAGTATTAATCGGTGGCTCGTGGAAAGCAATTTTCTTCACAACGTCTGGATGTTCTTTCAAGACGTGCATCGCTACAATTGAACCTGAACTTGAGCCTAAGACGTAAACAGGTGTATCGCCGCTTTCGTGTTTGGCAATCTCTGCGATGTCTTGTGCGTCACGTTTCACACGATATTGGCTGTTCGGACTTGAAACTTCTGCTGGCAGCGGTGCTGTTAAAGTGCTTTGTCCGAAACCGCGACGGTCCACAGCAATGACTGTGAAGTGGTCTGCAAGTTGTTGTGCAAGTGGCATGAAGATGTCTCCTGTACCATTTGCGCCGGGAATCAAAATTAAGACCGGTCCTTTGCCGACTTTATGATAACGGACGTCTGCGCCCGATAATTGTAATGTTTCCATGATTTTGTTCCTCACTTTACTTGATGTTTATTCGTTAATGCTTGCTTTACTGTTCTTAATAAGACGTATTGTCTCATTTATCTTACGGCTTTTCCTGTATATTGCTCATACAGATAGGTTGTTTATTCTTGTTCTGTATCGATGTTAAACAGTTTTTCAGCATTCTTGTATGCAATCTTGGCTTTTTCTTCTTCTGTTAGACCTAATGTGCCTAAGAAAGTCGAAACATTATCCGGGTTAATATAGGGATAGTCTACGGCATATAAAATTTTATCGATGCCGAAATAATGACGCACCATATCGAATTGCGGTTTCGTAAACATACCGCTTGGTGTGATATAGAAGTGCTTTTTGAAATACTCGCTGATCGGCTGTTCTAACTTATTAGTTAAGAGCGCTTGGTCCATACGTTCTAAGAAGAATGGTACAAATTCGCCCCAGTGTCCGATAATCATTTCTAAGTTCGGATAACGGTCGAAAAGTCCTGAGAGTATGAGTCTCACTGCGTGGATGCCCACATCTGTATGCCAACCGTAGCCGAAACAAGCAAAGGTTGCGGACGTCACATCGTCATAGGCAGGACTATCATAATAAGCTTGATAGATTTCAGGCGTTACCGGCGCCGGATGTAAGTAAATCGGCGCGTTCAATTCTGAAGCCGCTTTAAAGATAGGTTCGTATTGCGGATGGTCGAGGAATGTGCCATCTTGCCCACGTCCTGCAATTAACGCACCTTTCATGCCAAGTTCATTCACACAACGGCGGAATTCTTCTGCTGCCGCTTCCGGATCATTTATCGGCAACACCGCAAATCCTTGGAAACGTGTCGGACGTAATTCTACATATTCATGTAATACATCATTACACAAACGACATAATTCAATGGCCTCCTCACCTTTTAAATTAGAAGGTGCGCTGTTTCCATAAGATAAAATTTGCATGCGGATATCATTATCATCCATGAATTTGATGCGGTTTTTATGTTCATCTAAATCATCTTCATGCGCAAATCCCGTTTTCTCTTCTAAGGCTGCCAACATCGTCTTCATCGGTACGCCGTCTGGATCTGGATGAGTAAGTTGCATCATTTTTTCTTGTACATCTTTCAGTATAAAGTGTTCTTCTGTTGTAATACTTTGCATGATTACATCGTCCCTTCCACTAAGTTATCATTCATTCTTTCCCTTTATTGAATGATTAAATCTTTTAATTTTAGATGAAAATTTGAACCTATTTAGCTACTATTTAAAAATTTATATTGCAATATCTAATAGAATCTTATATCTTTAGTGTAAGCGTACTCTCGATAACTGAACACAGTTTAATATGATTAAGTTCAAAATAAAGATGATATAGCAGTTGAATACAACCTGGAGGTAAACGGATGGAGACACAACACAGTCGTGCCCAGGCCCCCGCTTATTTAAGGATTGCATATATTTTAATTTGGGTCAGTTTGGGTCTATTAGTGAGTTTAACGCTCTTAAATCGTTTAGATTTATTTGAAGCTGCGCAGCACATTCTATTATTTAAAGGTGTCCGCCTCTTATTAATCGGCAGTATTGTCGTAACAATCTGGAAACGTCACAAAGCTTTATCGCTGATCGGTATATTAATGATGGTAGTGGTCACAATTCAATAATAGTGTTTCACGTAGAACAACGACAGGCTTGCTGGGGATTTCCTAGTGGGTCTTTTTTTGTTTAGAGGCACTCTTTTCTTCTCCCCCTTTCCAAGTTTTTCTTTTCCTGAAAAATAATTCTGGGTAATTCGGGAATCTAGTAGAGAAATGACTTTGAAGGTGAGGTTTGTTGGAATGGTAAATCATGTGTTGGTAACTGGCGGCTCGGGTTTCTTGGGCATGCGTATTGTGGCGGAATTGTTGAAGCAGGGTGATGTGGTGCGTACGACGTTGCGTTCGTTGAAGAAGCAGCCTCAGGTATTGGATGCGTTGAATGATAATGGAGTCCCTACGGAAAATTTGAGTTTCGTGGTGGCTGATTTGTCGAGTGACGAGAATTGGGATGCTGCGATGGAGGATATTGATGTAGTCATGAGTGTAGCTTCTCCGGTGTTCTTCGGCAAGGTTAAGGATGAAAATGAGGTGATCCGCCCTGCTTTGGAAGGGATTCAGCGGGTGTTGAAGTTTGCGGATGATGCAGAGGTCAAGCGTGTGATTATGACGTCTAATTTCGGCGCGGTCGGTTTCAGTAATTTGGATCAGTCGAGTGTAACGACGGAGGCTGATTGGACGCAAGAGGATCAACCTGGCTTATCGGTGTATGAAAAGTCTAAGTTACTGGCGGAAAAAGCGGCTTGGCAATTTATGGAAAATACTGGGACGGATATGGAGCTGGTGACGATTAATCCTGTGGCTATCTTCGGTCCATCGCTGGATGAGCATATGTCCGGGAGTTTTGAAACAATCAAGTTTATGACGAATGGTGCGGGCAGACTGCCGAATATTGCTTTGAATGTGGTGGATGTGCGTGATGTAGCGGCGATTCATATTTTGGCGATGAAGGTAGAGGAAGTTGCAGGCAAGCGCTTTATTGCAAGTGCGGATGGCAAGATTACGATGCCGGAAATTGCGCAGTTATTGAAGTCGCAACGTCCAGAGGTGTCTGAAAGCGTGAGTACACATGTGATGCCGGATTTCGTGTTGAAAATGAGTGCGCTGTTCAGCAAGCGTGCGAAGGAAGCTAAGTTATTAATGGATATCAATCGCAATATCAGTAATCAGCAAGCGAAAGAGGTGCTGGGCTGGACGCCGATCGCTGATCAAGAGACTGCGATTTTAAATGCGACGGACAGTTTGAAAAAATATAATCTTATCTAAGTTGATATGGGCATACTAATTTTCGGGCGGATATGTTAAAGTAATATAGATATTTTAAGCAGAGCAGAGAGGAGGCGTTTTTAAATGATTAACGGTGATAGATTGCTTTTTTCTATCAATGGTCATGAAGTCCCAGTTGAAGATGTCAATGAGTGGGAGTTTAAACGCTTGAAGAAGAACTTTAAATTTTTCCAAAAACATACGGATGCTGAGATAAGTCCGCAAGTCTCTCAATGGATTGCGAATAAGGATATCCAATCTTTAAATGCTGAGTTGGTCCGCATTAAGATAGATATGGGCTTTGACCGCTTGCGACGTGTGTTGGAGCGCAGATGTCAGATTGGTGATACGATTTCAGGAATTGCGGCGAAATTTGCACGTGGCAAGAGAAAGTTCAGTATTACGGAAATATATGTACCGCATAGTAATTTGAGTCCTGAAGAAGTTATGGACAAAATTACGGAGGTAATGATGGTTCGTAGTGATGCACACGACGCGATTAATGTGGGTTCGAATCCGGATCATTATGTATTGCTCGGTTTAACGCCGACGATTCAAGAGGTCTTGGAAACGACTGGCGGTTCACCGCTTCCTACGCATTTCTATGCGCATTATGGCGACTTGACTGGTTTGCAATCTCGTAAATCTACGGATTATTCTGTGGAATTGGCTGGCGCCGCAAAAGATAAGAAGGGGCATGTGATTGGCGGCATGCGTCATCAGGTGAAGAAAGAAAATGACGGCTTCCGCTTCAAAGCTTTAGTTGAATTCCCGGGCATCTTGCCGGATTCTATGATTAAAGCGCATCAATATCATTTAGCTTGTGAGTTCGGTCACTGGATTACGGCTATTTTAGATGATGTGGAGTAGATGGTGTGTGGTAGGTTCGGGATGGTCGAGTTGCTTTGTACTGCGGGGTTGATGGCATGATGGGTTGAGGGGCGCGGCGAGCGTGGAAGTGTATAGGCGAGTGTGGCGCGCCTTAACACTTTGGCCTCTAACTGTATAGGCAACATGAGCTTGCCTACACACTTTGGACTGAAACTGTATAGGCAACATGAACGCGCCTATACAGTTTTGCCCAAACCTATAAATATTTCCATAAAATGAACTTCAAAAGCGAGGTCCAGGACAAATTAATGTTCCGGTCCTCGCTTTTTCCCCTACTCATTCTCCAATTGTTCGATATATTTATCTAATTCTGCCTTTTCTTCTGCGGTAAATTCAGGAAATTGCGGATTAATTTTTTCTAGGGCTTCTATCATGACTTTGGTAATGACTGCGCGTGCATACCACGGATTATCTGCAGGCAAGACGTACCACGGCGCCCATGAGGTAGAAGTTTCGTTAATCATATCTTGAAAGATTTCTTGGTAATCGTCCCAATGTTGGCGTTCTTTGACATCATTAAATGAGAATTCCCAATTCTTCTTCGGGTCTTTCATGCGTTCGAGCAATCTGTCTCTTTGAGCCTCTTTTGACATATTGAAGAAGAATTTAATGGTATGAAAGCCGTTTTCTTCTAAATAACGCTCGTGGTCGTTGATTTGACGATAGCGCAACTTCCACAAATCCGTGTCGTCTTTAATTTGATCTTTATGTTCTTCTCCTAATAAGTCGTGCACACGTGTGACAATCACATCTTCATAATAAGAACGGTTGAGCAAAGAGATTTCTCCGCGTTCAGGTTTACCACGATGTAACCGCCATAAGTAGTCGTGTTTCTCCTCTTCTTCGCTCGGCTGTCCGAATGAAGTTGTTTTCAGACCTTGTGCATTCAAATTTGAAAAAATATAGCTAATGGCCTCATCTTTACCGGCTGCGTCCATGGCTTGTAATACTACCATGATGCCGTCTTTCTCTTCTGCAAATAATTTCAAATGTAAGTCTTGTAATAAATCGACCAGTTCCGGAATAACTTCATCGCGAAGTTCTGTCTCATTCTCTTGTGTGCTGACTTGGTGTGGGTAATCTTTAAATTTAAATTCTTTTTGTACGGGAACTTTATAATCATTGATATTAATATCCAAGATGTATCTTCCTCTCTTATCTCGTGCTAAGTATTTTATGATTAAGTTCCACTCCGACGACTTTTTAAACATTGCGTTTCTTCCTATTAGAGTGCTAAAGCGTTTTGCACCTCATTCTGATAGCACGTTAAAGTGAAGGTGTGCGCAATCTCTTCAAAATTTTTCTTCTCTCAAAAATTTTTTAATTTTTTTTGGGAGTGAAAAAGGTGTCAAAATAGATTTAAAAATAATTTTTCAGAATAATCAAAAGACTTGATACTATGGGGTTTATAGCCTTTTCAGTGTTGACACTGTTCTTTCTGAAAATACATTTCCTAGTAATTAGATAGACTATTTAGCTCGGGAAAAGTGTTGAAAGCGGTTTCTTTATTATGTATGATTACACTAAACAAACATAAGGGGTGTGGTTTATGTTATGCAAAATCAGGAAGAGAAGAATGCAAATGTAGAGAATAAGGAAGCTGTTGAAAAGCAGCACAAGCCATTAGGGGTCGGCGCATCGGTATTGACATTGGGGATTATGATTGCGGCAATGTTATTTACGGTGGCGGTCTTGAAGAAGGAACCGCATATACCGTTGATGATTGGGACTGCTGTAGCGATTGGTGTCACGATGTTGCATGGTTATAAGTTCGATGAGGTTGAAGAGATGATGTATAAAGGGATCAGGCATGCTTTGCCGGCGATTGTGATTATCATCTTGGTCGGCTTGATTATTGGTTCATGGATTGGCAGCGGCGTTGTTGCGACGATGATTTATTATGGTCTGCAATTGATTGATCCGCGTTATTTCTTAGCAGTAGTCGTAATTTTATGTGGCATTGTAGCTCTGGCAATAGGGAGTTCTTGGTCGACGATAGCTACTGTGGGGGTAGCTTCCATGGGTATCGGTATTAGCATGGGAATTTCTCCTGGTATGATTGCAGGTGCAGTTATCTGTGGTTCGTACTTTGGTGATAAGATGAGTCCTTTATCTGATACAACGAACTTGGCTTCTGGTTTAACAAACGTAGATTTGTTCGACCACATTAAACATATGATGTATACAACGATTCCAGCGCTTGTCATTACGGTTATTACTTTCTTCTTCTTAGGTCAGCGCTTTGGTAATAAGCACTTTGACCCTAAAAATATTGAGAAAATTTTGACAACTATACAAGATAACTTTGTCATCTCACCTTGGTTGTTATTGATTCCGTTGGCAGTTATTGTGTTAGTTATCTTTAAAGTTCCGGCGATTCCAGCGATTTGTGTCGGTATTGTCTTAGGTTTCTTTGCGCAAATCTTTGTGCAAGGTGGTTCATTAACTGATGCCATGACAGCGTTGCAAACTGGTTATACTATGGAATCTGGTAATAAAATGGTAGATGAGTTATTTAACCGCGGTGGTTTGGAATCGATGTTCTATACGATTTCCTTAACCCTTGTAGCTATGACTTTCGGAGGTGTACTTGAATATTCAGGTATGTTATCAGCATTAATCAATGTGATCTTGAAGTTTGCGAGAAACACAGGTTCATTGATTGCTTCTGTTATCGTATCTTGTATCGGTACAAACTTCACTTGTTCTGAACAATACATTTCAATTATTGTTCCAGGACGTATGTATGCAGATGCTTTCAAAGAAAAAGGCTTGCATGCGAAGAACCTATCTCGTGCTTTAGAAGATGGGGGCACACTGACGTCCGTCTTCGTTCCTTGGAACACATGCGGTGTATTCATTGCTTCAACACTTGGTGTAACCGTCTTTGAATATGCACCGTTTGCTATCTTGAACTTCTTAGTACCGATTATCTCAATCATCTTTGCTTATACTGGCTTCAAGATTATCAAATTGCCAAAAGAAGATAAAAAAGGTGCAGATGTCGGAAAAAAGGCAGCCCTGCCTAAAGACGCAGATTTAGTTTAGGTGCGGAAAGCAGCGGTTAAGATTTGAGTAATAAGAAGCAAGAAGAGGAAACCGTTCTTTGGTTTACCTCGCCTTGCGTACTTATTACCGAAAATCTTGCTGCTTGAAGCCCGATTATTAGAAAAAGGTGCTTGAGAAGACGGTTTGATTCCAAGCAATAAGGAGAAGCAAGCAGAAACTGCTCTTTAGTTTCAGCGCGCTTCGCACTTATTGTCGCGGAATCAGTCTTCGAAAGCCCGTCTATTAAAAGCATTCTAAACATACCAGAGTCTCTTGCACGTCAGTGCAGAGGCTCTTCTTTATTTGTTCTACCGCTTTCTAGGCGCCTTCGAAGAGCGCCTCCACGTCTTGACGCACACCGGGATATGGATGAACGTTTTGTGCAGCTATAACGGCCCGGCCGAAGCTTTCTTCTGCACGTGTCTGGCGCTGTTTAGCTACTTGTCGATATAAATGTGTAGAAGAAAGCGTTTTCCCGCAAGGGGCAAAGAGTCTTTACTTATAATATGGTTTTAAGATTGCTAAAATGAAGGGGTATTCTTTTTTCGTGAATTGGAAATTTGTGTTTTTTGATAGGAGGATTTGTAAGATGAACAAACCGGATTTGGTCGCACCTCGTCATTTCAATATTGTGTCTGAGATTGAAAAGTATGCGCAGGATGAGTCGAAGGTTGCGATAATATTTGAAGATAATGCGGGTAATGAGACGAAGGTAACGTATGCGGATTTAATTCGCAAGTCGAACCGCATGGGGAATTTGTTTAAGCAGCATGGTTTGAAGAAGGGTGACACATTGCTCATCAAGATGGAGCGCAGTATTGAGACGTATGAGGTCTATATTGCGGCGTTGAAGTTAGGTGTTGCGTTGATTCCGGCTTCTGAAATGTTGCGTACGAAGGATTTGCAGTATCGTATTACGCACGGTGAAGTGGATGCGGTGTTATCTATTGCTGCTGGTGCGGATGAGTTTGACGGTGTCGATGAGTATGATGATTTGATGAAATTTATTATCGGCGGTCAGAAGGATGGCTGGGTTGATGTAGATCAGGATGTCGAGTCGCAAAGTGATGTGCTTGAGATTGCTGATACGGATCGTGATGATGTCGCGTTCTTACCTTATACATCTGGGACAACTGGCAATCCTAAAGCTGTCGTGCATTCGCATGGCTGGGGATATGCGCATATGCAAATGGCGCCGAAACATTGGCTGAATATTCATGAGGATGATATTGTCTGGGCCACTGCTGCGCCTGGTTGGCAAAAATGGGTCTGGAGTCCTTTCTTGTCTACGATGACTTCTGGCGCTACTGCGTTTGTGTATAATGGACGCTTCGACGGCACGAAATATCTTGAGTTGCTTCAAGATTACCAAATTAACGTGTTGTGCTGTACGCCGACTGAGTATCGTATTATGGCGAAATTGCAGGATTTAGGCCAATACGATTTATCGCATTTACATGATGCGGTTTCTGCTGGCGAACCGTTGAACCAAGAAGTGGTTGAGAAGTTCCAAGATACGTTTGATATCACGGTGCGCGATGGTTACGGCCAAACTGAAAGTACTTTATTAATTGGTTTGTTAAAAGACGTACCTGGACGCCCTGGTTCAATGGGGAAAGCGATTCCTGGCAGTGGTGTGCTGATTGTCGACGATGAAGGTCAGCCGGTAGAAGCTGGTGTAGTTGGCAATATTGCAGTGCCTGTCGATTTACCTGCTTTATTTAAAGGTTACTTTAAAGATTCTGAACGTACTCAAGAACGTGTAGCCGGCGATTATTTCTTAACTGGCGACCGTGCTAAAGAGGATGAAGATGGTTACTTCTGGTTCGAAGGCCGTGCAGACGATATTATTATCAGTTCTGGTTATACGATTGGACCGTTCGAAGTTGAAGACTCATTAACGAAACATCCTGCTGTGAAGGAAACGGCAGTTGTCGCAAGTCCGCATGAATTGCGTGGTAATATTGTAAAAGCGTTCGTCATCTTGCAAGATGGCTATGAAGCGAGCGACGAATTAGTGCGCGAGCTTCAGCACTTCGTGAAATACGATGTTGCGCCGTATAAATATCCGCGTGCGATTGAGTTTGTCGAGGATCTGCCGAAGACAAACTCTGGCAAGATTCGTCGTGTTGAGTTGCGTGAAGCTGAAGTGGAAAAATACAATCGCGAGCATGAGTAATTGATAGACTGCTCGGATGTCATGAGATATAAATATTGGGAAGGTCCGGCATGTGTTGTCGGGCCTTCCCCTTTTTGGTTTGGTAACTTGTTTTGTTGTATATATGTATAAAAATGCCCGGTTCATGGCTTTCCTTTAGGAACCTACCATGACCCGGGCTAACGTTTATGAATGCATTTCCGTATTGATGGTTTCTTTTACCGTATCCATGTCTTTATTGACATCGATGTTTGGTTTCTTAGTCATCTTACTTACGATGATTGTCACGAGGACGCTCGCGATGATGCCTGGAATGATTTCGTATAGGTTGAAGAAGTCGTTGGTTTCGCCGAGTGGTTTCGCAAAGACAATCCACAGGATGACGACGATAGCGCCTGCAAGCATACCGCTGATTGCGCCTGTTCGACTCAAGCCTTTCCAGTATAATGACATCACGACTAGCGGTCCGAATGCAGCACCGAAGCCTGCCCATGCGTTGCCGACGAGGTTCAAGATAGTGTCGTTCGGCGACCATGCAATGGCGATGGAAATACATGCGACGACTAGTACTGAGAGACGTCCTACGAGCAAGAATTCTTTCTCGCGTTTCTTCGCAGCGTCTTCTCCGCGAATGAGTTTATAGAAGTCCTCTGTTAATGAGCTGGATGTCACGAGTAGTTGTGATGAAATGGTACTCATGATTGCAGCTAAGATAGCGGCTAGTAAGAAGCCGCCGATTAATGGGTGGAATAGAATTTGTCCCATCAGGATGAAGAGTGTTTCTGGGTCTTTCAATTCTACACCTTTATCTTTGACGAATGCGATACCGATTAAGCCTACGAATACTGCCCCAATCAAGCTGATAGCCATCCAGCCGATGCCGAAGCGGCGTGCTGTTCGCAGTTGTTTAACGGATTTGATACTCATAAAGCGCACGATAATATGCGGTTGGCCGAAGTAACCTAATCCCCATGCGAAGAAAGAGATGATTCCGATGACTGTTGTTCCTTTGAATAAATCTAGGTTAGTCGGTTTCAAGTCTGTCACTTGGTCAAATGTGTCTAGTCCATTTAATTTCAGAAGTGCCACGATTGGTACCATAACCATTGCAATCAGCATAATGACCCCTTGGAAAAAGTCTGTGAGTGACACCGCAAGATAGCCCCCGAAGAAGGTATACGCGATAACGATTACTGAAATTAAGATTAAGCCCCAATGATAATCTAATCCGAAGGCACTGTTAAAGAGTTTGCCGCCTGATACCATACCTGCATGTGTGTACAGTGTAAAGAAGACGACGATTATTCCCCCGGAAATAATCTTGATAAGATTCGAATTGTCAGCTAAGCGGTTACGGAAAAAGTCTGGCAAAGTGATGGCATCGCCTGCTTGTTCGGTATAGACGCGAAGCCTCGGTGCGACTACGATATAGTTGATGTAAGCTCCGAGTGTCAGACCTATCGCTAACCATGCTGCTGAAAGACCAGTAGAATAAACCTCACCTGGCAAGCCCATAATCATCCAACCACTCATGTCAGATGCGCCTGCTGATAGTGCTGTAACGTACGGCCCGATACTGCGGCCGCCGAGCATGTATTCGCTCACGTTACCTGTCGCCTTTTTATAGCCGTACCACCCGATGACAAGCAAGATTAAGAAATATGCCCCAATCATAATGTACGTTCGCCAGTCAGGATTCACCTGCTGGGATAGTGTTGCTCCTAAAGTAAACATGTCTAAAATAACATCCTTTCAAATTATTGTAATAAAATGTACGGATCGTTCTTAGGCATTACAAGATGCTGAAGGAGTGCGCTAACGGCATGCATTACAGATGAACTGTCCCCACGGTTCATCACATGTCTCAAGATAATATTTTGGATACTCACTGAAGCATTTAACGTTGATGGTGAGAGTGTCGTGAGAGTATTGCGAAAGCGGTTACTTATCGTTAAATTCTAGATTCGAATAAATTATGTATTACAGCAATTACGCAATTTCAGTTTTCTCTTTTGCTGTGATGATACATAGTGAAATGATTACCCCTATCATTCAATATGATTCAGAATCTTGTGACTAATCAAAATATTATTTTGAAATCCTTCATTCCCTTGCAACAAATAATTATTAACTTTTTAGCAAAGACGTTTATTAGCTTAACATAACCAATTTTTTTATCAAATTGCACATAACGAAATAGGCGTGATTTGCCCCATTTTTCTGAAAAATAAATACGCGTTCGTGACTAAAGTATCAGTGGTTACAGTGATTTCGAAAAAATTTTTGAAAAAATTTTAGTTTAGAGGGTTATTGAGGGGTGAAATGTAATTATTTAAGGTGTATTTTTCTAGCCTTAATATTAAAAAGAAGACCACTTACCAATTAAGAAAGTGATCTTATACCTTAAATTCTATTAATTTGACGAGAGATAAGTTGCGGTTTTGCTTCTATCACATCGAGATGACTCAAGTTCAAACTTTGTCTGGTTGTTTCTGAACCAATAAAGAACGCTTGTGCAGCATGATTAGATAACTAGATATATAATTCTAACACTTTGCGTCCGTTTAATCTGCGGAGTAAGTTTAGACTTCCCTCTCTCTTACTTCAGACAAACCGAAGTCTGACCTTCTTCGAGTTTCGTGTGCGTCACGGATGACCTGGATTGGACCACAGTATATAATTAGACCCCTAAGTTAGTATCCTAACTCGAGGGTCTAATCTAAGATATAGTATTATTTGCTTGTAGACAATGCCGCACATTGTCGATTTCTTTATATATATATAAGTGTATTAGAAAAATGGAATCACTTTACTCGCTTCAATAATATCCTTCGTATAAAAGAATTGTTTCCCTTGTCCTGTATAGGCGGGTTCTAAAATCATATTCGTCTTCGCACTATACAACCAATCTGGGTGGAGATTGCTACTTAAGATTTCTTGGAATTCTTGAAACTCCTTGGTCCAATCCAAATTGATTTCCATTTGATTCACCTCAATTTGTTCAGTTTCTACAATAAAATTTTGACTCAATTCTTTATTTTTTTCAAGTTTTAATTGTGCGAATAAAAGGAAATTTTAATAGATGATTACTTTCAATTAATGTCATCCTCGCTTACAATTAGTCTAATCACTATTATTTCACTTAACAAAGGGGGTTCTACATATGTTCTTAGCATGGAATGAAATGAAACGAAATAAATTGAAATTCGGTTTAATTATCGGTGTGTTAATTATGATCAGCTATTTGCTCTTTTTATTATCAGGCTTAGCGAACGGCTTGATTAATATGAACCGAGAAGGCATTGATAAGTGGCACGCTGATGCTATCGTCTTGAATAAAGATGCGAATCAGACCGTGGAACAATCTATTTTTGATAAAAAAGAAGCTGACCATACCTTTAAAAAGTCCACTTTACTAAAGCAGACAGGTGTGATTGTTTCAAATGGCAAGAAAGAAGAAAACGCCCTATTATTCGGTGTTTCTAAGGATTCTTTTTTAATGCCGAAAATCATTCAAGGGCATAAGTTTACCAAAGATAATCAAGTGGTCGCAGATGAAACTTTAAAAGAAAAAGGATTTAAAGTTGGAGATCAATTATCTTTATCACAATCTGACGAGAAATTAAAAATTGTCGGCTTTAGTGAAAGCGCAAAATATAATGCTTCTCCTGTTTTATTTTCAAATTATCATACACTTCAAGAAATCAATCCTAAAATGACTGTGGATAAAACCAATGCAGTAGTAGTGCGGGATAAACATTGGAAAGATGAGAAATTAAATTCTGATTTAGAAGCAATCGGCATCGAAAATTTCGTGCAAAACTTGCCAGGCTATAAAGCACAGAATCTGACGCTTAATTTCATGATTACATTCTTGTTTATCATTTCAGCAACGGTCATCGGCATTTTCCTCTATGTCATTACCTTGCAGAAAACAAACTTATTCGGTGTCTTGAAAGCGCAAGGATTTACGAACGGTTACCTGGCGAAAGTCGTTTTGGCACAAACCTTTATTATCGCCTTAATCGGTACATTGATTGGTTTAGGCTTAACGCTGTTGACCGGCTTATTCTTACCAAGTGCAGTGCCTGTCGCATTCAACCCGGTTACCTTAGTCATTTACGGTATTGTCCTAATTGTCGTTTCCCTCGTCGGCAGCTTATTCTCAATTTTGACCATTCGCAAAGTAGATCCGCTGAAAGCAATAGGATAGAGAGGAGTGAAAGCAATGTTAGAATTTAAAGATGTCACGAAATCATTTAAAGACGGTAATAGAACGATCGAAGCTGTCAAACCGACGACTTTGAAATTTGATAAGAGCGAACTCATTGGCATCATCGGTCCATCAGGTTCAGGCAAGAGTACCTTTCTGACGATGGCCGGCGCCTTGCAAACACCATCATCCGGTGAAATTATTATTAACGACAAAGATATTACACACTTGTCGCAGAAACAATTGGCCCGCACACGTATGGAAGATATCGGCTTTATTCTGCAAGCCACAAACCTCGTTCCTTTTTTAACAGTTAAACAGCAATTCATTATGCTGAAAAAGCAAAAGAAAGATGTGTTAAGCGATGAAGAGTTGTCTCACCTGATGGAACAGTTGGGACTGACGGAAGTGGAAAATAAATTGCCGAGCGAGATTTCCGGCGGACAGAAGCAGCGTGTCGCTATTGTGAAAGCACTGTATACTAAGCCTTCGATTATCTTGGCCGACGAACCGACCGCTTCTCTCGACACAGAGAACGCTATGGAAGTCATGAAGATTTTGAAAAAAGAAACCCAAAAAATGCATAAAACGTGTATAGTGGTCACACATGATGAGCGATTGATGAAATTCTGCGACAAAGTGTATCACATGCATGATGGCGTGTTGCGTGAAACAAATGAGGAAAGAGACTGGACTTAAATGTCCCGCCCTAGTGGACTAGAATAAAGGGAGCAGCTTGGAACAAGCACGTTGTTTATTTAAACAGCGACTGCCAGTTCAAAAATGTGGGCCAGGACATTATTTTGTCCTGGCCCTTCCTTTGTGGTAGATGTGTTGAGTGCATCTTGGCCAATATATCCGTTTATTGGACATGTTTGCTTCATTTTTGGCCAATATATCCATTTATTGGACACGTTGCCTCTCATCTTGGCCAATATATCCGTTTATTGGACACGTTGCTCTCATTCTTGGCCAATATATCCGTTTATTGGACACGTTGCTCTCATTCTTGGCCAATATATCTATTTATTGGACACGTTGCCTCTCATCTTGGCCAATATATCTATTTATATCGTGAAAATATCTAAAAAACACTCGATTCTAGACACTACTCCATCCAAAATGTCCAAAAACCGCCAACCTCACATCTCCCCACCTACTCTATTTATAATGTTTCGCCACTTCAGTAAACATATCGAAGGCCATTTCAAATGATGCTTCATTCAAAGCAAACCTCGGATGATGATGCGGTCTATCGTATTCGCCTTCTGCTTGTCCCGCTCCGATAAATGCATATGTACTTGGTACAATATTCGAGAAGGCACTGAAATCTTCTCCGCCCATCATCGGATCTCTGGTTACTACTTTTCCTGGGAAATAAGTTTCAGCCAACTGTTTAACCCAGCGCGTTTGTTCCGGATCGTTATAAACACTGTCGTAGCCTACTTTGTAATCTAATACATATTCAGCACCAACACTCTCGCAGGTACTCTTTAACAAACGCTCCATTTGAGTCATCACGAGATGGCGGTTTGCTTGAGTGGTCGTGCGCACAGAGCCGCCGAGTTCTGCTTTATCCGCGATGACATTTTCAGCGCCGAAAGTCCCTGCTTGAAAGATTGTATTCGACACTACTACTGGGTCAAAAGGATAGACTTGGCGTGAGACGATAGTTTGTAAGGCATTCACAAATTGCGCACCTAATACCAATGGGTCAATCGCCATTTCCGGCATACTCGAATGACCGCCACGACCTTGTATCGTAATGTGGTAAATATCCGAGTTAGCACTGGCAGGTCCTTCTTTAATGTCGATCAGTCCTAATTCAAGCTGTGTCCATAAATGATGACCGTATATAAAGTCGAAATCATCAAAGTAGCCTGTGGCCACCATTTCACGTGCACCGCCTGGGATTAATTCTTCGGCATGTTGAAAGATACAATGGACCTCATTAGGAATAGTTTCTAAGTGATCATTAAAGTAATGCACAGCGCCGAGCAATACGGCAGTATGCCCATCATGACCACACGCATGCATGACGCCTTCATTTTGAGATACAAAGTCAAATTCTTCGCGCTGTTCGGTTACTGGCAAGGCATCGATGTCTGCACGCAAGCCGATTTTCTTACCTTGCCCTTCATTGAATACAGCCACGGTGCTTGTTTCGGTCAGTTCAACGACTTTGCAATGCTCCATTTCACGCAGTTTAGATCGGATAAATTGTGCAGTTTCATATTCTTTAAAAGAAACCTCTGGATGTGCATGCAGATGTCTGCGATAGGCTATAATTTTGTCTTGATATTGTTCGTAATTCATAGTGTTGTCCCCCTTCTTGTTCTGATGAAATCTTTATCGTGTCCCCGCTCTCCAAGGCTTTCTTTTCCCAAATGGGTTTATGGAAGGTGGATGGGACCGCCTGGACCGACTGGAATGCCGAGCAGGTACCATAGTATCAGCAACAATGTCCAGAAGATGCCGAATGCGACTGAGTAGGGCATGAGTGCGGCGATGAGTGTGCCGATGCCGATGTCTTTCTGATAGCGTTGTGCGAAGGATAGGAGTAACGGCAGGTAGGGCATCATGGGTGTGATGGGGTTCGTGATGGAATCGCCGACTCGGTAGATGACTTGTGTAAAGGCGGGATGGTAGCCGAGCAGCATGAGCATGGGCACGAGTATGGGTGCGAGTATGGCCCATTTGGCTGAGGCGCTGCCCATCAGCATGTTGATGCCTGCTGAAAGTACTAAGACGCCGAGTATTAAGATGACGCCGTTTGCGCCTTTGAGTACTTCTGCACCTTTGATGGCCATAATGGTACCGAGGTTGCTCCAAGTAAAGTAGGCCAGCATCTGTGCGGCGAAGAAGACGATGACGATGAAAGGTCCCATGGTACTCATGGCGTCTCCTAGCATTTCAGCGAATTGGCGTGTGGTACGCATGGTTTTGGCTGCGAATCCGTAAATGAGTCCGGGTACTAGGAATAAGATGGTGATAATCGGCACGATTCCGTTCATCAGTGGTGAATCATTGATTAGGCTGCCTGTCTTCGCGTTACGCAAGATGCCGTTTTCGGGAATAGCTAAGGCTGCGATAATGATGAGGACAATGACTAAACCGATATTGGCAAATAGCATGGCGCGACGTTCTTGTTTGGTAATATCGTCTTCCTCTTCGTGAACGGAACTGTCATAGTTTCCGAAACGCGGGATAACAATTTTAACGGTCACAAACCAGGCAACTATGAGCAAGAGTAAAGTAGAAGCGCATAGGAAGTAATAGTTCATGGCTGCGTTGACATGCATTGAATCACTTACTAGCTTTGCGGCTGGTTCGGTAAAAGAAACCACGAGTGCGTCCGTCATCCCGATAACGAGACTGGCTGAGAAACCGCCGAGCGCTGAAGCGTAGGCCATTACAAGACCAGCAATCGGATGGTAACCTAGTTTAATAAAAATCATGGCTGCGATAGGTGGCAATACAATGGGCGCAGCGTCCCCTGCTGCGTTACCGAAGATTCCCACTAAAATAATAACGGGAACGATAATTTTCTTCGGTGCTTTTTCAATGGTGTATTTCATGACTGTTTCGAAGTAACCTGTCTTTTCCGCAATGCCTACCCCAAGCATTACGACCAGTACAAGTCCTAACGGTGGAAAGGTCGCAAAGTTATTGACCGCTTCTGAAATCATCTTCGCAATTCCGCTTGGCGTCAATAGGTTGACTGCTTCCACGACTTTTCCATCTGCCGGATTCTTGGCTTTGACGCCCAGTGAACCTGTAATGACTGAGGCGATCAAAATAATGACACAGAGTGAGATGAAAATCACGACTGGATCCGGCAATTTATTACCTGACTTTTCGATAATATCTAGCGACCTGTCAACAAACCCTTTTTTCTTCTTTGCTTCTGACATACGCATACCCCCTGAAAAAGATGTAAGTTGAAACTAGTATATCGGTAAAGTATTATATTGTGCAAATAATTCTGAAAATTGTGATTATAAAGGTTAGCAAACAAGATTGAGGGAATAATAAGAAGGTTGGATAGGAGGACGTGCCAATTTATGAGGATATAAAAAAGGTAAAAACCAAATAGCGGTCTTCACCTTTCATGAAATCATCAATCTATTTATTTTTTATTCAAGTCTAATGCTTCAGCTGAATCTTTGCGTACTTTATGCAATAAGTCTGTATCTTTAATTAATGATTGACCGTAAGATGGCACCATTTCTTTAATTTTCGGTGTCCATGCTTCCACGTATGATGGGAAGTT
Source organism: Staphylococcus debuckii (assembly GCF_003718735.1). Classification (NCBI taxonomy): domain Bacteria; kingdom Bacillati; phylum Bacillota; class Bacilli; order Caryophanales; family Staphylococcaceae; genus Staphylococcus; species Staphylococcus debuckii. Next base: position 420,944 of record NZ_CP033460.1, on the reverse strand, counting down.
TTGTTCAATGATATCTAAAGCTACAGATACTGAAGTTGAAGCCCCTGGTGATTCGCCAAGCATAGCAACAACTGTGTGGTCTTTAGAATGTACGACTTCTGTACCGAATTGAATGAAGCCTTTACCGAATTCTGGTGTGTCTTTAATTACTTGAACACGTTTACCAGCAATGTGTAATTCCCAATCTTCATCTTTCGCGCTAGGAACGAAGCGACGCAATTCTTTCATGCGGTCTTCTTTCTTCATCAACAATTGTTGGATTGAGTATTTCACTAATGGCAAGTTTTTCAAACCGGCTGAAGTCATTGTTAAAATGTTGTCTTTGTTCAATGAACGGAATAAGTCCAAGTTTGAACCATGTTTCAAAAATTTAGGACCGATTGCTGCAAATGGTCCGAATAATAAACTTTTCTCGCCGCGAACATAACGACGGTCTAAGTGAGGCACTGTCATTGGCGGTGTGCCTGGTGGTTCTTTGCCATATGCTTTGGCATCGTGTTCTTTAACCACTTCTGGGTTTTTACATACTAAGAAAGCACCGCTGATTGGGAAGCCGCCCAAGTTTTTGCTTTCTTCGATTTTAGTTTTTTGAAGTAATGGAATTGCTGCGCCGCCTGCACCGATGAAGATATAATCTGCAACGTGTGTAGAAATTGTATTGTCATCTAAGTTGCGCACTTCCACTTCCCATTTTTTGTCGCCAAGTTGTTGGAAGCCGATAACTTCATGACGATAATTCAATTCAGCGTTGTTATGTGATTCTAAGTTTTTCGCAAGTTTACGAGTTAATTCACCGAAGTTAACGTCTGTACCTTCGTTAATTTTACTTGCGGCAATCGCAATGTTTTCTTTACGATCTTTCATCATTAATGGCATCCACTCTGCTAATTTTTCACGATCTTGAGTGAATTCAATGCCTTCGAACATTGGTAAATCTTTCAAGGCTTCATAACGTTTTTGTAAGAATTGAACGTTGCGGATACCTTGTACGAAACTGATGTGCGGAAGCGGTGTAATAAATTCACGAGGATTAGAAATCGCATTCGTTTTCACTAAATGTGCCCAGAATTGTTTAGAAATCTCGAATTCCTCATTAATTTCTTTCGCTTTTTCCACATCAACCGAACCATCCGGTTGCTCTACTGTGTAGTTTAATTCGCATAATGCGGCATGCCCAGTACCAGCATTACTTGTATCATATGAACTTTCTTGCGCAGGTCCATCTAAACGCTCGAAAAGTTTAACATTTCAGTTGGGTTGAATTTCTTTTAAAAATGAACCAAATGTAGTGCTTAAAACACCAGCGCCAATTAAAATGACGTCTTTACTTTCTGATTGACTCACTTTAAAACCACCTTCCTTAAATTTAAAGTTAATCTTGTTGCAGATAACACTACTTCCCTTTTCATCCTTATTGTAGAGTACATTCGTCTATATTTAAAATAAAGCGTTTGTGTTTCTCTGATATTTAAAAAAGAAAGCATCTTTGTACATCTACTATCATAAAACTTAGCAATCTACACTGTCAATCACTTAGTCATCAGATGTTTAAAATTTATACACATTTTGAACACTTTATATAGAATTAATACGAATATGTTACACTATCCCTAACCTAACAATCTTAAGGAGGCTTCACCTGATGTCAGAGTATCCATCTCATACAACAAGGCGCCGTTATCAACTTATTCGTCGGCCGCGTCAGGCACAACCTGGCGCAACTAAGAATAGGCCCCCTAAAGGCAATATCGCCGTCAATATTCTTATTTTCATTGGTTTCATGTTTGCCACACAAATCCCGACAGCTGTAGCCGGTGCGATTGCTGCATATGTGGCTTTCAGTAAACAAGCCCACGCCGCTGTGTTTATCGTCTTGATTCTTCTTTACATTGTTGTCACAGGACTCATGGCTTGGTTAATTACTTGGTACTACCGCAAACGCGGCTATGAAAAAATGAAAGCTGTCCGTCTGCAAGATTTCGGAATCAGTGTTTTGTACTTTATCGGTTTACGTGTTTGGACCACTGTATGTGCGGTAGCTGCCACAGCTATTTTCCATACGGATAGTTCCGCTAACGATAAAGCACTTATGGAACAAATTGATAATTTAACGCATTTCAGCAATCCGATGGTCGTGATTGCACTCGCAATTTTCTTGATACATATTACGTTTGTTGCACCTTATTTTGAAGAAGTAACGTTCCGCGGTATTTTCAAGGAAACGATTTTCAGACGCTTTTCTTTCTGGTGGCCGATTCTTCTTTCCTCAGCCATCTTCTCGCTGAATCATATGCCGAACAATATCATCTTCTTCCTATTATACGGAGGAATGGGCGCCGCATTCTACATGGCTTACAATCGCCGTCGCAATATCTGGGACAGCTACATGGTCCATATGCTCAATAATGGAGTGGCAAGTATAGCTATTGTCTTCGTACTGATTTATATGTAAAAGAAAACGGTAGAGTTGAAGGAAATAGGAAGGAGTGATTCATCCTTTCTGTCTCGCTTCTCTCTACCATTTATTTTTTTAAAAAAATGAGACTGCGCGCAGTCTTAATCTTCTATTTTTACAACGACTTTGCCTTTCGCATGTCCTTCTTCAGAGTACTCTAAAGCTTTCTGCGTATCATGGAATGGAAAGACTTTATCGATGACAGGTTTAATTTCCTGTTCCTCGATCAAGTTGGTTATCGTACGTAACTGTTCACCACTTGGATGCATTAAGAAGAATTCATAGTGCACGCCGTATTGTTTCATCAATTTACGTACATTGCGAGACATGTACCACACACCTAGACGTTGGATGGGTTTCAGATGCATCTCATCCGCAAATTTATTAGTAGGCGGGCCGACTAATGAAGCGATGGCACCGCCCCGTTTTAAGATAGTGAAGGCTTTATCTAGATTCTCACCAGGAATTAAATTAAATACACCATCATAACCTGACAGTACATCCCAGAAATTTTGTTGTTTATAATTGATAATTTCATCGGCACCTAGAGACTTCACGAGCTCTTCTCCACGATCACTTACAGTGGTTGCCACGTGCAAGTCCATTACCCTTCCGAGCTGGATTGCGAACGTACCGACACCGCCTGAACCTGCTTGTACGAGCACTTTATCATCTTTTTTTAAATGCATAATTTCATGAAAGGCTTGATAAGACGTTAAGCCGACTAAAGGAATGCTTGCCGCTTCCACGAAATTTAAATTCTCCGGCATCGGTGCAATGTCATTATGACTCAACGCAAAATATTGTGCGAACGTACCGATCTTATCCTTGCCTGGTCGACCATACACTTTATCGCCGACTTTATAATCCGTAACATCTTTACCTACCTTTTCGATCACGCCTGCAAAATCATTTCCTAAAATTAGCGGGAAACGATATTTCATGACCATCTTTAAATCGCCGTCACGTATCTTGAAATCTACTGGATTGACACTTGCTGCTTTTACTCTTACCAAGACGTCTTCTGTGCCTACTTCTGGAATAGGTAATTCTTTCATTTGCACGGGTTGTTTACCATATTTATCTACAGCCATTGCTTTCATTGTTTCAGTCATTACCATCACTCCATTTTTCTCGTCATAAAGTTATTTAAGTTAATTACGATAGTAATCTTTACCCGTGTGTACAGTCTGGTAATGATTTCATCTAAAAAAGCCGGAACACCCTCTTATAGGTATCCCGACTGCTCATCTATTAAATCCCCCACAGATTTAATCGTGTATATAGCGTTTTCGTTCTTTTAAAGCCTTTTCAATATCCTCTAATTTATCGACGAAGTCATTGATTTCTGCTGTCGTAAATATGCCATGTAAGCTTTGTTCTACAACGCTGGAAAGTTTGTATTTCACCTCTTCTAAAAACCGTGTACCTTCCTCTGTCATCTGCATGAGTTTGATACGTTTATTATCAGAGGGCGCCCGCTTTACCAGCCCTAACTTTTCCAGTTTATTAATTCGTTTAGAAGCAGCAGTCTTAAAAATGCCTTGCTTCTCAGCCAATTCATTGACAGTAACTTGGCTGCAGGTACGAATAATAATCAGTGCTTCCATTTGTTCGCGTGAAATTGTGTATTCCAGTCCAGTTTCTTGCAGCATATCCGAAATTGTCTTGTTGATACTCATCAAAATGAGGTCGAAGCGTGTCAGCGCTTCTTGCATATCATAAGTCATGATGATGCCTCCATTCCATTTATCACTAAGCCTAGTATAACAGTTATTCGTCTTATGCTTGAGCTACTTTCGAAAAAATATTGTTTAATTCTTAATTAAAGCTCATTTGAATTAATGGTTTGCCGCGTTTGTTGAACCAGATTAATACGAGGTATTGGATCAACATAGAAACGACTGCGATGCTGCCAAGTGAAAGTATGACGAAACCGAAGTTGAAGTGTCCGGCGTTCGTAAAGATTGCTTCACGGAATCCTTGGATGGCATAAGACATTGGTGAGAATGGATGGATGAAGCGGAAGAATGCTGCTGACATTTCAATCGGGAACATTCCTTCACTTGAACTCAATTGCAACACTAGAATGAGCATTGCCAAGAAGAGTCCTACACGGTCTAGGAACAACACTAAGAGTGAAGTTAAGGACAATGCTGCGATACTCCATAAGATGCCCACTAATAAGAAGTGTCCCATGTTTTCAATATCTAAACCGAGTCCGAAGATGACCCATAAACTCATCAAGATAGCTGCAAAGGTACCTTGAATGACGTAAAGGAATATTTTCCCTAGAATTTGTTTCCAAGGTCTTGTCTCTGGAGTCATTGTTTTAGTTAGCGGATAAATCGCTGCAAAGGATACGGCACCTACGAATAAACCTACAGCAGCCATATAAGGCAATACTGTTTCACCATAGTGATCTGCTTTTGTAATATTATGTTGATCTACATCTTCAATATTATTTAATGCATTTTCATTGGCTTTATCGAAATGTACTTCAGTTTGTTTTTTAACTGCATCATCAATTTTAGATTTCAATTGATTATTATTTTGTTGCAATTCTTGTAAACCGCTTGTTACTTTTTCATTCCCCTGCAATAACTGTTGACCTTGTGCACCAGCCATTGGAGCCATTTGTTGCAAGCCTTGAGTCACTTGGTTATTACCGTCGATTAATTGACCTTCTGCATTAGACATTTGGCCTAAAGCATCGGAGGTATCAGAATAACCTTCTTTAGATTGTTTATTTGCTTTGAATAATTCACCTAAATATTTTTCGCGCACATTATTTTGCATTGTTTTTGTAACTGTATCAATTGCTTTTTGTGCTGTTTGACTTCCAGTGAAACTAGAGCCAGGATTCACTTGTGTTTCTAAGTGGATTTTCTTAGGGTGTTCATCTAATAAAGTGGTTGCATTTTTTGACGTATTCTCAGGAATAATAATTGTTCCTAAAGACTTACCATTTTTCAATTGTTTTCTGGCAGTTTTTTCAGAGACTTCTTGGAACGTAAATTTTTTCTTGTCTTTTAATTTATCAACCAAGTCATCCCCGATCGTTAATTTTTTGCCTTGAAGTGTTGCGGATTTGTCGTGATTGACGATCGAAATCTTCAAGTGATCCGTTTTATTATAGGGATCCCAAATTGACCCTACAAATAGTGCAACATAAATGAGCGGCAATAAACCGATGGCGATTAACGCCACAATCAACATTTTATTGTTTTTCATCAATTTAAACTCATTAAACATTTTCTACTCTCTCCTTACTTTCCTAAAAGTACACCCTTTGTACTATCAGACATTATGATACGTTGCTGCGTGAAATTTTAACTTCAATATACGTCGTGCGATACTTTATTTAAGTTCTTTTTTTAATAGTACACCCTGTGTACGATTTTCAATAATAAACCCCTCAAAGCCATTCGTCAACAAAAAAATCCCCTCTTTTCAAAAGTTTTTTGAAGCGTAAAATACCCCTCAAATCGTTGAATACTTGCGTGATAAGGAGTGAAACGTTTACATTTATTTTGCCTAAAAAATGAAACAGGCACCGAGACAAAATAATATCTCGGCACCTGTTTTTTAGATCAACAAATACAAAATTTTTCTTTTTAAAGTTTATCTTTCGTGTTGAACCCACTCGCCAATTGCTCTCCCTTTTTCCACCATAGAACTGAATCCATTCTCCATGGCTTCTGAAATTTCCACTTCAGAAGGCTTATCGGCATACTTATCATCATCATCTTTACCTACAAGTGAAAATACATAAGAAATGCCATGGTCATGTACAATGTCATAATCTTCGCCCACTACGCCGCAGACTGCTATGACGGGCACATTGCAGCGTTGCGCCACTTCTGCCACGCCAATTGGTGTTTTGCCGTAAATCGTCTGTGCATCTATCTTACCTTCACCGGTAATACATAAATCTGCGTCCTTTAAGCGCGTTTCTAAATCGGTTTCTCTCAATACCACATCAATCCCGCGAGTCAACTCAGCTGAAAGGAACGCATGTAACGCAATCCCTGTACCACCAGCTGCGCCAGCACCAGGAACTTCAGAGTAGTCTTGATCGAAAGTGGTAGTTAAGACATCACGATATTGAGTGAGTGCATCTTCTAATACTTCTAAATCCGCTTCTGACGCTCCTTTTTGAGCGCCATAGGTTTTAGTTGCGCCACGTTCTCCAAGCAATGGATTATCCACATCACAAACAATTTCAAACTCTACATCTTTCAAACGGTCATCCATTGCACTCAAATCAATACGCTCTAACCGTTTTAATGAAGCGCCACCTTCAGGCAAGGCTTCTCCTTCTGCATCAAAGAATTTTACACCTAACGCACGTAGCATTCCTGTACCACCATCGTTAGTCGCACTACCGCCGATACCTAGAATAATTTTCTGTGCACCCTTTTCTAAAGCATCCATGATAAGTTGGCCCGTGCCGAAAGTAGAAGTTAAGAGAGGATTGCGGTCCTCTGTTGAAATACGTTCTAGCCCTGAAGCCTCAGCCAATTCTATAATCGCAGTAGACTGATTGAAGACATAGGAGTACTGCGCTTCTACAGGCGCACCTAGTGCATTTTGAACCTCGACTTTCTGGTAAGCACCGCCTAACGCTAAATGGAGTGCTTGCATCGTCCCTTCGCCACCGTCTGCCATCGGGACAATATCATATTCAGTTGTTTCCGGAAGTGTAGCGCTCAAGCCCATTTGCAATGCACGTCCCGCTTCTGCCGCTGTCATACTCTCCTTAAATGAATCTGGAGCAATGACTATCTTTTTAACGTTCATTTCCTCACTCCTCATTTACAATTCCTTAATTCCATTATATTTATTTTACATTTTACATCAAAATAAAATATCGATTTTACGTATTTTTATTTAATACAAATGAATTCGGGTAAACACTAAGAGAGGTGAAGCGAAATGGATAGAGAAGTTGTATTGAAAAAAATCAAAGAAATTATGAAAGAATCTCGTATTGGTGTCTTATCTACTTCACAAGAAAATATTCCAGATAGTCGTTATATGATATTCTACGACCAAGAATTTGATCTTTATACAAAAACAAGCAGAGAATCAATGAAAATCGAGGAAATTGAAAAGAATCCTATCGCTCATATTTTACTCGGTTATGACGATACAAACAATCACAGTTTCTTAGAAATCTACGCTGATTTAGAAGTGACTGAGGATCCAGATATTATTGATTGGATTTGGGATGAACAAGATAAATCATTCTTCCAATCTAAAGATGACCCTAAATTATGTGTCATCAGAGCCATTCCAAAATCTATCAAACTCATGAATAGCGATTCCGAAGACGGACCGCAATTAGTAGAATTTGATTGATATGTATTGAAAGCTGAGGCAGTGGTTGCCTCAGCTTTTTTATGTGGCAGTAGTTATAATGCGAATGTTATTTCTGTCCGCTCTCTGCCTTATTTATAATTTTTCATCACGCGTCGATAAATCCGCCCTTTTTTCCAACGGCTGACATAGGCACGTTCATGTAAGGAGTAATTCTGTTTGCGCACCACCGGCAAAATTGCATGGTAGGCTTCAGCAGCCAACTCAATAATCGGGCGCGCTTCTTTGTGGAAGTAATGTAAATTATCTAAAGCATGTGTATACATATCGTCTGCATCTTGCGCGTAACTTTCCCATAAATCAATATAATTCTGAGTAACGCCTTGATGATAGACTGCTTCTAAATCTACCTCATATTCCTGCAGACGCTCTGCACTCAGGTAGATGCGACCATTTTCAAAATCTCCTCCGACATCCCGTAAAATATTCGTAATTTGCAACGCTTTGCCTAATTCTATACCAATTGCATCGGCAGTTTCATAATATGCCGGGTCTGCTAATACCGGTGTCAGCAATTCTCCAATCGTACCAGCTACCCCATAACAATAAGCGTATAAATCTTGGTCTGTCTGCAAGGCCGTCATCGTTAAATCCGCTTCTACATATTCCATCAAAGTCAAGAATGCTTGTTGCGGAACAGGATATTCTTGCAAAGTATCCCCAAATGCACGCATGACTGGTGCATCGCTTTTAAATTGCTGCTCTGATTTCCCTTTATAAACCGCTTCTAAATCTTCTCGAATCGCCTGCAAACGTTCAGGATCTTCATACTCATCAATACTGTCGTCTATCATGCGACAAATTGCATAAATAGCCCATACTGCTTTACGTTCATTTTCCGGAAGATTGTTGAAGGCATAGAAGAAAGTTTTAGAGTATTCTTCCATGATACGTTTACAATATTCATAATCCTCATTGATTGTCTGTTCCACAAAAATCACACCTTGTTGTCATTATTCTTACTAGAGGCTTGTACCCTCTATTTATAAAAATAAAATCAATTTAAGAATGTTACCTAAATTAATCGTACTTAATTGAAACTTGTGTTACATGTTAAGCGAAAAAGAGATAAATGTCATTTAATAACATACCTTTTTTCTGAAAAATTTAGATTATATTTACATTTTGTCATACTTTTTTCAAAATCGATGAATTCAATAAATACTTGCTCTGATATTTTTCAGCAAGTGTACAGATAAACTGCAATAAGTCAAATTGTGTTGCTTTGTCGGATTGAAAGTTTTCTTTTAATATTTGATGTTGTTCTTTCTCTGTATCTGTTGCTTCTTTCTTAAAATATCCCCACATATGATCAAAGGTATTCAACACCGAACCTTTTTGCGGTTCAATAGCTAAAGCTTCATCAATTAAGGATTCTAAATCGTCTTCAGCAAGTTGTGCTTTCATTTCTGCACGTATTTGATTGTAATGTTTCTGACTGTGCCACATGACTTCGTATTTATACTCGCTCCACAATTTCTCTTTCGTATGCTGGCTCATCTTCAGACCTCCTCTTTCCTTGCACGGTTCTCTTCAAGGGTTTCTTTTCCCTAATAGCCTGCAAGTAATGCAATGGACATGGCTATCGCGCAGATTAGGGCCCAGATGGCAATGAGTTTCCAAGCGAATTTCAGCCACTGGACGTAGGAGATTTTGGCTACGGCGAGGGCGCCCATCAGAATGGCGGAGGTCGGGAAGAGGACGTTGCTGATGGAGTCGCCGTATTGGAAGGCGAGCACGGTGAGCTGACGGTTAATGTGCAGCAGGTCTGAAATGGGTACCATCAATGGCATGGTTGTAAGTGCTTGGCCTGAACCTGACGGAATGAAGAAGTTCAGGAAGAATTGGAAGATGAACATGACGATGATGACAATAGATGACGGCACGTCGTTTAATAGTGTGGTCATGCCGTGAATGATACTGTCGATGATCTTGCCTTGTTCCAGAATAACGACGATTCCTTTGGCGAAACCTACGATCATGGCGCCGAAGAGGATGTCTTTCATGCCGTCGATAAAGGCGTCGAAGGTTGCGTTGAGTCCGAGTCCGCTGATTAAGCCGGCGAGTAAGCCTGCCAGGACAAAGTTGGCGCTCATTTGGTTGAAGGTCCATTCGAAGCGGAAGATGCCATATACGTTGAAAATAATGGCGAGTACAATCATGCCGAGTGCTAAGGCTTGTCGTTTGGTAAAGCGTTCGTAGTCAATGGCTTTATGGCTGTCGCCTTCTTCTTGTTCAAGTGCATAAACGATACTCTTCTGTGGATTACGTTTTACCTTTCGGGCATAGAGCAGGACGGTAGTAATCGCAGCGGCTAGAATAAAGAGATAGATGACTGTTCTCAAGCCCCATCCTGAGAACATGGGAAGTTCTGCCACTGTTTGCGCAACACCGACTGTAAATGGATTAAGCATCCCGCCGATAAATCCGCTGGCAGCACCGAGTATGACCATGGCGGCTCCTGTCAGTGCATCATAACCGAGCGTGCGAGCAATAATAACACCAATCGGCACGAAGATAATAGTTTCTTCTGCTAAACCGATAGAGAATCCTAAGATGGAAAAGACGGTCATAGTGAGTGGAATCATTAGAATTTTCGAAGAGCCTAATGATTTTATGGCTTGGTTAATGCCGTTTTCAAAAGCACCTGTGCGATGGACAATACCAAAGGCGCCTCCGACTAAGAAGATGTAAAAGACTATTTCTCCCCCTGTTAATAATCCTTCGGGAACAGCACGGAATAAGTCTAGAAAGGATACGCCGTGTTGTGCAATTTCATGGTAAGACCCTGGAACTACAAGTGTTTGTCCGCCCTTTTCTTCTCGTTTGTATTCTCCAGCAGGAATAATATAAGTTAAAATGCAAGCTACGGCGATAATCATCATCAGTAAAGCGTAAGTATGCGGTGTTTTGAATTTAAATTTCCTGAGTTTCGATGGCTTCGGTTTGTCCTTTGTTTGTGTTGTCTCTGACATAAACATTACCCCTTTGTTTTTAGATGTCTGAATTTTCTTACTTTGTTAATTATAGCCTAATCTCGAGAGATTAAGCGGAGAATGTTTATGTTAGTATGTAGATACGAAAAGCTGAGACAATTTAATATGTCCCAGCTTTCTTTAATGTTTAACTTCTTCCTCAGCATTTGAATGGTTTTCGGCAGATTCATTCGTTGCTTCACCATTATTCTGTGCTTTTTCTGCTTCCCATTTCGCTTCTTTTTCCTTTTGTTTTGCTTTACGTTTCTTTTCTTCACGTACAGCCATAACAATGAAGCCGACTGCTAAAATTGGGAACGACATTCCTAACCAGAACATTCAAATCCCTCCATTCATTTAAATATTATCCGCTAGAATTCTCCCTTATCATAACACTTTCATTCACCAAATTTCACGTATTGCATACAAGATTCTCCTCTCCTTGACACCCTCTCAAATTCAAGCTACATTGAAAGTAACAAAAAGATACGCACTAGGGGTGTTTTTTCAAACTGAGATGAGGATTTCCTCAGACCCTTTGAACCTGATCTAGCTGAAACTAGCGTAGGAAAGTGTGAGATAACCGCAGAATGAGTAGGTTTAGTACTGACCTCAGACTGCCCTCTTGCCTACGCAGATTTTAACAATCATGCGTATTTTTTATGTCTATAATAGAAAAAAGGGAGCGGATTAACATGGCAAGAACAGTACTCGTAACAGGCGGTGCACGCGGTTTAGGCGCAGCAATCACTAAGACACTCGCAGAACAAGGGTTCAATATTATTATCAATTATAACCAAAGCAAAGATGCAGCAGAGCAACTCGTTCAAGAAATCGGAAACGAACGCGCTGTCGCAATACAAGCAGATGTCACAAATCGCGAAGCGGTAGACGCTTTGGTAAAAGAAGGCACTGAAAAGTTCGGTCAAATTGATGCAGTCGTCAATAACGCATTAGTCGGATTCAAATTTGATCCAACTGCCCAAAAAGCGTTTCCTGACATGAGCTGGGAAGACTACCAGCAACAAATCGACGGTACTTTGAAAGCAGCATTCAACGTAGTGCAAAGCGTAGTACCGCAATTCATCGAACATCAAGCAGGAAGTATTGTAAGTATCGGAACTAATTTATACCAAAATCCTGTTGTACCTTACCATGAGTACACAACAGCGAAAGCAGCTTTAATCGGCTTCACACGTAATATCGCTTCAGAATTAGGACAATACGGTATTACGGCGAATGTAGTCTCTGGTGGATTACTTAAAACTACAGACGCTAGTGCCGTGACAACACCAGAAGTCTTCGATTTAATCGCTCAAACTACGCCGTTGAAAAAGGTGACAACACCTCAAGATGTGGCCAACATGGTAGTTTATCTCGTTTCAGAACAAGCAAAAGGTATTACAGGACAAAATATTACAGTAGACGGCGGATTGACAATGAATTAAACAAGGTGCTTGAGAAGGCCGCTTTGATTCCGAGCAATAAGGAGAAATGAGCAGAAGACGTTCTTCAGTCTTCGGGGAATTTCGACTTATTGACAAGGAATCAGCCTTCGAAAGCCCGTCTATCAACCCAGAGGGCGCACTCTCAAGTTCTGCCCTCTTTCTCATGCTTTCTTTTTTAAAATTAAAAACAGAGGTGAATGGAAATGTCTGATCAGAAAGCGCAACTACATATTGGTGTCCTCATATTTGGTTGTGGTCATCACCAGGCTGCTTGGCTCATGCCTGATTCGAGTGTGGAACGTGTTGGAGATATTAATTATTACCAAGATTTGGCACAAATTGCTGAATGCGGCTTATTTGATGCGGTGTTCTTTGCTGATAATCAATCTTTTCCTGCGAAGGATGATACGTCGATGCCGGCGTTCTGGTTTGATCCGATTGTGAATTTAACTGCGATTTCACAGGTAACACATCATGTCGGTTTAGTTTCTACTATTTCGAGCACGTTCTCGAATCCTTATACGGCTGCAAGACAATTGTTGAGTCTGGACCATATTTCAGGTGGCCGTACAGGTTGGAACCTAGTTACTTCTATGACTGACCTGGAGTCTAAGAACCACGGGATGACAGAGTTGCCTAATCATGATGACCGCTATGCAATTGCTGAAGAATTTGCAGAAGTTATGAATGCCGCGTTTGAATCTTGGCACCCTGAGGATTTCAAACACGACCGTGATCAAAATCAACTTGTAGATTCTAAGAATATCCAGCCTTTTAATCATAAAGGTGTTAATTTTGCAGTTAAAGGACCGCTTTCAACACCGAGCAGTCCACAGGGCAAACCGGTAGCTATGCAAGCAGGCGCCTCTAAACAAGGTGTTGCTTTGGCTGTGAAATATGCGGATGCAGTGTATTCGGTTTCTTGGAATATTGAGCAAGCGAGAAATTTCAGAAAGCGTATGGATGCTGAAATTTCTAAGCAAGGTTACACTGACCGACGTCTCAAAATCTTCCCAGGTTTAGTCACTTATGTGGGTAAAACGCATGAAGAAGCTTTGGAAAAGAAAGCAGCTTTAGATGAAAAATTACCGATTGAAACAGCCTTAAAACAACTGAGCTTCTTTGTACAACAAGACTGCTCTGAGTGGGAATTAGATGCAAAAGTACCGGAGTTACCTCCTGTAGAGAAATTTACCGGACCAGTCGGACGTTATGAAACGGTATTGGAAATTATTAATGATACAGATCCTACTGTACGTGAATTATTAGGTTACTTGAATGCAGGAGGCGGCCATTTGACACTTATCGGTACGCCTGAAACTATCGTTGATGAAATGGAATACTGGTTGAATGAAGGTGTGGCAGATGGATTCAATTTGATGCCTCCCACATTGCCGGGCAGTCTTGAAGACTTTATTGATTTAATTGTTCCAGAATTGCAGAAACGTGGTTTATATCGCACAGAATATATTGGTTCAACATTTAGAGAATATTTAGGTGTTTAAGAAAAAGCAGAATCCATGTGATTCTGCTTTTTTGATAGTAAATGTAAAATAAGTTTGACACTTTTAAAAGAGTAATATAAGCTAAAGGTGTCAAATATATTTTACATATAGAGGTGCATCATTATGACAGAAACTATTATTTTAATTATTACAATCAATGCATTCTTTTTCATGTGGAGAGGTATTCATCGTTTCTTTCTACCATCTGAAATTGTAGATGTTAAAAATGAAAGTAATTATGATGAACGACAAAGTAAAATTTTTATGGAAGGTTTTGCTAAAAGCTTTGTAGGTTTAGTATTTGTCCTATCAATTAGTTTTATTTTTAGAACAAGCGGATTAGTCGATGCAAATAGAAGTTTAATTGGCAAATATCCTGAAGGCGTTTTTTTAGTAATCACTTTAGTTATGGTAGTCCTAAGTTATTTTTCGATTAAGCAAAAATACACATCTAAGGGTTGATTTCTTTGCAAAATAAAATAAAATATTATAGAAAACAAAATGGCATGTCTCAAGAGACTTTGAGTAAAAATGTCAATGTCTCGAGACAAACCATTAATGCAATTGAAAATAATAAATACGATCCTTCGTTAAGTTTAGCATTTCGAATAGCTAAACAATTCAAAGTGACGGTAGATGAATTATTTTCATGAATTATTTTCTTCTTTAAAGACATGTTGATATTGAACGTAACCTGAAACATAGTGTTCTATATCATCGATTCTAACCCGATAACCGTGGTGTTTAATGAAGAAAGTACCTAAGATTCTTGATGGGTTCTTAAAGTACATTGCGACTTCTGGATAAAAATATCCAGTTCGTTGATAGTCAGCTCGTGTGTGAATAGTATCAATAAGTTCTTCAACGTTAATCAACTTATCGACCACTCTTCCAAAGCCTTTTTCACGTGCTTTAGCAATAATATGGTAAGTCGCCATCAACATTTCCATAAACGTCGGGAAAGTTGTAATTCTATTCTTGATATAATCAAGATAGCTAGAGACGTTACGAATACCGAATTCGATATATTTCTGTTCGGGTTTAATTTGAATCAACTCATTTGTACAGTAACCGAGCCAATGATCGTGATATTGCCAATACTTTAATGAAATGAATCGTTCAAACATAGCTTGTACAGTTTCTAGCCACTTAGGATTGCCGTCAATTTGGTATAGACGCAATAAGGCTAATGCAGCTTCACCGTCATAATAAATGACACGGAATTTATCTTTGATTTCTAAGGTTGGATACTTTAATACGTGAACTGTTTGGGCCGTTTCTGCATCAATCATTGTTAAAATACCTTCTGCAACTTTCTGAGCTGCTTCTAAATATTTTGGATGGTCAGGGTCAATCTGTAAATATTCACATACTGCAAAGATAAATGCAGCATTCTGGCCTAATTTTATTTCATTAGTATTCTTTGTATCATCATAAATATGACCTACGCCATCTTTTTCATACAGATAGTTATCAATAAGATAATCAATTGCTTTATCTGCACTTGTTATATCCTTACCTAAATAATGAAGACCTTCGATCATGGCATAAGTAGAAGATGAATGTCTTAAATTATTGTAGAAACTGATTTTTTTATCGAAATGCGGAAAGTAACCATAGTTGAATTTACCATTAGGCTGTATCTCATCTTCCAAATGTTGTGTTGCAGTAGTAATCATTTTATCGATTTCTTGCGAAAGATTTTCCACTTTTCTTAAGCCTTTTTCACGACCTTCTGCACCTAAATTATATACTTTATGATCTTCAATAAAATAGCCTTTAGTATAGAACTTTGTAATATTTTTTCCTTCATAATCTTTATGTCTAAAAGCATTCATTTGTTTGGTATATTTTTTCAAGTAGTTATTAATATTATCTTCAGATAGGAAGAAAGATTTCTTATCTTTAGTTGGTCGTACAAATGCATTAATATTTATTTCTTCGGCCATAAAAGCACGATTCCAATTACTATCTAATACAATTCCGAAATCAACGTAATTTCTTCTCGTATCTTCTAACTCTTTTCTTACTTCATCATAAGATGTCTCTTCTGTACGATACACAAAATCGACTTTAACCCACTGAGGAAATTTTCCTGCTTTCTTTTTAAATTGTTCATATTGTTTAATAATATCTCGCTTAATATTTGAAGGGTTTTTCAACAGCTTAATAGTTGCTTTCATATTTGGATTTCCTAAACTGATAAAAATATAATCTTTGCCTAATAAATTCTTTTCTGCCTTTTGTAAAATTTGATCGACTTCGTTGGTTATATTCATGAGTTCAATCCCCTTCTTATTCTATATGTATGAAAAGGGCCGGAACAAAGTCCAGCCCTCTATTTAAATGATTTTATTGCTTTTTATCTTTCTTACGGCGTCCGAATAATAATGCTGAACCTAGGGCAGCAAACAATCCGCCGAATAAGCCAGCTTGTTTATTATTATCATTACCCGTATCTGGTAATTCTTTATCACCTGATCCATGATGGCCATTATCTCCATCTGTATCATGATGTGGTTCTCCTGGGTGATCTCCATCTGCGTCTGCATCGGCATCCGCATCAGCGTCAGCGTCTGTGTCATCGTCATCTCCGTCTGCTTCTCCTGATCCTTGTAGGTAAATATTTTCATTATCCCAAGTATAGTAATTATGATTTTGACCGTTTGGACCAGCATCAGAGGTCATTTCAGCTCTAGTTTTAATTGATTCACGATTGCCATCTTGAGCCTTACTATCTAAGACTATAACGTATTGACTACCATTAGAAGGTAAATTATGGAAATCTAATGTTAAAACTTCTTTACCGCTAGCATCTGTTGTATATTGCGGGTTGAAATTATATTTGGGATCATTCTTAACATTTGTTACATCTACCAAATTAGGATTACTTTCATCTAAATAATAACTTGGATTTAATTTTTCACCGTTTCGAACTTCGTATATTTTATAGCTAGTAACATCAGGATTCAACTGAGCTGAACTATCATTCGGTGTATTTTTACCTGGCCAATAATTATACAAATTCACTTTAGTATTATAAGCATGTTTAGCTTGTGGGTTTACATAAATAACTTGTTGATACTCTCCTGTTGCTTGGTCAGTATGTGTAATGAATGAATCAATATTTGATGAAACTTGCGAATCGTTAGTTCTATAATTGATTTGAACATTATCAGTAAATGATTCGCCAGCAACAGTAGTAGTTACAGGATAGTTCCCAGATGTTTTAGCTTCTGTTCTGTCAGCCCATAATGGCAATTCAAATTCACCTTTTACATTATCGTGTTTATCTACATAGTCAGTAAATGTATAAGTTAAAGAATTATCTTTTTCATTAAAAGCACCTGAAGCAACGACTTGGTTACCATTCATTAAATCTGGAATTTTAGTGCTTTGCGGTGTGCTGTTCCCAAAGTAATTTAAGTATTTGGGGAATTTAACTGTAAAATAATCACCAGATTTTACTGCGTCGGCAACAGTTAAGTCTACAGACATATCTGTGCTGCCACTGTCATTAGCTTGAACAGTTTTATTAGATAATTTGTAATTCGAAGCAGTTACTAAATTATCCACATTTGTTCCAGTCGGTGCTGCTTGTGTTGTTGCATCAGATGTTTCTCCACTTGATGCAGCGTTATTATCTGCTCCAGACGTTTCTGGTTTTGTTACGTTGTCATTATTGGAATCAAGCGACATTGCATATGTTTTAGCGTCAGTATTTTTAGTAGTAGAACCAGATTGACCTGTTTTACTAAATCTTGAAAATGTTCTAGGAGTAGTTGCTAACGGTTGAGCGCCATCTTTTTTATTTGAAAAGTCTTTAGCTGCATCCGAAGTGTCTTCAAAGTTTTCTCCATTTGTTTCAACATTTCCTAAAGTTGGGTTATTAGCATCTGTAACTGTTGATCCATTAGGGTCGAATGAAGCATCTTCGTTCGGAACATCTGTTTCCGCCCCGTTATTCACTGGTGCTTGAGTTCCCTCAACTGCGTCTTGGCCTTGATCTTGTTCTACTGGATTTTGTTCAGCCGGTGCTTTTGTTGTTTTATTAACTGGTGCACTGAATGGTTCAGGATTATTTAAACCTACCGCTTCTGTGCCCTTTGTTTGAGGCGCTTCAACTTGTTCCTCAGCTGGTTTTGTTTTATCAGCGGCTGCTGTATTTCCTTCAGCTACTGGCTTTTCTTGAGTATTCGCGGGTGCCTGCTCTGTATGTTGTGGTTTTGTATTTCCTTGTGTATTATCATCAGTTGCTGGCTTTTGTTCCGTTGAATGTTGTTCTGTCGGCTCTTGTTCAACCGGCTTTTGTTCCGTCGGTTTAGTTTGATCAGTTGAACCTTCAGTTGCTTGAGGTTGGGATTGTTGCGATGATGGTTGTTGTGTATTTTCTGCTGGTTTTTGTTGCTTTGGTGCTGCTTCTGATTGTTCTTGTTCACCTTTAGTAGCGTCGTTTTGCGGTTCTAATGGTTGGTTATTCTCAGCTTGTTCTTGTTGTCCATTCAACTGGTCGTTAGCCTTTGGTTGTTCAGAATCTTGATTTAGAGTTGCATCCTCAGAGTTTACTGATTGTTCAGTATTTTTAGAATCTGATTTCTCGTTATCTTGTGCACCTGTAGTTTGTCCTTATAATTGTGATTGTTGTTTTGTCGAATCTTCATTTGCTGCTTGTGGTTGATTCGTTTGTCCTTGAACTTCATTTCCATTTGCAGTGTTGCTATTTTCTTCTGGTTGTTTTGAAACTGGGTCAGTTTGATTTCCAGAGTCTTCAGGTGTGGTAGTACCTTGATTCACTTCTTGCTGACCAGCTTCATTTGAAGTTGATTGTCCGCCTTGCTTACCTGCTGTTTGTTTGGAAGTATCAGTGGCAGATTCAGTCGTTTGTGCTTTAGTGTCCCCATTATTAATTTGCTCTGCTGCTTGTGCATCATTGGCATTCGCAAATAGCGTGATACCTACGATGACAGAAGCTGCTCCTGCAGTCATCTTTCGGATTGAATAACGATTACGTCTCTTCTTAGAAAAATCTTGATTATCCAATTAATCCCTCCTAATAAATATGAACTTACAACGTTACCATACCACAAGTGCGCAACTAATAACATTGATTTTATTTATTTTTCACAATTATTTAATATTTAATCAGTGTAAAGTAGTAAGTATAATAGGACAAATCTCATTAGTAAGAATTAAAAAAGTAATAAATTATAAAAAAGTGCACATGATTTTAATTAGATAATAAAAATCGGTTCTATCTATACTTTTATTTATCCAATCAACCTAAATTAAATATATATATTAACCCATAATACTTAATTCCACTGTTCTCATATAACCTTAATTTATATTTATAAACTTTTCGGTTACCATTACTTTTGATTTACTCAAATTTTTCTGCCATTATAATTGATTGATAGCACATTGTTGTAAAATCAAAATAGAAGGTGATTAATATGAATCATGAGAAAGAAGAGAAAAGCCTTGATGAAATTAATCGAGAAATTGAAGAAGAATTAAATAATTATAAACCTGAAGATGATGAAAATAATAAGAAAAAGCGAAATATACTTTTTACCGTTCCAGGCATTATCATTTTACTTATCGTCTTAGGATTAGCTTTCTATAGAATCTTTCATTTCTTTTTCCTAATTTAAATAGCAATTAAAAAGAAGTCCAGACTGATAACAGCTGAACTTCTTACTTTATGCATTATATTTTTGTAAAAGCTTTTTCGGAACGTGGCAATAGTCATCAGGATGCTTGTCTAATCGATCTTGGTGTTCTTCTGCACTAGGAATGTAATTAGTGAGCGGTAAGACTTCTACAGTAATGCGGCGACTGTCAGGACGGTCTTGAATATACGCTTTCGCTTCCTCCAAATGACTTGCTTGCTCGCTATAGACGCCAGTGCGGTATTTAGGTCCAATGTCCTCGCCTTGTTGATTTCTGCTATACGGATCAATGATTTCGAAAAGATGTCCTGTTAAATCCTCAGCACTGACTTGATCAGCATCAAAAGTAGTTTTAACGCATTCTACATACCCGTCGTATTGTCCTTCTAAATTTCGAGTACTCCCATTAGCTCTGCCCGCTTCTGTCTCTATCACGCCTGGCAGTGTTTTGACGAAAGCTTGCACACCCCAGAGACATCCTCCTGCTAAATATATCACTTCGTTCACACTACATAACTCCTTTTGCCCATTATTTTATTACATTCCGGGAATATAATAAGCTACAATCAATTATTCCAATCAAGGTGGTGATGGCTTCGTGAAGTTTCTTTATCATATTATTGCTATTTTAGTGCTTTCCACTTTTTTATACTTATTTTTTGTCATCACAGATAGTTTGGGATCACATCATTTAGCTGAACTTTTGATGAATATTGACTTCCTCCCTGGATTTCGGCATGCTGGATTCTTTTCATCACTGTTATTTCATCTCGGTACTACCACTGCTGTCTATATTGCTTTCCAATGTATCAAAAATTCGCATTTTTATCCAATAGGAATCATTATTTCGATTATCATGTTCGCTATTTTATACCCATTTTTAATTACAATGTCTGTGCGTTCGATGTTCGTTTTCTCTTGGAGTGATTATTTTATTTGGATTATCGGCCACATTCTTTTCTTAGTTTTAATCGATTTGTCTTTGCGATTCGAAAAGAATTTCACTCACCATTAGCCTTTTTATTTCCCGGGTAATTAAAAAAACTCCTCTTTCCGACAAGAGGAGCTCTTTTTTAAAGTAATTTCTTTTTCGTAAATTTGTTCATGAACCAACGTACCAATAATGACAATGTAATAAATAAGCCAATATAACCAAAGACTTTGAAGACAAAGTTTACTAAATCTACGAAACCTACGAAGCTTAAGATGTAAGCGAGTATAAGGGTTACACCAAGCATGATAATATATTTTTTTGAAGTAGGATCAGTAAACCGTGTGAGGAATGGATAAATCATTCCGATACAGCTGTTAAAAATAACCCCGAACATGACAGCTGACATTAAGTAAGATAAAAATGGATGAATATCATTCGCTAAAAGCAATGTAGGAATATCCACAGTGTTTGCTTTCTGTAAATTCGCTAATAAGCCGCCTATCATAATCAGTAAGAGCAGGCTGAACGTTAAACCTCCGAAATAGGCGCCCCTGCGTGCTACTTTATGATTGAGCGCATCATTACCTACTATAGTCAAGAAACTAAAGCTGTTTCCGATAATCAAACCGCCATAAACAATCGCATCCCACCACCAAAAGTGACTGGATGTTTTAGAGGGCTTCGTATAATGACTTACATCCGAAAAATGTACAGCTGGGTGTAAGATATTAGTGCCTGCGATAATCAAGACTGCAATTACTAAGAACGGCGTCACTGCGCCTAAAACAGTTAAGATCTTATCGAATTTCAATTGCAGTACTATGAACAGCAGCACCACAATAGCTAATGAACCTATCCAACTTGGTACGTTAAATCCTTGTTCCAGCGCTGAACCTCCGCCAGCAACCATTACTACAGTTAAACCGAACAAGAAGAAAATAATTAAATAATCAATAATTCTCCCTAATACATTCCCAAATAAATGATTGAGTGAAATATCATAGCTGTCCGCTTCTAAACGATATCCCATTTTGGCAATTTGACGTGTTCCGAACGTTACGATAACCCCTGTCAGAATTGCGCCTAGATAAGCATAGTTACCATGGTTGACGAAGAACTGCAAGAGTTCTTGTCCGGTAGTAAATCCTGCTCCAACTATAAAACTTAAATACGCCAGAGCTATTCCTATCGATGCCTTATTAACTTTGCTTAACATGAAATTCCTTTCTCCCTTCGAAAAATTAGAATAACGATACTTAAACATTATAGCATAATTTCATTTTTCGTTTTTTTCTTGATGGAAATAAATCATTTTGTCCTAAAGAAAAAATAAGAATTTATCACATTTTAATATTTTGAGAAAAATTCACTTAGCCTCTAAAATGAAAAACGAAAGATAACTACGAATACAAAGGAGAGATAAAATGAAGGGCAAAACAGCAATTGTTACAGGTTCAAGTCACGGTATCGGCGCCACTACAGCAAAGTTATTAGGTCAACGTGGTGCAAATGTAATCGTAAATTATTTCTCAAGTGCAGATGCTGCTGAAAAAGTAGTAGAATTTATTGAAGAAAACGGCGGCAAAGCTATTGCCGTTAAAGGCGATGCAAGATGCAAAGAAGATATTGATAACATTGTTAAGGAAGCCGTCAATACCTTCGGCAGTATTGATATATTCGTGCATAATGCAGGCATGCAGTTCCCAATGAAATCATTTGCAGAAATGGAATGGGAAGAATTTATTCATAAAACAGATGATGAATTACAAGCTGCTTTCTTTGGAACTAAAGCTGTAATTGAACATATGAAGGAACAACAATATGGTAAGTTAGTCTATATTTCAAGCGGGTTGAGCAAGCGCGCAGCTCCTAACTTCTTAGCCCACGGGGTGTCTAAAAGCAGTCTTAACGCTTTCGTTAAATACATTGCAGACGAATATGCTGATCAAGGTATTACAGCTAATACCGTAGCTCCGGGCATGGTTGAAACCAATGCGACTTCCGGCATGCCTCAGGAATACAAAGATAAACAAGCTTCTTTCGTGCCAATGAAACGTATTGCCCAACCAGAAGATGTAGCTAAAGCAGTAGCGTTTTACGCAAGTGACGACAGCGCTTATATTACAGGAAGTTATATGCCTGTTAGCGGCGGCAGCGAAATGATATAAATAAGCAAATTGTATTAGGGGTTGGGGCATGATAAAATGTCTCAGCTCCTGTTTTGCGATTGAATCAAGTTTTTGGGTGGGGTAGAATTTGTTGAGTTGTCGAAAATCCTACTAAATAGCAAAAGAGAGTTGGAACAACTAATGTTCCAACTCCCATAATCCTTAATATTTATAAGGATCTTCATCATTTCGATCTTTAGCGACTTCATTAGCTTTATCATAATTATAATAGCCATCTTCAGTTAAAGTATCTCTTTGAGGTTTCTTAACTAGAAGCATAATACCAGCGATAATCCACAAAATCGCTACAACCCAGTTTCCTAATAGGGAAATAACGCCAGCGATTAAAATTAAAATACCTGCTGTTTTAGCTTTCTTATTGATAAATACGCCACCTACAATAGCTATTACCAAAGTAATCAGACCTAAAATTAAAACAAAGATTCCTACATTTTGGAATAATGAGGCTGTCATAGTAGCGTCTTCATAAGTGATGTTACCATCACCTTCTTGCATACCTTGAATGAATGAATCTGCACTCATAAAGGGTAACACCAAGCCGATTAATAACAGGCCGATTGCTGATAGACCCACGCCAATCCATGTTAAAATGTGTTCTGCTGTTCTTTTAATCATCTTAATTCCTCCTCCCTTATAATTAAACAAATAATTTAGAATAATATGATTATCAACACTAGTATATCGAATTGTATACTTATATGTCTATACTTAAATTATAATTTTTTGTATTATTTAAAATTTAAATATATAACCTTGGATTAAAGATATAAGAATTTCCCACCCGCAGTCTTTAGTACGAGTGGGACAGAAATCAACTATTGTATCAAATTATCTTTGCGATCCATATATTCTTGATAATCTCTCAAATATTCCTGCTCAGCATTTGAAGCTCTATCCGCTGAGTTCATTGCACGATGCCAAAGCGGGTAAATCGGTTCAGGTAAGGTTAAGTCATTGATGGCACGCATCTCATCAGCAGTTAACTGTAATTGATAAGAAGCGATATTGTCGTGCAGCTGTTCTTTATTACGTGCAGCTATGACGATAGAATCGACATTCGGTCTGTCACGCAACCAAGCTAATACAATTTGCGGTATTGTTGCATTATGACGCTGTGCAATTTCTGCTACTGTATCGATGAGTTGATAGAACAAATCATGATTTTTCACATATGGCTCAGGCCAACCGTCACCTTGTCTAGTATTCGGTTCACCCTTTTTATCCCGAGTAATCTTGCCTGTTAACAATCCTTCTCCCAATGGCGACCAAATACTGTTGCCGACTCCTAACTCTGTACCAGCCGGAAGCAACTCATATTCCGCTTCACGCGATTCTGGCGTATAGTAAATTTGTTGTGCAATCGGAGGTATCATATTATTTTGCGTCGCATACGTATGCGTATGTGCTAAATTCCAGCCACTATAATTTGATACGCCCCAATAACGAATTTTGCCTTTTCGAATCAAGTCGTTCATCGTTTGTATTGTTTCTTCTACGGGAACCTGGCCATCCCACGTATGCACATAATACAAATCTACATAATCTGTACCGAGTCTCTTTAACGAATGATCGATAGAGCGTTCAATATTCAGTCTTGAAGCACCTACGTTATTTGGATTGTCATTATAAGGAAATCCCATTTTCGTACTAATCACCATTTCATCGCGATGATTGCGAATGCCCTTACCTAACGCAATTTCAGAGTCGCCTTTCGAATATAAATTGGCTGTATCAAATTGGTTGATGCCTTGGTCTAACGCATAATCAATAAAGTACGCGACTTCTTTTTCACTCATTCCACCTGCATTTTCAAATCCATTACTTCCAGCAAAAGGAATCGTACCTAATGCATATCTTGAAACGTTCAATCCAGAATTACCTAAACGTGTATAATCCACACTTAACGCCTCCTCATTATCTCTATATAATATTAAAATTCCCTTTTCAGTTCTGATACAATCATCAAATGCGCTCTCGTTTTTGAAAAAAATAAGAATTTTACGCTCCATAAAAGGTCATTCACACGTATCAACTATATTTTTAAAAAAATAAATTTGACTCTACAAACCTAGTGGTTGACAGGTTTTACAAAAAGATTTGAACTTTAGTGCAATTTAAAGTGTTTCATACCAAATACACGGGGTAACCCATAACTGTACTTAAATTTGAAGGAGGAATAAATTATGAACTTTGATGATATCAAGAAAAAAGGCGAAGATCATTTAAACGAACACAAAGATGAGTACATCGAGAAAGGTAAAGAGTACGCTAAAGATAAATTAGGCGGCGACAAAAAAGATAAAAAAGACGATAAATAAACATATTTTAGAAATATGATTGAGATATTATTTGAGATGAGATTAGGTACATTGTGTACTTAGTCTCATTTTTTATTTTAATAATGATAAGTTAAAGTTATTTTACAAGTTTATAAATCATCATTATCTAAAAATTACAAAAACACGTATAATAAAGGCCATATTACCCAAAGGAGGCAACATCATGAACCAACACGCTCATCGACAATTATTGCTAGGCATGGCTTCTTTATTCATTGTTATGGCAATCGGACGCTTTGCTTATACGCCGATTTTACCCTTTATGCAACATGCGGAACATATGAGCGATCAGGCTGCCGGATTACTAGCCACAATTAATTATCTCGGCTATTTGATTGGTGCAATTATTCCCATGTTTTTCATTTTCAAAAGCAAGGTTGTAGATGTCAAAATCTATCTTATCCTGAATATCCTTTCTATTATTTTGATGGGGTTCACGACAAATTACATATTCTGGTCCATCCTACGTCTGATTGCCGGTATAACCAGCGGAACCGTCTTTGTACTCGCTTCGAACGTCGTCTTAGAAGCCTTACGCCAAGCACATAAAGAAGGAATTTCTGGACTACTATATAGTGCGGTAGGTCTCGGGTTATTCTTCAGCAGCATCTACGTCTTCTTCTTTACAGATGAATCGACGTGGCAGATGACCTGGATTATATTAGGCGCTATCTCCCTAATACTGGGTTTATTAGTGATTTTCTTGATGAAAGAAAACCCGCCTAGAGAGTTGCCTGGAAATAGTGATACCTCTGAAGAAGATAAGACTGCCCACCGTCTTAACCCTAAATTTATGCGTTGGTTCTCTATTGCTTATTTCTGTGAAGGAGCTGGTTATATTATTACAGGAACCTTCTTAGTGGCCATCATTAAATCAATCCCCGCCTTCTCGGATTATGCGGCTTTAAGTTGGATGTTTGTAGGTCTAGGAGCCATTCCTTCAACGGTGGTTTGGTCATTGATTGCTGAAAAGTTAGACTACAGTAAAGCAACATACATGGCTTTCGGCCTCCAAATTATCAGCGTCTGTCTCCCGGTTATTTCACATAACATCGTCAGCCTGATTATCAGTTCTCTATTATTCGGGAGTACCTTCTTGGGCCTTACTACTTTGTTTATGTCTAAAGGTCAAATGTTAATGTTCCAAACAGGAAGTCAGTCTAACTTCATAGCAACCCTCACAGTAATTTACAGTGTAGGTCAAATGATTGCGCCTTTTGTATCAGGATATTTGATTGGAGAGTCCGGTAATTATAATTCTGCATTATTGTTTGCCACAGCAATTTTAGTCCTCGGTTTGATCAGCAGCTGGCTCAGTTACCGCGCTTTGCAAAAAGAAGAAGGTACAGCTTAAAGTTTGCTTTTATGACAAGAGGGAATGATTTTAACAACAAGGGAGGAATCCAATATGCCTTTTGTAGAAGACAGAATGATGAAAGATTTAGAAGAAAAACCTTCTCGCGTAGAAGAAGGAGGCTTTAACACTGATCAAGAGATGCAGCAGAATGCATTTGAACGTTTAGGTAAAGACGTAGTTATCATAGAGATTCTTTCAATCATGAATATTGTATTTGCTGTTACAACGTTCACATTACTCGGTTTATTTATTAGAGCGACTAAAGACAAATAATTTAACTTGCAAACCCCAAGCAGCATGGCTGTTTGGGGCTTTAATTTACATTTCTTCCATAAATAATTTCTCTGCTTGGATAGTATCCAATACCTTCACACTCTTGTCTAAGGTAATTTTCCCTTGCAGATCAGCTAGTAAATAGAATGTAATCCCTAACTTACGGCAAATATATAATACGACATATTTATTATTCTCACTGCTCTGCAGTAAAAAGTCTTTTAAGTCCTGCAACTCATCCATTGAGATAATACTTTTTGTTAACACATCATTTAAAATAGTTCCTACATAGACCGCCTTTTCTTCTGGATATTTGTTCAGCAAGCTTTCTCCGACTTCGCTCATAAAATAACGTGACCACTGATTTATTAAAGTTTCATTACTTAGCGCATTATTTTCAACAGCTCCACTCTCTTCAGCAAACTTCTTCGCTAATTCATCTAACGAATATTTATTTTTATATTTTTGAATATCTTTAATACGCTTTAGCGCCTTATCTTTTGGTAAAAAAGATTCTTGACCCGTATAAGTAGATTTGCGGATAAACCATTCATCAGGGATTAAGTGCTTACGCTTCCAACGATAGAGCTGGCCATAAGTAATGTCGCACTTTAATAAAAGTTCTTTCTTGCTAATAAGTTGTCCTTCCATGTCACGATACCTCCTAATAACAGTGTAACATAACATTGTTACATGTACTAGTATGGCTTGTTTAAAGGCATTAAAATAAGCTTGCATGCCATTTTCGCATACAAGCTTGATCTTTCACTCTTTATAACTTTGTTTATAACCTTTAATGATTTCAGATACTAATACTCCGGCGGCTACTACTGCAAAAAGACTAATTACGGTAATCAGAAATAAGTGCGGTGTAAGATAGCTGTTCATTACTATCTCTAAAGCGATAAGTAAAAACACAATTGCAGACAGCACTGCGATTTTCATCGAATCCATTAGGTTAACCACCTTATACATGTTTTATTCTCTAAGCGAATCTGAAACTATTTCTTATTCTTCTTAACAACTTCCATTACGATTAGTACCACTAGAATTAACAGAATAACACTAATTACAATAACTACATATTTCGGTAATCCTATTGTAGCAACTAATATCATTTCTACGATAACTATGAAGCACATCAGTGCTACGTATATTAACATTTTTGGAACATTCATTTGGCAATCATCCAATCATCTGTTTATCTTTTAGTTGATTATACCCGTCATTTCTTTTTATCATCATTCTTTTTCTTCTTCTTGTTCCTCGGATTACCTATTTCAGTAAATATCGCAAGCGCTAAGGCCAAACCTAAGATATAGAGATAATTTACATCATCAAATACAAAGTATTCAAAGAGGAACATGATATCAAAATAGAACATAAATCTGATAATCATCGCTATTAATCTCTTCATGCATATTCTCTCCTTATACCCTTTATATCATAGATATTCCTATTTCTTAAAGAATCAGCTTTTATCATTACATCAGAGCAACGCTCACTCTTCCAGACTTCTTCAAGACAGACATGTAGAAATTGAACGTCATTTAAATCCACTTTAAAAATAAAACAAGCTGCCCCAGGACAATGCCATGTCCTAGAGCAGCTTGACTTTTTAGACTCCCTCAACACTCACCTTATGCTAAAACGTCTTGATATTCAGGTGTTTCATCAATCACTTTTTTCGCAAATGGACAAGAAGGAATAATTTTTAAATTGTTTTCTTTTGCGTATTCTACTACTCTTTTTACTAACTGTGTGCCAACACCTTGTCCTTCTAAATTGCTGCTGACGCCAGTGTGGTTAACATCAATTTTGTCTTCGCCTGCTGACACGAACGTAATCTCTGCTTCTGGTTGTTCTTCAGAATCTCCAATGTAAAATTTATTATTACCTTGTTTAATTTCTGCCATGTTTATCAACCTCGCTTTTAGATTTGTGACTATAAATTTTATACCACTTTAAGATAAGGATAAACATTTACACTTTAATTGTGCTTCGTTTCTATTTCTAACTATGGTTTGAGGGTATCTTTCGGGGATTTCGAACTCTCCAAGGCATTCTTTTTCAAAAAAGGGTTGAAAGCAGTGGAAATATTTATCTCAATTCTATAAAATTAGTATGGATAACGAAAGCAGCACCGAGACTAAACATCACTTTATAGGGAGTCGCTTCAAATGGGACAAACATTTAAAAGAATTGCAGCGGTTGTGGTAACAGCCTTATTAGTTACCGGCATCGCCTTCAGTGGCGTGATTGCGTATGAGAAGTATCAGAAGAGTGATCAAGCGAGTGCTCTGAAATATTATGAGAAGAAAGATAAGGATACTGACGATAAGAAGGCTAAAGAGGAAAAGCAGCGTTCTAAAAAGAAAACTGAAGCACCTGAGGTTGAAGAGCAAGCGCCTCAAGATAATACTCAGTATCAGCCTCAAGCTGAGCAACGTTCTTATTATGTCGCGCCGAAACAAGCGCCGGTGAAACAGGAACGTCCTAAAGCAGAGCAGCCGAAAAAGGTTGAGAAGTCGGAACCTGAACCACCGCAGCAAACGCAACCTAAACAGCAGCCTGCTCGTTCTGAAACGCAGCCTGCTCAAAATCAAGCACCGTCACAATCGCAGTCGCAAAATGCAGCATCAAATCAAACGCAAGCACCTGCTCAAAAAGCACAGCCTGCTCCGCAAAAGCCAGCTGAAAATTCCGGCTCTAGCGGTCATTAGTCTATCAGAAGAACCACTTTCAATTGTTGAAGTGGTTCTTTTTGTTGTTTCGCTATAGATACCTGTTCACCATTTATTTCCCTGGAAATAGTGTGGACAGTGGCTTGGAGTAAGATTATTTTTGCAGTAGTAATCGTAGTGTTTCTCATCTTACGCTATGCCAGTTATTTATTCGCTATTCGTAAGTTGCCTTAACCTGTGAATTTGAGCATGGAGCATTGCATCTTTTGTGTTTTTTGTTAAGATATGTTAGGAGAAAAATTTGCGAATTACATGGAAAAACGCTTGAATAACGAATGAAATCACATGGTAGAAGGCTCAAAATCAGTCTTCTGCATCATGAACGTCTGCCCTTTTTCCTTTACAATAAATTAAAAGAGAGAATATGAGGAGTATCAAATTATGGATTATAGAGTATTGTTATATTATAAATATGTCACAATTGACGACCCCGAAACTTTTGCAGCAGAACACTTAGAATTCTGTAAAGCACATCATTTAAAAGGCCGTATTTTAGTATCTACTGAAGGTATTAACGGCACTTTATCCGGCACTAAAGAAGATACAGATCAATATATTGCACACATGCGTGCAGACGAACGTTTCCAAGATATCACTTTCAAAATCGACGAAGCAGAAGAACATGCTTTCAAAAAAATGCATGTGCGTCCTAGAAAAGAAATCGTTGCGCTCGATTTAGACAATGATATCGATCCACGCGAAACAACAGGCAAATATTTATCACCTTCTGAATTCCGCGACGCTTTAGAAGATGACGAAACGATTGTTATTGATGCACGTAACGATTATGAATTCGACCTCGGCCACTTCCGTGGTGCCGTGCGTCCAAACATTACACGCTTCAGAGACCTACCCGACTGGATTAAAGAGAATAAGGACATGTTCATGGATAAGAAAATCGTCACTTATTGCACAGGCGGTATTCGTTGTGAAAAGTTCTCTGGTTTCCTTTTAAAAGAAGGCTTTGAAGATGTGGCCCAACTTGAAGGAGGCATTGCCACTTATGGTAAAGATCCTGAGACGAAAGGTGAACTTTGGGACGGCAAAATGTACGTGTTTGATGAACGTATCAGTGTCGATGTGAACCAAGTTGAAAAAACAGTCATTGGTAAAGAATGGTTCGATGGTACGCCATGCGAACGCTATATCAACTGCAGCAATCCTGAATGCAATAAACAAATCTTGGTTTCTGAAGAAAACGAACACCGTTATTTAGGCGCTTGCTGTAAAGAATGCGCTGAGCACGAACGTAACCGCTATGTTGCCAAACACAATATCAGCGATGAGGAAAAAGAAAGACGTTTAGAAAACTTTAAAGAGACCGTTCAACAATAAGAGGAGAAGCGGATGCATTTATAGGATGTGTCCGCTTTTTGTCATTTTTGAAATAATATTACACTTTTTAAATTGGTAGGATATAATATAAATAAGTGCCGTGCTGGTACACGACGCTTTCAAAGCCCGTTTAAAAGACGGCGACATGATTTTATAGTTAATTAAACCATCTCAATCATATCAAAGTTGTGAGATGGTTTATTTTTTCTGAACGCAGTATCAATTTTCTTCTAAAAAGCTTTCTCTTTATGTATTTGTGTGTACTTTTACTTTCTCTTATGCGATAATAAAGGCGTAAAGAAAAGCGCCGTGCGGACACACGACGCTTTCAGAGACCGTTTAAAAGACGGTGACATAATTTGATGAATTAAACCATCTTAGCTACGTCAAAGTTGTGAGATGGTTTATTTTTTATCTTTATCAGCGATATAAGTAATGATAAATATTAAGATTGTTATTTGCAGTTCACAAAAAGCAATCATGATACTTATTGTTTCATATACGCTCATTTGGCCTATCCTTTCTAAATTCAGTGATGCCATACGCACCACCTCCTTCAAAATAGATTTGCCACCATCTATTCAACTTTCTCTTGGAAATATTATATTATTTTCCTCTTGGCTTTTCATCATGACATAAAAAAATAAATCTTTTTAACTTGATATCATTCGACATTTGCATGTAAATAGCGACTGTATTTTTAATTTATACGTGTCTTTTGCATGCAATTTTTGATAATACTTAGATTTGTCAAATTTTAAAAAGAGGAGCGGCATGACGAAATAATTTCAATCAATACTCTTTCTGATCCGCTCCCTGACCTCTTCTACTTTTCCTTGCTCTCCCGTTCTCTTTTTTCCAAAGGGATGGAATAGTCGGTTTCATCTTCAATATAGCGCATTTGGAAGTGCTCGGTGGGTTCTCGACGCAGGGCGCGCATGATGGAGAAGATCATGAGCACTAGAATAATGGAGAATGGCAGACCGGTTACGAGCGAAGCGGTTTGCAGGCTGGTAAGACCTCCCGCAATGGTCATGGTTACGGAAATCGCACCAATCAACAGTCCCCAAATGACTTTGTGGCGCACTTTTGGATTATCGACGCCGCCTGTGGCCATACTGGCTACGATGTGTATGGTAGAGTCAGCACTGGTTACGATGAAAATAAAGATGAGCGCAATGGCCAGGATGCTGGTGATATCTGAAATTGGAAATTGTTGCAGCAACTCGAACAGTGCAACAGAATAATCCTTATCGACAATTTTCTCGATGCCAGTATTTTGAGTCAGCGCCACTTTCAATGCTGTGCCTCCAAAGCCGGCAATCCACGTAAATGAAATGAGCGGTGGAATAATCAGCACTCCGATAACGAATTCACGGATAGTACGGCCACGAGAAACGCGGGCCACAAATCCGCCGATAAATGGCGACCAAGCAATGACCCAAGCCCAGTAGAAGACGGTCCACTTCTGAATCCAACTGTTATTACCGGTATAAGGATTCACACGCAGACTGTATTCGACGAAATGACGCAGATAATCACCGATAGCGAGTGTGTAGGATTCTAGGACGAATTTCAAGTCGCCGAATATCAGAATAAAGATAAGTAAGACTGCCCCGAGACCGACGTTGATATTACTCAGCCATTTCACACCGCGATTCAGACCTGTGAGCGCAGAACCGAGGAAGATACATACCATGATGATCGTTATAGCCACTTTGGTAACGTTGGTATTCGGCAAGTTGAAGACGTGGTGCAAGCCACCTCCGATTTGCATAATACCGAGACCGATGGAAGTTGCGATACCCATGACTGTGGCGATAATAGCCAAGATGTCGATGAGATTACGCAGCGGTCGTTTGTAAGCCTCTCCGAATACCGGCTCCATTGCAGTCGAAATCAAACCGTTACGTTGCTTACGAAATTGGAAGTAAGCTACCGTCAAGCCAGACATCGCAAAGATTGACCATTGCGAAATCCCCCAATGGAAGAACGTGTATCCCATAGCCACACGTGCAGATTCCGCAGAGTGATCCGGCACTTTGCCTGGGAACGGCGAATGCAAATAATGCGTGAGCGGCTCTGCGACACCCCAGAAGACAATGCCGACACCCAGGCCAGCAGAGAACAACATACCGACCCACGAAACAAACGAGAATTCCGGTGCCTCATTGTCAGCGCCGAGCTTGAAGCGGCCATAACGCGAAACCGCCAACGCAATCAAGAACACATCCAACGCAAAGATAATCACCAAGAACAACCAACCAAACGAACCCGCAATCACATCATATGTACGCTGCGCATATCGTCCAAATAACTTTGGAAAAATACCCGCAATCAACGTCACAAACAAAATAATCGCGACCGAAGTATAATAAACAATATTTCTATGCTTCTCCCTTTTACTCTTCATAACAGAAAACATCATCCTATCTTTAATTTATTGGCTTCATGCTAAGACACTTACGTGAAAAAAGATCTGGGTGAGTTGGGTAATGCTTGTGAGAAAGTCTAGATGTAGATGGTGCAATGGTTGATAGCGAATTGTGTGGTGAGGTTTAAGTGTTTGGATATAATGTTGGATTGTGGAAGCGTTCTCTTAATTTAAACATAGATACGGAGATGGTGCAATTTGAGGTGGAGAAGCGGGAAAGAAAAAACATCGAGTCCGCGAGGGAGACGATGTATGGATATAACACATAATTACATAATTCTTCTACTATTGTTTAGTAATTCATTCCACTCTTTTTCTAAATCTTTTTCTAACTTTCTTAAATTAGCATGATACTGATAAACGTTAAGTGTTTCTTTAAAAGCAGCCAAACCAAATCTAGCCCATCCAACTATATTCATTCTAGAGAACATAACAACCAAATTTTGGCCTCCACCTGAACGAGCAAAAGCATCTATACCATCAACCATACATAGAGAACCGTGACCAACGAGTAGTAATCTGTCTATTTCTCTACTTCTATTAATTTTCAAAACATCTTTGACTGATCTCTTGTGATAGAAAATTTCTTTGATAGACCAAAATATTCTAATAAATATTTCGTTTAATGC
Source organism: Staphylococcus debuckii (assembly GCF_003718735.1). Taxonomy (NCBI): domain Bacteria; kingdom Bacillati; phylum Bacillota; class Bacilli; order Caryophanales; family Staphylococcaceae; genus Staphylococcus; species Staphylococcus debuckii. The sequence continues at coordinate 387,273 of NZ_CP033460.1, read as the reverse complement.
GACGGGTATTGCTAAAGTAGTAGCAAATCTTAAATCGTAGCCGTCTTTAAATACTGTTTCAGCTATTTTAGCGAAAGTTACTGGAACCCCATTTTTATCTTTCACATTCGCTGTCATAAGTTGAGTTAAAGCGAAAAAAGGTGCCGGTATACCTGCTCCGATTTTATCAGCATGGCCCCTAGTGCCACTCGAACCTGCCACGTCAGAAAATAAATGTCCCAACCAATTTAGAAAGCCACATACAATTTTAGCTTTAAAATCTTTACCTTTTAGTTCAAATTTTCCATTTGGATTTTTAATGATTTTTATTTTACCGTTGTCTATTACAGTAGTTGTATCCATGAATTGATCTAATAAAGAGAAAAATAAACCTATTATATCGGGCTGATGAGCCAATGATTTAAGATGGTGATTTAGAGGGTTTAGTTTTATATCATCACTAGATAACCCCAAGTCTTTAGCATATCTCGCATCATAATTCACGCTAAATCTCTCTTCTAAATAACCTATGGCACCGCTTATAGAATCAAATTTTTTAGTTTTATTTTTTACCAAATTGCCATGTTTTTTATCATATTCATATATAAAGTCAGCAAACTTTTTTACTATGCCATCAAATCCTTGCTGAACTTTTTGATTTAAAGCAGAGTCTTGAAGATTATTTGTATTTTTACCTTTTATTTCACGGAATCTTCTTTTTTTCGCTTTTAAAGGTTCGCCTATAAAGAATACATCGATTAACCCACATAAAATTCCAGAAAGAGAAGCAAACATATAATCATACTTATCTAATTTCAAATCTTTCAAGCCATATTGATTATTAATGATATCTTCTATTTCTTTTAATTCTTCTTCCGTTAATAACTCTTTAAAAGGATCAGCATGCAAGTCTATCCAGTATTCATTAGCGTAATTTTTATTGTTTAATAAAAATACATCCCAATCATCATCAAATCCAACATAATCAAGTTGCTCAAATTGGGGTATGCTCGAACTTATCTCTTCTAGTTCCTTTGAGTTTAAAGTCATCGCTTCTTCTATGTCTTCCTCAGTGAAATTAATTTCATAATCATCTGGATTATTTTCCATGTCCTCGAATATTTCAATTAATTCATCTAATTCATCTGAGGTATTAAGCGATTCTTCATTTAACTTCTTAAGTTCTATCTCTAATTCTTTCATTCTTAAACTAAGCTTGTCTTGTTGATCAGCTTGAATATTATTCAAATGTGCTAAAAGTTCTAATTCTTCATCATCAACTCTATTTTTTTTAATCATAAGATTTTCTTCTTTCTAAATTTTTACTTTCTACATCAACAAATCAACATCTAATTTCTCATAAATTAATGAATTTTTTCTATTGTTCTATTTTCGTCGGGGACATTCATTAATGCACTTTCTTCTCCTAAATTCACCACATCATTTGCGACCCTTTTTTGACTTTTGCCTACTTTTTTCGCTATTCTAGCTAATTTTTTAACTTTTGCATCACTTATTTTGTTTTGTAAAATGGAATTAGCTAACTGTTCAATTAAGCTATTATTATCTTCTATTAAATACTGTAATTGTAATTGCTTATTTTTTACAATTTCTTTTAGCATTAGTTCTCTATGTTTATTGTTTTTTTGTTTATTTTTAGCTCCCATAATAGTTTGAAACCCTTTATATGATGCTATTCCAACAACTGCTATGGTTCCAATACCACCGAAAAGAGAGGAAATACCTAACAGACTCCCCATACCAAGCAATGAAAAACCTGAAGTTATTCCTGTTGCACTGACCCCTCCTGTTCCTGTAAGGAATAAAGCAGCAAGGGGAATACCTACTAAGCTTGCATTTGTATTTAAATCTTTATATTTTTTTGCTATCTCTTTATCATCTAGCTTATTAGTTAAAATATCCTGAGTTTGTTTGTAAGATATAATAAAAAATTCTACTTGATCATCTGTTATGCTATATTGATTAATTATTTTTGTTAAAAATTTATCTTCTTTCCAATATATATTTTCTTTTAACATAAATATTGAAATGATATCTTTAACCAATGATTTTATAAGTAATTCGAATTCCTCTTCATAACATGACTCTTCAAGATAACTTATTAATTCATCCGTACTTTGCATCTTTTCTTCGTTCATCATATACATTCTTAAAGGGATTCTAAAACTTTTATCAAGTTTAACTCTGACAACAAAGTTAATTATTTCGGCATATTCTTTGGAATCAATAATTTCGTCATCAAAAAATGCATAATTACAAAGTATTTTAATGTAAGCAAATTTTTCCTTATCATTCAAATCTTCAAGAGGAGTTATTTGGTTTTTTTCCGAAAAATTATTTTCAGTATTTTCATCTATAATTTCATTTACTAATTTAGCAAACAAACGAGCATCTACATAGTCGTATGAAATATCTGAAAATTCATATTTATTACCGTTTTTAAATTTAATAATATTATAAGGCAGTTCTTTATCTCTTTTTATTCTGTTTTCTATAACAACTTCTTCAATTTCTGAAAAATATATAGTAACCGGTTCTGTTAACATTTCTTTTATTACTATTTTTTCTCCGCTAAAATAGATTCCTTCTTTACCTCTTCCAGTAAGAGAAGTGTCAATTATACCTAATAGATATTCTTTTGATATAGATTTTTTCGTAACTTTTTCTGCATTTTCCAACACTTTTTCTGCTATATTAGGGGCAATATGCAGTTTTGTAACGTCGGCTTTTTTCGCTTGGTTTTTTATGTCATATAATTCTTCTTTAATTTTTTTAATATAATCCATTTCTTACTCCTACTTTCTATCTATTTAGAGGTACATTCTTTTAAATAAAACGCTTACTTATCATTCTAATTTTACTATATATCTTACTAAATTTAAGATAGTCATTATTTGTCTATCTCAATAATTTTAAAAATTATTTTTTGAACGTTGCCACGCTTTAAAGAAGGTATAAACAGAATAGCTCCCATCCTGCAGAAGCTATTCTTACTACATTCTAAACCCAAAAAAGCCGCTTGATTTTATTGAATATTTCTCGTAAATCATCTTCTATTTCGCGATAGACTTCTTGTTCATCTTCACTCTCGTCATATTCTATTACAAATATCATGTCGATTAATTTTCTCTTTTGTTCGTCGGTTAACTTGAACATGCATATCATCCTCTCACCTTGGATTACTTGTATCATACACATGTCCCCGGACGAATTTTGTCTATCTCAATATTGATCTATCATCTTTTGTAACTCGTCTAAATATAATTCTTTTACTGATTGTGGAGATAATACTTTCACTTTACTACCTTGAGAAAGCAGCCACATCACAATTCCATTACCAATTACTTCAATTTCTACTTCAAAGCGATTATTTTCGTAGTCTTTTTTCAGTAATTTTGCAGTTGGAAAACGGTCCATCACTGATTCAATAATTCCGTTGTTAAACTCGAATCTCACACATTGCCATTCTCCTCCATACATAAAGTAAATACGCTGCTTCAATTCCCCTTCTCTAAAATATGGAGAAACGGGCTCAGCAATTTGGCTTTTCGTACTCTCATATTCTAGAATTCGGTCCAAGCGGTAAATAATGACCTTTTCTTCCTCATTCACGCCCACTACGTAAAAGTAAAGCTCTGAAAAAGTAATGTACATCGGTTTAATGACATGATGCCTCACCTTGTTCATCGCATTTGAATAATCGAACGAAAGCGACTTTCCGTTTTGAATCATGAGGTTGATATCCCATATCTTATCTAATAGCGGTTCCTCATGAATCATTGGATGATAGTGTGTCATTTCAGAAAGAATTGCTTGTTCAATAACTTTACGGTCTTCTGGCTTCAAACGTTCAGTTAAATGCGCCACTGTATTATCTATTTCTTCTTTAGTAAGGCCCCTTGTGGCCATCAGCATCTTAATAATCGCTAGCACTTGTTTTTGATCTATATTTTGATTGCCAATGTTGATCATTTTAAAAGCATTAATTTGGCGATCATATTCTATTCTTAAATGTTCAGTCGCCTCATAACCACTAATAAACGTATTAAGGCCTGAGATATAGCGTTGAATGGTTCTGCTTGATTTATTATCAAAGTATTTACTAATTGTGGCTTTAGATAAATGCTCTCCATTTAAAAAGCGCAAATAAAGTTCGAGTAATTGTGTAGATTTTGTCATTTCCAACACCACCAATATCTATCTTTCATCAAATTATAACATTCTATTTATTGAAATTATTTTTAAGTTTACGTAAATACAAATAAACTACATAATATAGACAAAAATTGACTATCTATACATATACAATAAATATATGAGAAAATTGTTTTGAGCATTTTGTAGAGTATTAAACTTACTATTGCTAATTACAATTTATAAAAAGAAAGGATGAGAAAAATGGATTTCCAAAACGGTTCTGAAAATCCCCAAAGATTTCAAAATGTACCAAAAGATGATCGCACAATGGCAATGATATTATGGGTGTTAAGTTTTTTCACAAGTTTCATTGGTCCTTTAATTATTTGGTTGATGAAGAAAGATGAGTCTCCTTTTATTAATCAACAAGGAAAGAACTACTTTAACTATGCTATTAGTTATGCAATTTATGGCGTAGTTTCATATATTCTAACGCTTATTATTATTGGTATTATTCCTTTAATTGCTATTTGTATTGTAAGTCTTGTCTATACTATTTTGGCTATCATTGCTGTTAATAAAGGCGAAGACTACGTTGTTCCATTATCATTACCAATCATCAAATAATATGTCATAAACAAAGCAAGCCTTGGGACGGCTTGCTTTTCTTGTTGTATTATTCTGTTCTTTTTTAATTATTTCTCATCTTTTTAAACAACGTATCCATATTATCATCTATCTTCTTAAGAAATGCCTCATTTTCTAATTCCACTTCTGTTTTCAAAAGATTTTCTTTCATCAACAAAGCATAATGACAAGTGATTAACTTATAAGCTTCAGCTATTTCTGTTTGCAACTTATCGCACCCAAATAATATCTGATCTAATTGCTGCTTAACTGCTATCAAAGGATGGTCATCATTTTGCAAGCCCATAAAAAATAGATTTTCAGTAGTTTTAAGTGACAAATCCATTATAATAGCATCAATAGTTTCTTCCTCTTCTTCCGGGCGAATAAGATCTATTTTATTTACTATAAATAGGGTTTGGTCTTGATTTTGAACAAATTCCGCTTCTGCTTTGTGTTCAACTTGTTCTGCACTACTTAAAGAAACATGAGCAGTTGCTTCCTTGATTTTTGTATCAACAATTTCTTTTTGATTTTCACTGAGTGCTGTAATACTAGGTGTATCTACAACAACGACACCGTCTTTCAAAAATTTTGAGTCTAGAAAGATTTCCAAGTATTCAACTTCGCTTAAATCTTTTTCACTCAATCTATTTAATTTTTCATTATTGATTGTAGTTATTTCTCCATTTTTCAGATGAAGTTTTGTACCTTCAATCCCATGTGTAAAATTAGAATGTTTGATGTAAGTTATTACTTGTGTCGACTTTTTTGGTAAGATATTTTGATTCACAAGCTTGTTGATGAATGTATATTTCCCAACGCCGCTTTCTCCTGTTACCACAATTTCAAATTCTTTTCTCGAAAAGTTTTCTTTGATTTTTTCAACTTCAGAGATATTTTCTAGCGATTTTAATTCTGATTTATTTTGTTCCACATATTCCAATAAAACCTTAATGGCGCTTATAATTTCGTTTTTATCCTTAACGTACTCTTCTTTATAATCTTTCATGAATTTCCCCTCTATTTGCAAACTGCAAGATACTCATTCCAACTTAACATTCTGCCTGGTCAAATAATGTCCACGGGATGATATAAAATCATTAATAACCATAAATCGAATTTTAGTGACCAACTTAACATTATTCATAAACTCACATAACACTAATTAAAACTATTAGTGAGACAATATGTATAACAACAAATATTGTATAGACTTAATGCGTTCTTAAGATGGTCGAATTCTAAAATGAAACGTTTCTCACATCTTTCTCGTGCATAAAATAAACCTAATATGATTAAGGAGATGGACAGAATGCTTGGACTCGACAAATTTGAAATCGTATATAAAGGAAAACATTATGATAATCGACTCGCGCAAAGTATTGCGAAGAATTTATACTACTACGGTGTTAAACATAATCCTAAAATTTTCGACATCAAGGACTTAAAAATCAATAGAATCATTTATTAATGAAAAAAAGCACTTCCTCGATTCATTTGAGGGAGTGTTTTTTCATTAATTTCTTAGCTTATACACCAAGAGGATTATTTTGTATAATATTTCACCATCTGATATACTTCGTTTAATTGTAAATTGCATGTTTCTATCCCAACATCTGCAGAAAGGAGCATATCAGTATGGACGAACAAATTAAGCATTTCATCCACTCGTTATTTAAAAATATCGAAAGCAGCGTCAATGATCCGTCGAATCTTTCTCATAAAGTTATTTTCACCGTCTTAATTATTTTAATTTCCATTTGGATACATCTCATTATCCAACGTTTTTTAAAGAAGTATGCCTCTGACCTTAAGATTTATCGGTTTTTACGTAAATCTATTAAGAACAGTATCATCGTCATTGCGATTATCTTGCTATCCGCTACTTGGATTAATGCGATGAATTCATTAATGGTAATTGTCTTGCTATTTGCGGCACTCGTAGTTTTTTCGGTAAAGAAGTTAGCTGTAGAACTTGTGGCATGGGTGCTTCTATTAAATAAGCGGCTCTTTCGCTTGTATGACCGAGTAGAAATAGATGGGCATATTGGGGATGTGATTAAAATCTCGCCACTGCATTTTAAATTAGCTGAACGTGCAGCCGGGCTATCAACCGAGTCGCCTACTGGGAAAGTCATTAATATTCCGAACCATGTATTGCTGGAAAAGTCACTGATCAATTATGCAAACTTGACTCAGATTAATTGGCACGAAGTCAATTATCATTTGACCGTGGATAGCGATTGGCAAAGTGCGAAACGCGTATGCGATAAAGTGGTGGCTGACTATGTTGAGGAATTTAAAGGAAACTATTCAGTGGAAAAATTGAGTGAGATAGAAGCGGAAATCTCTCTCTTCAAAGGCTCTCTCGAAGCCAAAACTAAGCTACTCGTAGAGAACGATATGATTATTATAAGTTGCTACTTCCCCGCTTACTACTCGGATGGAAGTACCGTTAAATCTGATTTGAATGAAAAAATATTACCGTATCTGACAAGAGATAATAATATTGAACTCATTGGAGAAAAAATACGATTGGATATTTTGGAGTGGCCGAAAGAGAAATGATTGTATTGTATAAATAGAAGAACCATCTCATTTTGTTATGAGACGGTTCTTTATTATTTTTCCACTAAACTATTCAAGTGTTTTTGAAAATGGAGTAACTTTAGATTTTTCTTCTAAGGGTTTATTAATCATTATATTTTTGCGATATTTATTTTTTTCAATCTTACTTGGAAATAAAGTAATTACAAAGATGTATATTCCTAAGCCCATAGTGACAGGGATAAAAGAAACATGACAAATCAATAAGAAAAATGATAAAAAACTAACATTATCTGTTCCAAATTGATTAAATGTTAAATCAGGTAAATAGGGTATTGTCATTGACATCACTATAAATAGTATCGGTAGCAGCATAGACTTTCCATTATCGTGAAATCTTCTAATGAGCAATGTTAACATAGGAATAAATAAAACTCCACCAAATATCAGCGATATCCCTGTCGAAAAAGTAATAAAACCAAATAAACCTACTAACATAACTGGTATCGTTAAAATGGCTAACCAAGCTATGGTATACCAATACTCTCTTCTTGTTGTACACCCTTTAAAATTAAAATAATTTTTCCAAAATAACCCAAAACACTGAGCAAAACTTGCTTGTTCTTTCATGTTGCACCTTCTTCTTTTTATTTAGTTTCAAATTTTATAATTTGATTATACTTAAAATGTATTAATAATATCAGTGCCTTTTGCATATATAATTAACTCTTTAAAAGAAATACGTTCCTTTTTCTTATATATTATACAAATTACAAATCATTATTCTTTCTACTTTCAAAAATTACTAATATTACGTTGCAATATGCATGTTAAAATTAAATTTGCTGATAAAGAAAATAAGACCTCTCTTTAAACACTATTAATTAATGCACTCAATTTCTTCAATCCTCACATAAAGGTGAATTAATTATGAAAGCGCTTTATTTTAAGATGTAATTAAAGAAATTAATTGGAGGTCAGTCATATGTCAAATTGGTTAGAAATTGAAGATAAAGTAATTATAGTAACAGGCGGAAGTTCAGGAATTGGAAACGTCATTGTAAAAGAGCTGCTAGATAACGGAGCCGTAGTTTATAACGCAGATATTAATGGTAGTGATTTGTCTCATAATAACTATCATTTTATCCAAACAGATGTAACCAACAAAGAAAATGTTTCAAAAACTGTAAAAAAAGTCATTCAAAACGAGAACAAAATCGATGTTCTAGTGAATAATGCAGGTATCAATTTACCACGATTACTAACTGATTCTAAAAAAGAAAAACCTGAATACGAAATAAACGAAAAAGATTTAGATTTAATGTTTGCTGTAAATTTAAAAGGGCCAATTTGGTTTAGCCAATCAGTTGCTGAACATTTCATTGAAAACAACTCAGGCACTATTATCAATGTTTCAAGTGAGGCAGGACAAGAAGGTTCAGAAGGACAAAGTCTATACTCTGGAACAAAAGCTGCACTCATTGGCTTAACAAGAAGCTGGGCAAAAGAATTAGGAAAATTCAATATCAACGTAGTAGCTATTGCCCCAGGAATAATTGAAGAAACAGGTTTAAGAACTCCAGAATACGAAAATGCTTTAGCCTATAGCAGAAATACCACAGTAGAAAAATTAAACGGGGATTATTCTAAGTCTATTCCTTTAAGAAGAGTAGGAAAATTAACCGACATTGCTGATTTAGTTTGCTATTTAAGCTCAAACAAATCAAGTTATATCACTGGAACTACTATTAATATTTCAGGCGGTAAATCAAGAGGTTAATCCCCAATAAATAGAGGGGGTATAATATGCCGCTAAGTTCAAAACACCTTAAATTGATTAAACTTTTATTAAAATCGAATTTACCAATGGATAAAGTTGCCATTGAATTAGAGATATCAGAAAAAACAATTACAAATTATATTAAACAAATCAATCGAGAATTCGAGGGTGTTTTTTCTATTAGAAAAAGAGATTCTCTTTTAGTTCTAACTATTATGGATGATCAAAAATTTTGGAGCGAATTAAATAATAATAACTTTTTAAATAATGATACTGAAAGTATTTTGACAAACCGTTTAGGAAAATTGTTCTATGAGTTAATCACAAACGATATCTCTCTTATTGATGACTTGAGTGAAAAACTATATTTAAGCAGAACTGCACTTAATACATTAATAAAAGAACTTAAAGAAAAAATAAAAGACTACAATTTACAAATCATAGGAAAACCCAATGTTGGCATTTCCCTAAAAGGAAAAGAAATTTATATTAGAAAGTTTACAATAGAAAAGTTACCGGGAATTCTCAAAGAGGAAGAATTACCTCAACTTTTACACGAAGAGTTAGAGACTCTCAGAAACAATATGAACCTAGACTACCAAACTTTTTTCAATCTATTAAATGCAATAAAAGTTACATTACTTAGACTAAATAATCATAAATTTATTGAAAAAGATAGCTTTAAAAAAACTGATACTACTATTTTTAAATCCAATGAATTTAATGTTCTGAGTTTTCTAAATACGTATATATCCCAATATTATGTAAATAGTAATTCAAATTATGAACTCCTACTTATAGCTGCTCAACTTTTAGGAAGAAGAGCATCACTAATGGAAGAAATAATTAATGAATCAGATGAAAAACTCATTATGCAAATAATCAATAAGACCATAAAAGATGTTAAAAAGTATTTCGATATTCAGATAGATAAAGATTTATTTAACAAAGATATTAAACTTCACATCAAACACCTTATTAATAGATTGATCTTTAATATTAAGTTAGAAAATAATGTTTCTGCTGAAATGGATAATCAATTTCCATTTGCCTTTGAACTTTCAAAAATTTTAGGTGATAACATCACTGAATATACAGGTTTATCTATTTCAAAACCTGAACTAGGATTCTTAACAATCTACTTCAGTGTTTATCTAGAACAATTAGAACAACGATTTTCAGATATGAAAAATATAGGGATTTATACAGATGGCGGATTAAGTACTATCAAATTACTTTCTAGTTATTTATATAAAATATTTGGAAAAGATATATCCATTGAAGTTATTGAGAAAGTTGATTTGAGTATCGTAGAATCCGAATACGATTTTATTATTACTACTCAACCACTAAATCGCTTATTCAATAAAATTTTATATATTGATAATGTCTTTAATGAAAAACAATTCAAATTACGTATTGAACAATTTTTGATTTATAAAAATATTAACAATAAAGAAGTCTTTAATAGAAGCGTAATTTTAGATTTTATTAATGAACGTGACTTTTATCATTTATCAGACATCGACAACTATTATTCAGTTATTCAGTTTTTAGCTTCAGAAATGATTAATGAAAAGCGCGTGAATAGTAAATTCGGCGAAACAATTATTGAGCGTGAGAAATTAAAATCTACAGTAAATAAAGCTGTTGGTTTTCCTCACGCTACCCATTCAATGGGAGGAATTCAAATCAAAGTAGCTTTATTGGATAAACCAGTCAAAAATTATCCTGAATTAAAAATTGTTATATTAATTGCTACTCCAAAAACTATAAATAATGAAGCTTTATTAATCAGAATCTACGAAGAAGTATTAAGTATTACAAAGAATACGTATTTAACAAAGAAAATCACAAGTCATACTGATTTTGAGGATTTTGTATATTTATTAAACGAAGAAATGAGGGATTAACCATGTTTATTATTATGTTAATTATTTTAGCTGCTGTTGGTTTTGTAATTCAATACGGCTTAGGATTTTTACAGATCAAACATTTTACCAAGCATTATACAGAATTACGTTCTAAAGGCAGAGTAGCAATCGGAAGACGTCCCTCTATCTTCAAAGCTGGAACACTTGTTTTATTGCAACTCAATAATAAAAACGAAATAGAAGATGCACGCTATATGCAAGGGGTTACTGTTTTTTCTAAAATTAAAAAACTTAAAGGCCTAGAGGGCAAAAAAATTAAAAAGCTTAAAGATACAGATTTAACTAATTACAATAAATTACTAATTAAAGCTATATTAGATGCCCAACACACATTCAATGTTATTCAAAATGGTGGCACAATCGAAAAAATACCTTCTCCTATTATGAAGGTAGTAAATAAAGTAAATCGTTTATTCAAAAACGAAAGGGGATTAAAAAATGGATTACATCGTTAAATTCGCTGAAGGTTTTATCAAATTATTCCAAACAGGAGCAGACACATTTATTGACTGGATGGGTTCTATTGTGCCTTTAGTGTTAATGTTATTAATTGCTATGAATACGTTAATCCAATTAATTGGTGAAGAACGTATTAATGCTATTGCTACAAAGTCATCTAGAAACCCACTAATGAGATATTTAGTTTTACCATTTTTAGGATCATTTATGTTAGCTAATCCAATGGTTCACTCATTAGGAAGATTCATGCCTGAAAAATACAAACCAAGCTATTTTGCTTCTGCTGCGCAATTCGCACATACAAGTAATGGTATTTTCCCACATATCAACCCGGCCGAATTATTTATTTTCTTAGGAATCGCTCATGGTATTGAAAAGTTAGGGTTACCAACAGCAGATTTAGCTGTTCGTTACTTACTTGTTGGTTTAGTTATGAACTTCATTGGCGGTTGGATTACAGACTTTACAACAAGCTATGTAGAAAAACAACAAAACGTAAAATTGAGTACTGAAGTTAAAATGGAAGGATAAGGTGAGCTACTATGAATGAAAAAGTTAAAATTGTAAAAGGTTCTGGTGGTTTTGGAGGACCATTAACTATTGGAGTATCCGGCGAAAAAAATAAACTTGTTTATATCACTGGTGGCCATCGTCCTGAAATTGTAGACAAAATTGCTGATATTACAGGTGCAGAAACTGTCAACGGCTTCGAAACCTCTGTTCCTGAAGAAGAAATCATGGCAGTAATTATTGATTGCGGTGGAACGTTAAGATGTGGTATTTATCCTAAAAAAGGAATTCCAACAATCAATATTATGGCAACAGGAAAAAGTGGTCCTTTAAGACAATATATTACTGAAGATATTTATGTTTCTAACGTAGGGGTTGAACAAGTTTCTCCAGTTTCTGAAGAATCTACAGAGAACGATGATGCAATTGTTGCTACGAAAGAGTCAGATAAAAAAGAAAATGAAAGCACACCTAAATACTCTAAAGATAAAAAAATCATGGAAACACGTGCTGAACAAGAAAATAAAAGTATATTAACAAAAATCGGTTTAGCAGCAGGTAAGGTTATTAATACATTTTACCAAGCTGCTAGAGATGCAGTAGAAACTATGCTCTTTACTGTTATTCCATTCATGGGATTTGTAGCACTATTAATTGGAATTATTCAAGGATCCGGTATAGGAGATTTGTTCGCTAAAGTAATGTCACCATTAGCAGGAAATATTTGGGGATTAATGGCAATCGGCTTTATTTGTTCCTTGCCTTTCTTAAGCCCATTACTAGGGCCTGGCGGAGTAATCGGGCAAGTACTAGGAACACTAATCGGCGTTGAAATCGGAAAAGGAAATATCCCGCCTAACTTAGCTTTACCTGCTTTATTTGCAATCAATACACAGAATGCGGCCGACTTTATTCCTGTTGGTTTAGGATTGGCAGAAGCAGAAACAAAAACAATTGAAGTAGGTGTACCTTCCGTTCTCTATTCAAGATTTTTAAATGGTGTACCTAGGGTATTCGTTGCTTGGTTAGCAAGTTTCGGATTATATAAATAATTACTTGCTCAAAATAAATAAAAAGATATAAAGGAGTCATAATTATGTACCAAACTGAAGTTATTAATTTAGGACAAGATGCAAATGCATTTGCTGAAGAAAAAATGGTAATTCTATTCGGCAGTAACGCCCCAGCAGAATTAGAAGATTATTGTTATATTATTAACGTTAATCCTGTTGAAGAAGATATTACAGAAACAAATAAATTAATTATTGATGATCAAACTTTTGAGATTACTAAAGTTGGTAATGCAGTAAATAAAAATTTAAATAACTTAGGTCATATTACATTGAAATTTGATGGTAGTACAGAAGCGGAACAATCAGGAACATTATATTTAGAAGATACAGAAATTCCTAATATAGATGTCGGAAGCAAAATAACAATAAAATAATCCAAAAAATGACTCATTTAAAGAACTAAATGAGTCATTTTTTTATTAATATTAAATACCTAGACATTTATATTAACACTCTTTTTTAGTCTGTATATTACCAGCAAATTATAGCCAAATTCTAATTATATAAAAAATGTTTTTAGATGTGATATCCTTATATTTTATTTATATAATAGACCGTTACCAAAAGTTATATATACATCTTCTGTAAAAAGCTCTTCTTCTGGTCTTCTAACAATTCTAATTTTTTCTCTTCAAGTTCAATTTGTTGATCTAACTTTTCGAAAAAAGTTCCGATTTTTCTTTGTTCATTTAGGAAAGGTAATTTTAATATGATATTGAAAAATTCATTATCACTAATGTTAAGTAATCCATCCATACGTGCAGTAGAAGTAATTTTAGTTCTTAATTGTTTGTCTAAAATTTTACTATGAAAATATTTTTCTAGATAATTTTCATCAACATTGTCTAAAGCACGAAAACTTTTATACACATTTGGAACTAACGCTTTCTCAATAGGCAATTTATAAACTATTCCATATTTGGCAACTTTAGAATTTCCTTTATTGTATGATAAGTCTCCCCGTCTTAACTCTGTATATTTTTTTAAGCTATTTCCAGCAATCACTTGTGAAAAACGCTCTTCTTGGTTAAGCCATCCTCTTTTAGCTGAGATAGTCATAACAGGTAAATCAGTATCTTGATTATTCCCTTTTAATAATTTTACAACTTCTCCCAACTTCTTCTCTTCCCACTCTGGATAATCATTTCCATTCTCATCTTTAAATCGCAATTCTTGAGAGAATATCTTTTGCATATAGCCCTTCTTCTGTTCTTCTAATAATGCTAATTTCTTCTCTTCCAGTTCAATTTGTCGATCTAACTTACTGAAAAAAGTTCCAATTTTTTGTTGTTCACTTAACAATGGGAAATTAATTTTAAATGAAGAAAAGTCTTTAAAACTTATTGATTTACCATCTCTAATACCATAAATCATAGAATCTAATTTTTTTATGAATTTTTCTCTTTTAAAAAATATTTAAAAAATTCTTCGTTTATATTCACATTATTTTTTTCTTAATACAGTATACGCCGGACTTACTAAACCTAATAAACTGTTGTATTCAAACCCACCCTGAAATGAACGTAGACTAATAATAAAGTCACCTGGTAAAGTTTTTTTATAATTTTTCAAGCTCTCAGTTTTAAATTGTATATTTTTATCCAACTCCTCACGTAATACCATTCCTCTATCTTGAGTTGCTGATAAAGGTGCTAGATTTCCATCATGATTTTTATCGGAAATTGTTGAAAATAATTCATCAGTTCTTTTCTCCTCCCACTCTCCACTAAACTCTGGAAAGCGTAATTCAGGAACGTTTCTCTTTTGTTGTTTATCCTCACTCATTCTTATACACTCCCAATTCTTTAAGATAACCGTTGATTTCTTCTTCAAGTTGGGCAATTTCTTTATCGATGTTGGCAATATCTTTTTGAACTTGATCTAAATCAACTGGTTCTTCTTCTTCGAAAGTATCGACGTATCGTGGAATGTTTAGGTTATAGTCATTTTCTTCGATTTCTTCTAGTGATGCTTTGTGACTGAACTTCTCTATTTCTTCTCTATTTCGGTAAGTTTCAACAATTTTATCGACGTCTTCATCTGTTAAATGGTTTTGGTTTTTACCTTTTTCAAATGATTGAGAAGCATCAATAAATAGTACATCATCGTCTGCTTTACGGCATTTTTTAAACACCAAGATAGAAGTTGGGATACTTGTTCCAAAGAATAAGTTTGCTGGCAATCCGATAATCGCATCTAAATAATTCTTCTCTTCAATTAAATAACGACGAATGATGCCTTCAGCTGCACCGCGGAATAACACACCATGCGGTAAGACGACTGCCATTGTTCCGTTATCATCTAAGTGATATATCATATGTTGAATAAATGCAAAGTCGGCTTTAGATTTAGGCGCTAATTTACCGTAACTGCTGAAACGCTCATCATCCATAAAGCGTTTATCCGCACTCCATTTTGCACTGTAAGGAGGGTTCGCAACTACCGCTTCAAACTTCTCTTCTCCCGCAGCCGGATCTTCCAACGTATCTCCATTTTCGATTTGAAAGCGTGAATAATTCACATCATGCAATAACATATTCATACGTGCCAAGTTATATGTCGTACTGTTATACTCTTGTCCATAATAATTACGTACTTTCGCTTCACGACCTACACGTAGCAACAAGGAACCTGAACCACAAGTCGGGTCATATACACTACGCAGGTCAGTCTTACCTGCCGTTACAATCTTAGCCAAAATCTTAGACACCTGTTGCGGTGTATAGAACTCCCCTGCTTTCTTACCAGCAGTAGCCGCAAATTGACCGATTAAATATTCATACGCATCACCTAACATATCAATTTCGATATCGTCTTGAACAAATGGCAATGCCGCAATATTATTCATGACTTTCGAAATTAATTTTGTACGTGCTGCATTCGTATTACCTAAACGTGATGAATTCAAGTCCATGTCATCAAACAAGTTGATAAAGTCATCTTCACTATCTTCGCCACGTGTAGAAGCTTCAATTTTATTAATCGCTTCATACAACTCTTCAATTTCAAATGTTTGATTGCTAATCTTTTCGACGAAGGTACTGAATAGATATTTCGGTTCTACTACAAATCCAATACGATCAATTAATTCCTTTTCAATCGCTGCTCTATAATCAGCGTCTGCCCAGGCTTCTTCATATGTAAGGTTATCTTCGCGTAGTAAGAATTCTACTTGTTCCTCTGTTTTCTCAGATAAGAAACGGTAGAAAATTAATCCTAAAATGTAGTTTCTAAATTCACTTGCATCCATATTTCCGCGTAAATCATTCGCAATATCCCATAATTTCTTTTGTAACTCAGCTTGTTGCTTACGTTGCTTTTCAGTTGTTGACATTAATGTTCCTCCCTAAGTAATGTTTCCTTTAAATATAAATCCATTAACGCTTCACGTTTTTGTTTTAAATACTTTAATTGTCGGCGTTTCTTTGCAATCTTACCGATAATCCTTTGTCTCTCTATCGACGGCAAAGTCATTTGCATCTGTTGTAGTTGTTTCGTGGTAATCTTCTTAACCAGACTGCCGCCTTGCTTAAATTGATGTAGCTGAGCTAAAGCTTCCGGCGCCTCATTAAACCAATACACAAAGTATTCTGGATCAATCTTATTTGTATCAATATCAATTCTCGTATAGTTATAAGGTAAAAGCGCACCTGAATGAGTGGAGCCAATGAGAGAACATTCTCCATTCATCATATTCACGACGACTTGATTTTGATAAACATAACTCGCTTTGTTATCGTCCTTTAAAAATAGCGTCGTCGGTTGATGTTGTTGTGATTGATAGTAACCTAAATCTTCATTCATCATGGTTTGGTCATATACTTGATAAGCCTTACCTTGTACTTTATCTACGGTTTCTAGTCTATTTAATAAAGAGCCGCTTTGATAACTTTTGATAAATTTAATTACAGACACCTCGCTTTCGTATTTTTTTATTACTACATTAAATATAGCTTAAAAATAAGGTGCAGTAAACTTTAACTGCACCTTATTTGTGAATACTTTTTTAACTTACATTCGTAAATTTATAAACGGTATGTTTAATGAAATCTGCAATTTGATTGACCTTTTTACCTCGCACTAGCAAACCGCCTTTAGTACGTTTGTCTATGGCTTCTTTATTGATTTGACCACTATATTCGTACTCGCTCAATAAACGTTTTAGTTCTTCTATGTCAAACTCTTTTGCAGAAGCAAATTCTTCAATTTCTTCGTCTTTCTTTTCTTCCTCAAAGCGATAATACATTTCATTAATGTCAGCATCTTTCTGCAATGATGGCACCACTTCATCGAGGAATTCACGTATTAAATCAGATTTCAGACGTAATTTCTCATCATCTGCTTTATCTAATAACTTATGAATTTCATTACGGTCTTTGCGTTGTGCCGTTTTATCTTCTAGGTTGATTTGGCTGATTAAATCTAATATATATTCCACATTGATTAAATCATTACGCATGATTTCAATTTTAAAGTCAATGTCGTCTAAGATTGAAACCTTTTCGATGTCTTCTTTTTCTTTATTCTTTTTACGTAATTGAACTTTTTCATAGAGATGCTTGTATTTACTTTGATAATCTTCGAACATTTGCTCACTAATGCCCGCTTCTTCCACCGTAAATTCAAATTCATCAAACGGCTTCAACTTAACGAGTAATACAGAAGCATCTCTAAATGCTAACACAAATGCTTCTTGATCAGACTCTCTTTCTAGAGCATCTACACTTTCTGGTACAGGCGCAATCCCAAATACTTTCGCAATGGCATCTCTGAATTCCTGAATCAAAGTGCTGTAAGCTGGTGCCAGTACGGTGTCTGTATTATCAGTTTGTGAAAATAGCTCAATCGCTCTATCTGTTTTAGCTTTCAATGGTCGGAAACAAACGATATTGCCGTAAGGTTTCGTTTCGGTCTCAATACGATTCGTTCTAGAGAACGCTTGAATTAATCCGTGATACTGTAAATTACGATCGACATATAAGGTATTGAGCTTCTTACTGTCGAACCCAGTTAAAAAGAGGTCGACAACGATTAAAAGGTCAATCTTCTCTCCAGGCACTACCTTTTTCATACGGTTTGAAATGTCTGTGAAGTAACCTGGATAGTTATTGGTATCGAAGTTGGTATCGTACATGGCGTTGTAGTCTTTCATCACTGAATCTAGTTCTTCGCGCGCATACTTGAAATCTACTTTCTCTTTAGTGTCTTGGTTCGGTTGTGTGGTAAAGACGGTCGCTATTTTCAGGTTATGTTGGCCTTCGTCTTTCAACTGTTGGAAGATGCGATAATACTCCATTGCAATTGGAATGCTTCTCACCGTCAAAATAGATGTGTATTTGCCGTTAGAAGTCTTTTTATCGTAATTCTTGATAATGTGCTGTGCGATTTCTTTCAGGCGATCTGGATTATCCCAAAATTCTGCTTCGTCAATTGCTTGTACGTACTCTTCTTCAGTCATATCATGCATGGAAGCTGTGCGCATGTAGTCTACTGAGAACCCCAGCACATTGCCATCGCGTATAGCGTCTTTAATCAGATAAGTGTGCAGGCAGCGTCCAAAGATATCTGCAGTGGCACGGCCATCTTGGTTCTTATTTTCAAAGAAACGCGGTGTTCCTGTAAATCCAAAATATTGTGCGTTCTGGAAGTGCTCTCTAATGAGTTTATGCATGTTACCGAATTGTGTGCGGTGACATTCGTCGATAATGAAGATGACTTTATCTTCTTGGTAACGGTCCATGACAGGATTGCCGGATTTTATCGCTTTAGCCATCTTCTGAATCGTCGTTACAATAAGTGATTGTGAATCATCGCCAAGTTGCTTAAGTAAGGTGCGCGTATTTTCGGTATCATCTACTGAGCCTGCTTGGAATTTATTAAATTCAGCAAAGGTCTGGCTGTCTAAGTCCTTTCTATCTACTAGGAAGATAACCTTTTGAACGTCTTGTTGTTTAGCAAGTAATTGGCTGGCTTTGAAGGAAGTCAGAGTTTTACCCCTTCCTGTGGTATGCCAAACATAACCGTTATTGTTGGTTTCAGTTGCTTGGTTTAAGAGATTCTCCACGGCGTAGACTTGGTAAGGACGCAATGCCATTAGAAGTTTATCGGTTTCATTGGTAATCATGTAACGGCTAATCATCTTCGCGATATGACAAGGCTCAAGGAAGTCTTGAATAAAGTCATGCAGGTTATTGATACGGTTATTCTGCTCATCTGTCCAATAAAACATGTAGCCCTTCATCAACTGTTTGTCACTGTTTGCTAAATAACGTGTTTCCATTTTATTGCTGATGATCAGCATTTGAATGAATTTAAATAGTCCCGTGAAGTTATGACGTTGGTAACGTTGTACTTGGTTGAAGGCTTCGGATATAGCGACGCCGCTACGTTTCAATTCAATTTGTACTAGTGGCAAACCATTAATGAGGATGGTAACATCGTAACGTCCTTTATATTTATCTTCTACTGTGACTTGGTTGGTCACTTGGAAGGTGTTCTTGCACCATTTATCCTGGTCCAGAAGCTCAATGTATGCCTTTGTATCGTCGTCTCGTGTTAAGACATATTTATCACGTAGAATCATTGCACTGTCGAAAACCGATTTATCCGAAATGTCGATCATCATGCGTTTGAACTCTGAATCTGACAGCGGTTTGCCCTTTAACTTGTCAGCATTGCGTTCATTAATGATGTTCCGGAAGTTGTCGGTGAGCTGTGCTGTATTGCGAATCTTTACACGCTCATATCCCAAATTCTCTAGTTGTTGTATGACATCATTTTCTAATGCATATTCACTTTGGTGTGCCATAGGGTGGCTCCTTTCTAATTGTTCTTTTATCTTTCCTCATAACCGCCTTCTATACTTTTTATCCTAAGAGGAAACTCACTCTATTATTATATTTTATCGCTTTGAAGGCTTAATCAATTTAATTATATAAATAAACCCTGTTTAAAAGCTATATTTATTTAGTAATAACTCTAATAAGTATTTAGATAAAACACTTCGATTTCATTTTGCGCTGCAGTTCTATGTTCTTTCTTTAATAACCCCAGTTCTTTATCTTCATACCAGTCACTGGAAAATAATTCAGAAAATAAAGAGAACCTATAACATATTTATATGTACAGGTTCTCTTTTTCTTATCCCTTATATCTGCTCTATATTCTCTATCGCCTTCACGTCACTGCCGTCTGTATAGACTTTAATTGTGTAACTGTTATCTTTATTTTTATCGTAATACCAAGTGTCGCCACGTGTTTCGTTTGGTGTGTTATGGAAATCTGTAAAAGCGTCTGTAGTCATGTCGCTCGGCACTACAAATACGTGATCGACTTGTTCGTTATTATCGTAGCTTACGGCCATATTGCCATAGAGATGTGCTTCGTTGCCGTTGATATCCATCGTACCTTCTGGCTTGCCGTGGCTGTTTTCGATGCTGTCTTTACTGTCTCCGATATAGAAGCCTTCATAGCCGTTACTGTTATCTGAATTCATATAATTTTCGCTGAAACTGTCTGAGTTTACATCTACACTTACAGGTTGTGTTTCAGGTAATTCGCTTTCTTTGTTGGTGTTGCTTTGATTTTTTTCTGAAGAAGCAGGTTGATCGTTATGATGGTGTTCGGCGTTTTTATTTTGATATGCATTGTATGCTGCGTAACCAATGCTTGCAATTAATAAAGCGATTACGAAGCCTATCAGTACAAATAACCAAGCTGGTTTCTGCTTCTGTGGCGCTGGTCGTTGTGACCTGTTAGGTTCTCTTCTTCTATTATTGTTGGACGATGAGTGTTGTACTCGATCTTCTTCTGGCACCTTTGCTCCACATTTGGAACAGAATTTCTCGTCCGGCTCTAATGGCTTCCCGCAATGCGTACAGTATTTCAAGTCTAAATCCCCTTTCTGAAAATGGTTGCATTACCGTCATTATAAGTAAAAATTTAAGAAGATTCTAGATTAAATAGATTCTTTTAATCTTCTTTACAAAATTAAATTCAATTGAAAGTTTGATACCAACTTAATTCTGAATGAGTAATCAAAAAATCTACTACTAAAATTTAAAAATTAAATTTTATTGTAATATAGATATTCAAATATGAGTGTGCTACTATGTTATTGATTGACATACAAAATTGTATGCAAAATAAATTAATTTTTAAAAGTAAACAAGGGGGAACTTAACATGTATTGTCCGAATTGCGGTGCACCTGTAGGACCAGATGACCGCTTCTGTGGCGAATGTGGTACTGACCTGACAAAATCCAAACCAGTCGCAGCCACTGCTCAAAAAACTGAAGACCAACCTGACACTTCCCGCACTAACTCATCTGCAGTAACACACGCTGAAACACAACCTGAACATCACTCCAAGAATGAACACGCACATCAAGAACCACACACTCAACCTTCTAATTCTAACCAGCAACCAGCGTTTGACACAGACAAATTCAATCAACAAGCAAATGAAATTAAACATGAAGGCTCTACTTTCTTCAGCAAACTCTTAAAGTCACACGATAGTGTTGTAGCTGAAGACCAACCATTCAGTCTTAAATTCATCGGTATTTTAGCGGCTGTTTTCTTAATTATTTCATTATTAGTTATTGTGATTTTAGTGCCACAAGAAGTATCAATCTTCGGTGTCTCTAAAGCCAGCGCTGTTTCTAACTTATTCTTCAGTCTTATACTCTTTATCGCACTGGGTTACGGGATTTTAGCACTGACAGCACGTTTGACAATTAAAGACTCTATCAGCTTTGTAAAGTTACTTTCTGACTTTGTTTTTGTAAATACATTCTCATTTATCCTATTTATTGTCGGGATTTTACTATTGAGATTAGAAATTATTTCCATCGGTTCCTTTTTAACTTTACTAGGAATTATCAGTTTCTATTCCGCAGCGATTTACATCATTACAAAGTATTCCAGTTTCCATGCTATCCGTATTCCAGTCTTTTTCGGAATCCTGCTTTACATCGCATTACAACTAATTGTCTTGATGGTTTACGGCGAAATGGTCCGCAACTCCTTAATGGAAACTTTCAAGAATATTATGGATGACTTCTCACCATTCGGAGGTGGATATTAATGCGCTACTGTAAGAATTGCGGGCATGAGATTAAAGATGGCCAGAAGGTCTGTACGCAATGCGGTACGCCAGTTGATCAGAATCAGCCACCACGTCGTTCATCACAGTCTCAACAAAGACCACCAAAGAAGCCTATGTCGACTGCCGCATGGGTAATTATCGCACTTATCATCGCAGTGGCAGTAATTGCGCTCATCCTATTCTTTGTCGGTAAGACTCAAATGAGCGTTACGAAGAAAGCTGATTCAGTCGCTTCAGCAATCAAGAATAATAATGCAGATCAACTGAAGAAGAATGTTACTTCTGATGGCAAACCTTTAACGAAAGAAGAAGCACACGCCTTTTTGGAACTGATTAACGAATCCAAATTAAACAATAAAATGGCTGACCAAGTGAAAGACAAAGCTAAAGGAATGCATGATCAGCACCGTGACAGTGGTCTAGTCGAGTACAACGGCGAGAAAGTGATGGATATCAAGCAAGAAGGCCGCAAATGGCTGTTCTTCAAAGATTACAAATTCGATCTTCCACGTTACGAAATCTATGTGGATGATACATCCAATATCGACGAGTTGAAATTTACTCGCGACGGCAAAACTCATAAGTTGGGAGACAACGGTAAAGTGGGCGATTTCCCTCTTGGTTATTACGAGTTGAAAGCAACTAAAACCGAGAACGGCAAAGACTATAAAGGCCAACTCCAAGTCTTCTCTTCACAACACATGAAACAAGCCAATCCGAACTTCAAACAAATTAAATTCTACGTGAACATCGACAACTCAGACATTTACGATTCCGATACCACGTTATACATCAATAACGAGAAACACGAAATGGATTCCAGTGAAGAATACGGCCCATATCCTCCAGATGAGAAAGTTGAAGTCTACGCCGTAGCAGACGTCGAAGGCAAGAACTTCACTTCAGATAAAGAAATCGTGAAAATTTCAGGAGATGGTGATTCAACCGAAAACGTCGATCTGTCATTCGATGATAATGCCATTTCCAAACACATTGAAGCTAAGGAAAAAGAAAGCTCTAAAGATGACGACGATGATGACAGCAGCTCTAGCGATGACGAAGTGACACGCGACAATGTTATCGATAAAGTTGAATCATTCGAAGGTCATTTATTAGATACAGATGAATATACCTTTAAAGAACCTGAAAAAACAGGCGGTGGATGGGGCTTCTCATACACTGATAAAGACGGCGATTTAGCCGGTTCATATAAAATCGACAGCGATGGTTACGTCAGAAAATATGACGAACACGGAGATGAAATCGATTCAGGTTATGGGAATTAAGAAAAACTGCTCAGACTCGGAAGTCTGGGCAGTTTTGTTTTTTACAAAATATTATTTCATAAAATTATGTAGATGAAATCAATTAACAGCTAATTTTTGGATAGTCAGTCTCTATTATCATTTACCAACATTTGTATTTACGCCTATATAACTGTTTGCGAAATTAACTCCGTGAAACATACAGTAAGATATTAACTATAATTAGCATTTCATTTATCGAAATATAATCGTTCAATTGCTTGCTTATCTACTTTTTTAGATAAATCGACAAAATAATCCTGTTGCCATTTCTGTGTTTTTAATGCCGTATTATTTAACTCAGTTTCCCAGGTCGGGTATACACGAAATGCCATTTTTCCTTTATGCTTTTCTGTTGCTAAAATGCCCTTTTCCTCTAAAATATCTTTGGTGAAAATAAATTGTCCCTTTTGATTTTCATCTACTATATTAATGATTACTTTTCCTTTGATATCTTCTAATTGAAGGGGCATATTTTTATTAAGATCATTCTTTTTCCATAACGCTAAAAAATATCCTTTTTTCTTAGGTGTCTTTTTAGCCAATCGACATTTAAACCACTCATTACTAACTCTAAAATCAAAAGCTTCATATTCTTTGTTCCACTTATCAATCAATATCACCGGTTCTTTTAAAGTTCCAATTGCAGACTCTGTCAAATTAAGCGAAGCAGCTATTTGTTGTTTAATTTTTCTCACCTCAAATTATTTTTTACGCTTTCCCCTATATCTCATTTTCAGCATCAATTCTCAATGTTTAAATTTTAAGTTTCTGCCTTGTCTCTCTCAATAGGTAAAGCGTGTCTAGTCGTGTTATAGTTCAGTTGATGGGATGAATATTATGAGTTACGCGAAAAAGGAGGATTTTAATATGGCAAATTTATTAGGAACAAAGTTAGAACAACCCAATTTCACAGCGAAGAATCGTTTTTTCAAATCAGCGATGAGTGAGACGTTGGCGGATCGTAATAATAGTCCAACGGTAGGTTTGGTGAATTTATATCGCCGTTGGTCTCGTGGCGGTGCTGGTATTTTAATGTCAGGCAATGTGATGGTGGATCACAATGCGATTGGCGAACCTGGCAACGTGGCGATAGAAGATGAGCGTGATCTACCTATGCTGAAACGTTGGGCGCAAGCTGGAACGCAAATGAATACGGAGTTTTGGATGCAGATTAATCATCCTGGCAAGCAATCTCCGAAGTCTTTATCTAAAGAACCAGTGGCCCCAAGTACGATTCCTTTATCTGGCGGAGTTGCTGTTGCGTTTAATCCGCCACGTGCGTTAACTGAGGAAGAAATTCTGGATTTAATTAAACGTTTTGGCAACACTGCGCGTATTGCGAAGAAAGCCGGATTTACAGGTGTACAAATTCATAGCGCCCATGGTTATTTAGTCAATCAATTCTTGTCTCCGCATCATAACCAGCGTGAGGACCAATGGGGCGGCAATGCGGAAAATCGTATGCGCTTCTTGATGGAAGTGTATCGCGAAATGCGTCGTCAAGTCGGCGATGACTTCCCTATTGGTATTAAACTAAATTCTGCAGACTTCCAACGCGGCGGTTTTACTGAAGAAGAATCTATGCAAGTGTTGAAAACAATTGATGAAGCCGGCATTGATTTGATTGAAATTTCAGGTGGAAATTATGAAAACCCGTTATATTTAAAGGCGGCGATGTACGCGAAAGTTCTAAAAAACGTGAAGCATATTTTTTAGATTATGCTGATAAAGCACGCCAAATAGTGAAAGCTCCGATTGTCGTTACTGGTGGTTTCCGTACTGCTAAAGGGATGGAAGACGCTCTTAAGAGTGGCTCGGTAGATATGGTCGGAATTGCGAAACCGTTCGCAGTGTATCCTGATCTGCCAAATCAAATTCTGAACGGCACTTATGAAAAACTTGAATCACCTCATATCACTACTGGAGTTAAAACTCTAGATGAGAAATTATCTTCTATACTTGTATTAAGCTGGTACGAAAAACAATTCGAGTTAATGGCGAATGGTAAACAACCTAAGATGCAGTTGAGTGCTTGGAAAGGTTTATGGAATAGTGTTAAGAAAAATGGAGCATCAGCCTTTATGCAAAGACGTGCTTAATTGCTGAAATTTAACTAGAGGTAAGAGTGACGTTTGTCTGAAGTTAGAGTGACGGACGTGTTAAAAAGCATGCGTGGCCTGGTTTTTAGGACATGCATGCTTTTTATTTTATATGAGATTGAGTTGTACTCCCCTACTCCATTTCTCTCGCAAAATCTGTATCATTATCTGAAAAACGTTGCGCAAAGTCGATAAGAATATCTTTATAAGTTTCTACAGATTTGATATCGGCATATTCATTATCGCCGTGCCAATTGTCACCTGATGGCCCGAATTCTATAGCTGGCACACCGTGTTGCATGAAATATCCAGTATCGGCATACCCATGTTGGCCAAATACTTTTGGTGACGGTTGTCCGGTAGTTTGCTCGATACTGCTGAGCAACAGTTGGATATGCGGATTATTTACATCATTGTCCACGGGAATTGCGGCGTGGTGTATCTCTATATCGGCATCTGTTACACCTTGAATTTCTTTTAAAATAGCTTCTTTAGATTGTTTAGGAAGGTAGCGGATATCGATGGACATCTCGCACGCATCGGACACGACGTTATAAGCCTCTCCACCTTTGATTTGTGCCAAATTGATAGACGGCCCGTCGTAAAGATCGTCTGATTCTTTGGCGAATGGAAGTTGTGTAATGGCCTCGAATGATTTGTAGGCTTTCACAATGGCATTATCGCCTTCCCAAGGACGACTGCCGTGTGCGGATTTGCCGGTAAAATGCAGATCAGCTTGCAAGATGCCTTTCGCTTTGTAGCCGATACCGAGTTGTGTGGGCTCGCCGCAGATGACAAAGTCACCAAGGTAGCCGTTGTCTGTCAGATAGGAGGCACAGTGAATGCCTCCGATTTCTTCGTCTGTTACGAGTTGAAGTAGGACGGATGTATTGCCAAGGTCTTTGTTCTGCAGTTCTACTACAGCGTTCATCATGGCGCTAACGCCTGCTTTCATGTCGATGGAGCCGCGACCGTAGAGTTTGCCGTCTTTGGTTTCTGGTTGGAATTGGTTAGGTTGCCCGCTGACTACATCGACGTGGCCGTTGTAGATAAGGCGGTTCTTGCCGTCGCCGATTGTGCAAACAAGCATTTTGTAACCTTCGTTGGTAAGTATTTCTGGATGCAAGCCGTTGCTTTCGAGCCATTCTTTGCAGAAATCGATAGTGTCGTTGGCGTTTTCTAGGTTGGAGCTTTCGAATTGAATGAGTTGTTCGAGTAGGTCGATTGTATCTGACATGGAGTCATCCCCTTTGTGAGTATTGGATTGGCAGTCGCTGGTTAGTTTGTTTATCTTATATTTCTATACTACCTCATTTAGACTATGAGTAATGCGAATATTGGGAAAATATCAAGAGAAATGTGGGTTAGGTATTGTGATATTGTTGGCGAGTAGAGGAATCTAGACACTAGTTTTTGAGTTGTGTCTAGATTACATGCTTTTCTAGACACTATTTTCTGAGTTGTGTCTAGATTCCTCCTCATGCTCACGATTTTGCCTCTAGAGTGTTCAACTTCTCTCTTGTTGTGTCTCTGCTATAAAGTAAAAAACTCCTCTTAACTTTCTAAAGTTAATAATATTGAGCTAAACGTACAAATTATTATTTATTATTGTGCAGTTAAAACATTGTTTAATATCTGAATTTTCAATATAATTAAAGTATAGAAAAGGATTCTATCCAAATATTGTTTTACAAAATTTCTATAGCATTATGAGTCAGACAACTTTCTTGGGTCGCGAGAAAATAGAGGGTTTTCTTTTCGAATCAAGAGTAAAGGAAAAGGAGAGGTTATTTTATGAAAGCAGCTGTATGGTATGGTCAAAAGGATGTACGTGTTGAGGAACGTGACGTTAAACCTTTAAAAGATGATGAGGTTCGCGTAAAAGTATCTTGGACAGGTATTTGCGGAACTGACTTGCATGAATACTTAGAAGGACCTGTATTCATCGCAGTAGATGAGCCCGATCCGTTATTAGGACAAAAGGCTCCTGTAACTTTAGGACATGAATTTTCTGGAGTAGTGGAGGAAGTGGGAAGCGCTGTTACTGAGTATAAAAAAGGTGACCGTGTGGTTGTGAACCCTACTGTTTCTAAACAAGAGAAAGAAGAGAATATTGATCTTTATGATGGTTATTCATTTATTGGTTTAGGTGCTGATGGCGGATTTGCTTACTTTACTAATGCTCCTGAAGCCAACGTTTATCGTTTACCAGACAATGTATCTGCTAAAGAAGGCGCGTTGGTTGAACCAACTGCAGTAGCAGTACAAGCTGTCAAAGAAGGCGAATTATTATTCGGTGATACTGTAGCTGTAATCGGTGCAGGCCCAATCGGTTTATTAAATGTTATTGCAGCTAAAGCAGCAGGTGCTAGTAAAATTTTCGTATTTGATTTATCAGATGAACGTTTAGAAAAAGCTAAAGAAGTCGGTGCAACTTATGCAGTTAATTCTGGTGAAGTTGACCCTGTTGAATTCATCAATGAACATACTGAAAATGGCGTTGATGTTACATTCGAAGTAGCTGGTGTAGCTGCAACTTTAGCACAATCTATTAGTATCACACGTCCTCGTGGTACTGTTGTTATTGTTTCTATTTTCAGTCACCCTGTTCAATTTGATCCAATGCAATTAACAAACTCAGGTGTGAAATTGACATCTACAATTGCTTACACACCAACTACATTCCAACAAACTATTGATTTAATCAGTGAAGGCAACTTAAATGTTAAACCAGTTGTGACAGATGAAATCGAATTAGAAGATATTGTAGAAGCTGGTTTTGAAAAATTAGTCAGCGATAAATCTCAAGCTAAAATTTTAGTTAAACTGAATGGCGACCAAGCTTAATTTTGTAGTGGGATTTTAAGTTGAGGCGGAAAGTATAAGCTTTCCGTCTTTTCTTTATACAATTTTTACGAACACCTTCTCCAAACGCACTCTCTCCACCCTTCCTCTCTCCAAAGCTTTCTTTTCCAGACGGTCCCCCCTATCTTCTTATAAATCATCAATTAATAATTTTCAAAATATTAAGTACATTTAATTGTGTTCCGTCAAACAGATATGGTAGTATTTAATTATAATTATTCTAAATAAGGGGTGTGAGGGGTATGAGTAAACAAGATGATTCAAAGTTAACAGGGTTATTTGGCCGTCCGGTGGGTGATCGTGAGAATTCTATGACTGCTGGACCTCGTGGACCTGTTTTAATGCAAGATGTCTATTTGATGGAGCAATTAGCGCATTTTGATCGTGAAGTGATTCCGGAACGTCGTATGCATGCGAAAGGTTCTGGTGCGTTCGGTACTTTCACGGTCACAAATGATATTACTGAGTATTCTGTGGCAAGTATTTTCTCTGAAGTGGGTAAAGAAACGCCGATGTTTGCGCGTTTCTCTACAGTTGCAGGTGAACGTGGCGCTGCGGATGCTGAACGTGATATTCGTGGTTTCGCATTAAAGTTCTATACGGATCAAGGTAACTGGGATTTAGTCGGCAATAATACGCCTGTCTTCTTCTTCCGTGATCCTAAATTATTCGCAAGTTTAAACCATGCTGTTAAACGTGACCCACGTACGAATATGCGCAGTGCACAGAATAACTGGGATTTCTGGACTTCCTTACCTGAAGCGTTGCATCAAGTTACAATCTTAATGACGGACCGTGGTATCCCTAGAGGTTTCCGACATATGCATGGTTTCGGTTCTCATACTTATTCTTTAGTGAATGATAAAAATGAACGTGTATGGGTGAAATTCCATTTCCGTACGCAACAGGGTATTGAAAATTATAGTGCTGAAGAAGCTGAACAAGTGATTGCGAAAGATCGTGAATCCTCTCAACGTGATTTATTTAATGCGATTGAAGAAGGCGATTTCCCGAAATGGAAAATGTATATTCAAGTGATGACTGAAGAACAAGCTCGCAATCACAAAGATAATCCATTTGATTTAACTAAAGTATGGTTTAAGGATGAATATCCACTCATTGAAGTTGGAGAATTCGAGTTGAATCGTAATCCTGATAACTACTTTATGGATGTGGAACAAGCTGCATTCGCACCGACAAATATTGTACCGGGCATTGATTTCTCACCTGATAAAATGTTGCAAGGTCGTTTGTTCTCTTATGGCGATGCGCAACGTTACCGTTTAGGTGTGAATCACTGGCAAATTCCAGTCAACCAACCTCAAGGTGTGGGCGTGGAAAATATCTGTCCATTCAGCCGCGACGGTCAAGGCCGCTTCTTAGACGGTAACCAAGGCGGCGCAACACACTACTATCCTAATAGTACTGGCGCGATGGAAAGCCAACCTGAATATAAACGTGCACCAATGGATGTTGTAGATGGTCAGGCCTATGAATATAACTTCCGTGAAGATGATGATAATTACTTCGAACAACCTGGAAAGTTATTCCGTCTGCAATCTCCAGAACAACAAGAGCGTATGTTCACTAATACTGCCAACGAAATGGACGGCACAACGGACGAAGTGAAATATCGTCATATCCGTCATTGCTATAAAGCCGATCCAGATTATGGCAAAGGTGTAGCAAAAGCTTTAGGCATTGATATTAATAATGTGGATTTAGAAGCAGCAGATTAATTTGAATAAGGTGTGATCGTTGATGATTCTAGATAAGATTAATCCAAATGATTTATTCCCGACAGAACAAGTAGAACGTTCAGTGCTCGGAAAGATGGCCTATCCGATGAACGGTGAAGTCAAAGTATTTGAAGCTGCATATATTGCTACAAATGAACGCTTAATTTTAAACGTTGATATGGCTGGCGAGTTTTATTACCGCAATATCGGTTACAATGAAATTCAAAACGTCAAGTTAACTGCAGAGACTTTAGATATTACATTTGAAATCGGAACGTTTACTCTGAAAGATTTTAATTTTGAAGAGGCTGAACAATTCGTGGATTATGTTCAAAATAAATAATTAGAAAAGCTGGGCACTTCTGATGAGCGTGTCCAGCTTGTTATTTGTGTGCGCTTATTAGTTAGTAATAAGCCCTTTTTTACGGCAAAGCTGCCAGAGTATGATGCAAAGGATAATACCGATGATAGTCACGATGATGCCGCCTTCGAGACCGAAACTGCCGCCGTTGATAAAGGAACGGTGCGTATTTACATGTGTCAGGAAGAGTGAGGTCATGTCTCTTTGACCGCTGACCGGAATTCCTAAAATTGGCCCCATGGTAAAGTTCCACAAGCTGTGTGCGGCGCCTGTAAGCCAGATATTGTTACTCCAATAGAAGAGCAGTGCGAATACGAGTCCGAAAATAAAGATATTAATAATAGCAAGAAATTGGGACCCTGGATTACCCATATGCATAATCGCAAAGAAAATAGAGCTCGCGATGATGCCGAAGAGGACACCTTTTCGACTGCTGAAAATATTCATGATAAAGCCGCGGAACAGGACTTCTTCGGTCATGCCTTGAATTAAATATCCGACTAATACTGCGATAAATAGAAAGAAATTAAATTTAGGATTGATATGAATGGATAGGCTTTGGAAGATAAGATTCAATACATAAACGATGAGGAGCGTCGCAAATCCTAATCCTGCGCCTATCGCGTATTTCTTTTTCCAGTTTATGCTGTAAAATCCAAGTGAAGCGAACGATTTATGGTAATGTTTGTGATTCACTAGCAAGACAAACAGCAATAACACTGGAAATGTCAGTATAGAAATAAGATAGGTCATATTTTCTGAGAATAATATACTAATGAAGGTATGGCTCGGTTTGCCGAGTGCGAATGGTAGTATAAAAAGTGCACTGATTGCAGCTACTACAAGGGGCGCTAAGATAAAGAGCCCAATGCAAATAAAGGTTACTCCCCATAATGAGGGGCGTTTGCGGTATGTATCTTCTTGTGTGCGTTTCATGCTTTCGTTTAAATGGAACTGCAAAGTCATTCTCCTTTCGGATATTATGTGATTTATTTTTTATTAAAAAAACTAATAATTCAATATGAGCATATCACAAAAGGGAGATGATGTAATGGGGAAACAGTTAACCAATTCGATTGGTAATCTAAAGATACTGTAAAAATATTAATTCAGCTGGATACGCATTTGACGCTCTATAAGAGTATGCGTATGATGAAATTACTAAGAAAAAAACAGGAGCGTTCATAATGAAGATTATTATAGAAAGTGAGACGTCATACTGATGTCTATAGTTCATATTCTGTTAATGCTATCGATTGGCGTGGGTGGCGGCTTTATTGCGGGACTCGTCGGGATCGGCGGTTCTATTATTATTTATCCGGCGATTTTACTGTTGCCTCCGTTGTTCGGCACGCCGGAATATAGTGCGTACATTGCGTCTGGTCTGACTTCCAGCCAAGTTTTCTTTAGTACTTTAAGCGGTTCAATCAGGGCGATTAAGGAGCCTGATTTCAATCCTCCGCTCGTACTTTATATGGGCGGCGGTATGCTGGGCGGCAGTGTTGTCGGTGCTATGGTGGCCAATTTGCTGACGACTCCAGTGATTAATGCAGTCTATATCGGTATTGCAGTGCTGGCTTTGGTGTTGATGTTTATTAAAGTGAAACCTCATGAAGATGCTGGGCATTCTTATAATCATTGGCTGTTAATTGCTGTAGGCGCCATAATCGGTCTCGTTGCCGGTGTAATTGGCGCAGGCGGTGCTTTCATCATTATTCCAGTCTTGCTGGCTATCTTTAAATTACCGATGAACACAGTCGTTGCCAACAGTATTGTCATTGCTTGTATGTCTTCTATTGGTGCCTTTGTAATCAAGTTGCTGCAAGGTTATGTACCGCTTGGCAATGCAATTTTCCTCATTGTCGGCAGTGTGATTTTTGCGCCGATTGGTTTGAAAGTTGGTCGCCTCTTACCAAGTATCATTCAGAAGGCGATTATCAGTATTCTGATTGTAGTTGCAATCACCGAATTAATTTTTTAAGTCACAATCACTTTTTAACGGGTGGTTGTCTTTTTATTTTGGTAAAATAAAATTATATTGTGTAAATGGAAAGGAAAAGAGGTGGGAAGAGTGATTGAACAAATTACCTCCTATATTGAAAATTTATTTAAAGGCGCATTTGACGGCCAAAACTTATCACATAAAGTTGTCTTTACTATTGTTATTTTAATTGTAGCCTTTTGGTTGCATTACATTGTGACGAAGTATTTGGTGCAACATGCCACAAATGCTAAACGCTTTACGTTAGTAATGAAAAGTATCCGCCAATTGATTTGGTTCATCGCAGTGGTCTGCATTCTAGGTATTTGGATTAATGCAGCTAACTCCGTGATTGTGGTAGCTTTAATCATTGTGGCGCTGGTTGCCTTTTCATTGAAGAATTTAGCCATGGAAGTCGTCGGTTATTTCTTATTGATGAATCGTCGCCTGTTTAAAATGTACGATCGGATTGAAATCAGCGGACATCTCGGCGATGTTGTCAAGATTTCGCTACTGCATTTTAAAATCGCAGAACGTGGGAATTACCTTTCTACTGAAGGCGCAACCGGTAAAATTATTACGATTCCGAATCACGTGTTGTTGGAAGAACCGATTGTTAATTACAGTGCCGCTTCTCATATCAACTGGTATGAGGTCGATTACAATTTAGCCATTGATAGTGATTGGCAAACTGCTGTCGCTATTTGTGAAAAAGCCTTAGAGGATTACATGAAAGAATTCCTCTCCCGCTATTCTGATGAACAATTGCGCCGTATCAAAGCGAAGATTTCATTGTTCGATGGAAAACTGGATTATAAAGTACACTTGCTGATTGATAAAGATATGGCAGTGTTAAGCTGTTATTTCCCTTCTGATTATCCGAAAGCAAGCGATGTGAAATCAAATTTGAATAAACGTATCTTGCCATTGTTGAATGCTGAAGACAGTATTGAGCTTGTGGGCGAACGCATCCATGTGGAAATGGAAAACTAAATAGAAATTGTTGAAAAGCTGGAGCTGTGGAAGCTGCAGCTTTTTGTATGGGGTGAGTTGCGGAGGTGCGGGTATTTCCCGGGTGATAATTGGAGAACATGGAGCTTTCTAATATGTAAAAAAATCTGGGCATTTCCCCTATGGAAATGTCCAGATTCTCATTATTTTAGACACTAATTTTTGAGAAGTGTCTAGATTACACCGCTTTCTAGACACTTCTTTTCTGCTAATGTCTAGATTACAGTACACCGTTTTCTAGACACTTCTTTTCCGCTAGTGTCCAGATTACACCGTTTTCTAGACACTTCTTTTCCGCTAGTGTCCAGATTATGCCCTTTTCTAGACACTTCTTCTCCGCTAGTGTCTAGAAAAACCACCAATCTCTATCAAATCGCTCTTTATTCGCCTGTTTTCAAGCGTACGTTACATTTTTCAACGAATTTCACAAGGTCGCTCAATTTCAAGCCGAACATTACGAGCATACGAATTGGTGCTGGTTCTGCGAGCACGCGCAAATTCGGTTCGCTTGTCATTTTATGAATCATTTCGTCGAAACCGAACTCATCAATTTCTTTAGATAATGTGTCTTGAAGGTCGATGATATCTTTCAATGATGAGTCTAATGACAATTGGATTGGCGGCTCATCAATACTTGTGATTTCAAAGTCATGATGTGTATGAATGTCATTAACAGAGCTGCCGATATGCACGGTATAGTCACCGTTATCAATTTGCCATAAGTCTGTTTGCGGATTATACCATTTCAAGCGTTCGAATGGAATAACAAGACTAACTGTTTTGCTTTCGCCCGCTTCTAGTTCCACTCTCTCGAAGGCTTTCAACTCTCTCGCGGCCATCTCAATGTTGCTCGCACGGTTTTGCAAGTAGACTTGCACCACTTCAGCACCTTGCACTGAACCAACATTTTTGACGGTTACGTCGATTTGAATTTGGTCTTTATCGTTATCGACGTTCACTTTACTGTCTGTATATTCGAAGTCGGTATAGCTCAAGCCGTGGCCGAATGGGAATGCGACCGGCAGATCTTTCGTCGCATAGTAACGGTAGCCGACAAAGATACCTTCCATGTAGTTCTCTTCTTCAGTGCTGCGGTTGAACGTCAAGTAAGATGGTGTGTCTTGAATGCGTTCTGGGAAAGTTTCTGCCAATTTACCAGATGGGTTCACTTTACCGGAAAGTACATCTGCAGTAGCTTCTCCGACCGCTTCACCTGCTAAGTAAGTTTCAACTAATCCTTTCACTTGGTGTCTCCAAGGTGTTGCGACTACGCTACCGTTTTGTAGTACGACTACGATATTCGGATTCACTTTCGCTACAGCATCAATCAATGCAACTTGGTTATCTGGCAAGGCGATAGAAGTCTTGTCAAAGCCTTCAGACTCTACATTTTCTGGGAAGCCTGCAAATAAGATGACTTCATCTTTGCCTTTCGCCGCTTCTACTGCTTCATCAATCAACTGTTGGTTAGCGTCTAGATTTTCAAATTCGTAACCATCAGCGTAAGCGAAATCACCATACACTTCTTTCAAGTCATCGAATGGTGTCACTACTTTATAAGCATTTACCTTACTTGAACCGCCCGCTTGGTATCTAGGATGTTTCGCAAATGCACCAATTACCGCTTTGCTGCTTTCACTTTTCAACGGTAAAATGTGATCTTCATTTTGTAACAACACAATACTTTGCGCTGCGATAGTACGTGCAAATTCATGATAATTGTCTTTATTATAATTTGGCGCTTTGCCTTCTAATGTATATTTATCAATTAATTTCAATAAACGTAAGACAGAACGATCAACGAGGGCCTCGTCCAATTTGCCGCTTCTCACTGCTTCCACGACTTGTGGAATAGAATAATCTGGTTGACCCGGCATTTCTAAATCCAGGCCAGCACGCAATGATTTCACGCGATCTTTCACGGCACCCCAATCAGATACGACTAGACCGTCATAATTCCATTGACTTCTCAATAAATCCGTCAATAAGTATTGATTTTCAGCAACTAAAACATGATTCACTTTATTATAAGAATTCATAATTGTAGCAGGTTGTGCCTCTTCTACCACACGCTTAAACGCACTCAAATAGATTTCATGCAAGGCACGCGGTTGGATATTAGAAGAAGAAGTAAATCGTTCGTTCTCTCTATTATTCGCTGCAAAGTGTTTTGGACTTGTGCCAATACCTTGAGATTCCACACCATTAATATATTGAATCGCCAACTCTGCAGTTAAGAACGGATCTTCAGAAAGATACTCAAAGTTACGTCCAGCAAGCGGACTGCGTTTGATATTCATACCTGGTCCAAGCAATACATTGACCTTCTCCGCCTTGGCAATTTGTCCTAAATATTCCCCATATTTGCGTAACAAATCTTTATCAAAAGTACTCGCGATCAACGCTAAGCATGGGAACGCAATCGTCTCCACACTGCCTGTTAATCCTAGCGCATCTCCGCCTTCTGTCTGTTTACGAATGCCTGATGGGCCGTCTGACAGTAAAATTTCATTTACATCTGATACTTTCGCAGTATTCCAAAAGTTCTCACCTGTTAATAATGTCGCTTTATCCTCTAACGATAATTGCTCCAATTGTGCTCTGTAATCTGCTACTTGTTTCATTGTCATCTCCACCTTGTTTATAATTAAGTCATAAGGCACTATCTATCTTTACACTTTGAAGTATAGAGACAAACATGCAGAGATTCAATTCAAAGACGGCGCTATCCAGCCAAAATCCACAAAACGGGGTGATTTGTTGCACAACCAGAGAGTCAATTTAGAGAAGAGCGGCACCCAAGAATGGGTATTCCAAGCCCTCATGCTCTTATTGGAAAAAGAAACCTTTGAAAAGATTACCATCACGAAGATTTGCACCAAAGCCGGAATCAACCGTTCCACCTTTTACCGCAACTATGAAAACAAAGAAGACATCGTAATCCAACAATTAGAAACAGATTTAAGGCATATTACTACGTTGATTGAAAACGGCAGCAGTGAGACAGAAGTCTATCACTATATCTTTACCAATTGCACTTACGTATTAGAAGTGATGGAACTCGGCTTGTATAATGTAGTACTGAAATATCTGACCCAAATGCAATTTCGCATACTGAACATGGACGGTATTTATATCAATAGTCCGGATGACAGATTAATTACCACATATCATTTAGCAGGCATTATCAATATGTTCTTAAATTGGCTGCATCCAGAAAATCATATTCCAGCAGAACAGTTTATTGAAATATTGAAGAAGCAAGTAGGTCATATCAACAAAAAAGACATTTTGAAAGTCTTACATTTATTAGCTGAAGAAAACCACCCTGAACCTTGGATAGCGGTCTAAAGTTCAAGGTGGTTTAATTTTGGGTTATCTGATTAATTCTTTCGGAATCAAATCGTAGTCGAATAAGACTTCAGAGTGATTATTTAAAATCAATTCCTTTTTCAATACTTCTGAGTTATCACGATTTTGAGTTTCTTTATAGATTGTCGAAATACGATAGTACTTTTCGCCTTCTTTTGCGAAATGATGATTTTCTTCAACAAGTTGGTAAGTCCATGGAAATACTCTTTCACTACGTAATTCGCCTAAAAGTTTCTTGTCTTCACACCATACTCTAAGTTGGATATTTTGATCAGTTTCATTTTTAAAACGGTAATCCACATAGTTGTATGAAATCGACGTTCCTGTAGCAAAAGGTTTACGCTCTCCAGGATCCGGCGCCAAGGCATCAGAATGATTATGGAATTCGGTAATAGTAAGCGGACTATGTAAAACTAATAAATGGATGGTATTAGCCAAGTTGCATAACCCTCCGCCAGTGCCAGCTTGAATTTTATTGTTTATAATCACGCGGCCATCTCTGTAACCATTTTTACGATTGATTTTTCCTACTAGATTCCAAAATGAAAATTCTTCTCCTGGTCGAATAATCAGTTTATCAATTTTTGAGGACGCCAGTTCAATATTGTAAGCTTTGTTTTCTTGTAGAACTGGATCGATGCCTTTACCTGTTTTGATTAAATTAGAGGAATTTTGAGACACAATATTAGGCAGCAAATCGTTTGATCTGACTTGCGAGAATTTTTTACGTTGGAATAAATCATCAAGATTTCTTTTGATAATACCCTTCTTAGTAGCAAGCGTATAAAATACAGGATGTACTTCACTTAATAACTTTCTTTTTTTAGCCAACTTGTTCACCTCATTTTTTTAATATTAGGAAATCTTTGTTTGTAGAATTTGAGTAGCACCTTTTCTACTTGCCGTTTCTTGCCGATTGCTAGATGTTGTTCATGCTCATGCAAGAGGTATTTCACTAAAATACTCTTTATCCCGCACAAATTTGCGCCAAGGACATCTGTAAATAATTGATCTCCAACCAGCACAACTTCATCTTTATTCACGTCTAACATTTCAATTGCTTTCAAATAATTGGGTTTATGCGGCTTATTTGCCATTGGAATAAATAAACTGTTGATATTTCTGTTGAAATCTTGAATACGTTCTGCACTATTATTTGAAAGAAATAATGTCTTGAAGCCTAAGTTATGAATATAACTAAATAATTCATCAATCTCATCTGTTGTATCAGCGCCATGTGGCACGAGTGTGCTGTCGATATCAAAAATGATTGCTTTATAGCCCAAGTCGCTCAATTTCTCATAATCAATATCAAAAACACTGTCTAAATAGGCATAAGGATAAATCAGTCTAAACAATTGGCGCCCTCCCTAATTTTACTCCAAGTTATTTTTTTATTAATATGCGTTGCAAAATAATATGTATAAGTGTAAACTTTCTTTACACAACTGTCAATCAGTTTTCAATTAATTATTATTTATCTAATTTATACATTCGTATATCAAAAAATAATTAAAATCACAAATAATTATCATAGGTCATAACATTATTTTATAAAGAGAGGGTTTGGGATGAAATGAGTAAGAGTGAACTAATAGTAATGTTGACGCATAATGATTACACCGTTGAAAATGCACATGATATTTTCGAAGCTTGTAAAGATTCAAAGGCTAAGTATTGGGGATTTAAAGATAAAGGGATATCTATTGAAGAGATGAAAAATCTTTTTGCTTATATGAAACAATGCGGAAAGACTACCTTCTTAGAAATTGTAGAATATACAGAACCAGAATGTTTGGAAGGGGCTCAATTAGCAGTTGATTGCGGTTGTGATATTTTAATGGGAACCAAGTTTTTCCCATCGGTAAATGAATTTTGTATCAACCACAATTTAAAATATATGCCTTTTGCAGGAGAAATTACTGACCGACCTTCTATTTTAAAAGGAAATATTGAAGACATCGTTAATGAAGCTAAATTTCATTCCTCACACGGCGTCTTTGGTTTCGATTTGCTAGGTTATCGCTATGTTGGAGATCCTGTTGAACTCATTCATACCTTCGTGACGAAACTAGAATTACCTGTGTGTATCGCAGGCAGTTTAGATACCTATGAAAAATTGGATGTAATTAAAGCTATTTCTCCATGGGCGATTACGGTAGGCAGCGCCTTCTTTGATAATAAATTGAGGGGGACTTTCTCAGAACAAATTGATAAAGTTTATGATTATATTAATTAAAGTGAAAAATCCTGAAAATCAGATGACCACTCTGATTTTCAGGATTTATTTTATTCTACTTGTTCTGCGACAACATCGTAATATTCAAGTTTACTGATTCTTTCTTTATCGCCAACAATGATAAATTCTTTTTTAGCACGCGTGACTGCGACGTTAATCAAGTTTGGTTTCTGGCATGACCATTTGATAGCGCCATTCTGGTCTTCATCAGTACCTGTCACAAAATAAACTTTATCCGCTTCTTTTCCTTGAAAAGTATGAACTGTTCCTATAGAAAGTCCTACCCACTTGTTAATTGTTTGGTTATCTACTCCTACTTCACTAGGCAACTGATTGCGTGCGAGTTTCTGAATTTCACTTTTGACCTTAGTGAATGGAGAAATCACAAAGGAACTCGGCGATGCTTCTCCTTTTTCTAAAGCTGCTTTCCAATCTTCAGCTAAGTCCTTCACTACTTGCTCTCCTTGCACTTTAACAAATTGTTTAGGTTCGGCTTTACCCTTTACATCCACCCAAGAAGATTGGCCTGGATTCTTTTCAATATAAGCCGGTAATACCATCTTCTCTTCATATGCAATTTTATTACTAATAGTAAACATAGGATTCAAGCATCTTCTATGTACCCACAGCGGTATACCTATCCATTCCTTATCGCCAGATGCATTCCCCTTCCAATATCCATAAGTGTTTGCGTTATCTGCGAGACTTTGTACAGAGGCTTCGGCGCTGACTAATCTTTCAGGTACATTAAAGGCTTTGCGTACAGAGTTAATAAGATTATGATCCAAAGTTACTACAGGTTCAATTTGGATTGGATCTCCAACTGCTACTACATTACGCGATCGCTGAATCGCCCCTACTGCTGCCTGAGGAATAGCTTGACCCGCTTCATCAATATATATGTAATCTATAAAGTCTTGCGGCATAGTGCGGTACATGTTTCTGAAGCTGGCGAAAGTTGTGCTAATCACTGGATAGACGAGATGAAGTACATTCCAGGCATTTTCTACCTTGATCGGCGCAGATTTTATATATTCATTGCGTCGAATGAAATCATAGAGTGCTGATTGAATCGCTTTCGCATTTCCGATGAGTAACAATCGATGTAGACACATAGCTTGAATAAATAATAATCCTCTATAAAATTGCAACTCATCTGAAGTATTTAATACTTTTTCTTGGCGAACTTTATAGTTGTCTTTTTGCCAGAATGCATCGTCAGAAAATTGAATGTTGCCATTTTGTTCCCTAAAGTCTGTGAAATTTCTATTTTTACTTTCTAACGTTGTTAATTCTTGGTCGATTTTGTTTAAATGTGTTTCATTATCTTGTTGTTTTACTTCTTGCTCTTGAATTTTAGAAGCAATCTTCTCTTTTGTATCGTATAGTTTTTCCTTTTCCTCTAAAAGCTGCACAAGTTTATCATGATGATTATTATGTGCTTCAGTTTCAGGATGCCCTTTAAATAGGTTTTTCAGTTTATCAGCAAAGGATACTTGTTTGTTTTGTAATTCCATCTGTTTTTCTAGATTTGCTACTCTATCTTGTTTCTCCTGTAACTGATTCTCTGCAGTTGCTTTCTGCTCATTTAATTGTGTGAGTTCAGTTTCCAGTTGCGTTTTTAATTGATTGTTATATTCTTTTTCTTTTAATAAATTATGAATGTTAGTCTTAATTGATTGGTATTCAGCATTGAATTTCATACCTTCTTTTATTTCTTGTTTCAACGCTGAAATTTTTTGTAGGGTTTGATTAAATTCTTTCTTAGCATCTTTCCACTCTTGATTAACATCTAATTCATTATTTAATTGAAGCAACGTTTTTACTAAAGTATCTTCTTTATCAGTTAAGATATATTTCATTGCTGCATCAATATTTTTCTTTTTACCAAAAGTTCCAGAGAATAGACTCCAGGCAGGTTCCTCTATAATTTTTTCAGCTAGCACACTGAAATCTTCTAATTTTTCAGCGGCTTGTTGATAGGCTTCTTCATACTCAGGAAATTGTGATGATTTGTCTCTTCGCAACACTTCTTCTATTTTAGGCAAGTCTTTAGAGATATTTTCTACAGCCCCATTGTTACTTGAAGCTACTACCATTTTGAAAGTAGTAAGATTTTCATTTAAGAAAGCCGTTTTAAATTTATCTGTTTCATGAATTTGCTCATATTTAAAAGCTTTGCTAGGGCGAGACAGTTTGACGAGTTCTTTGGCTCTTTCAACAATATTGTGCGCAAAAATATCTTTTAACAACGTTGTTTTACCCGTTCCTGGCGGGCCATTTACCGAATTAATTTTATTCTGACCGCCTGTAATTTGATTGACAGCTACTTGCTGCATAAGAGAAAGACGATGTTCTACCAATGAAGGCCATCTGCCGTCTGGATAATTTTCTGGTTGCAGTATCTCTTCAATCAATGGTCGATTTTCATCGATTTCTTGCTTCTCTTTATCAGGTAAGCCTTCGATATATTGTGTAAGCGCAGCATTAGGAGACGATTTAGCTTCTTCAATATCCGTAAGGTAAAAGCTGTTAAGTTCATCTGTTTGTTCTTCAGGTTTCACGTATCTGATAGCAATGACATGTTTGAAGAATTGTGAAAATGCAGTTTCGTATTTAGCAAAGTATTTAAGGTATCGCTCATCCATTTTCGCAAGTCTGAGTTGGTTTAAAACATTATCTCCTAGGATTTCTTCACATTCCATTTTAAAACGCTCTATATTATGAAGATATTCTTGTTCAATATTCGAGTTTTGATCTTTCTTAATACTTTTCATAGCGCTCATCAGCATAGGAACATAAATCGTATCCGTTAATACCTTTCCTTGCTCATCTACTTTGAAAGTATAACCATAACAAATTGTTTGGCTCTCGTTATAAATTTCTTCGTCTTCGAACATCTTACGCAAGGCTTTTTCAATTTCTCCGAATTTAAAGCAATACCGATAAATTTGAAATTGTAATTGTCCCTTTTTTAAAGCAAATTCATTGAGTTGATATTTTTCATTTTCCCATAAAGGTTTAAATTCTTCGAAGTTATGAATTATTTTGTGTTTTTCTTTCTGTTCAAATATCTTACTATCTAAGTAATCATCAATACCTTCAACTTCACCCGGTTGTAAAGTTTCTATTAATGCCCAAGCCGATAAAGTATTTTGTACTAAGTTGTTCATCAACCTGCCCCCTAGTTCAAGTGAAAATTTGATTCGTTATCTTATATATTAACAATCATTTCGCTTCATTTGTATGCCTTTCCTAAACGTCCGACTATTCACTTACGTCTGAGGTACATTTTCTATCGCTTTAATGTATTGACGACTTGTAAATACTTTAATACTGAAACCATCGTAAATGTTTGTTTCATAGAACCAAATATCTCCCCTGATTGCGCCTGGTTCATTATGAACATCAGTAAAGGCTTTTTTAGTCATTTGATTCGGTGTCACATAGACATGATCCACTTTATCATCATGGTTATACGTTACGGCCATATCACCATACTGCCGGGCATCGTTACCGTTAATTTCTCTCGTTCCATCTGATTTACCAAACTTCTTTTCTATCTCTTTTTTTGAAGTCCCGATTTTAAACCCTTTGTATCCTTCTGTTTGCGGTGTTTGCATAAACTCTTGAATGAATTCTGGTGAATTAACATTAATAGTGACTTTCTTATGGCTAGGTCTCTGTTGCTTTGTTTCACGTTTTTCTGCATTATAGTTATTATTTTTATCACTTGAATTCATAAATACAAAATATACTATGCCTATTATTATTGCGAGTCCAATTATCCCTAAAATAATCCAGAGAATCGTAGTTCGCGGAGATCGTGTACGTTTATTCATAAGTTGTTTTCCCCTTAAAGATAGTTTTATATTTATTATAATTAAATTGGTGTAGGCACGCTATATTTATGTAAACAATAATTTAAAAAGCACTTAATAGTTTCATTATCTTGTATTGTTGTCTTGGTGGGATTTTTAGACTTCCGACAGTCTAACATCAGACAACCCGTAGCCTTACCTATATAAAAAAGACGCAATTGCATATCCTGCAATTACGCCCTACTATAAAGTATTTATGCTTTTACTTTGATATTGACCATTTTATGGAATAAAGTGTCAGCTTCATCTGCTGATATTTTAACACTACTATTTTCTATCCAATTAGAAAATCCTTTGATTGCTCCACCATAAAGATAGAACACCAAATCCTCTGGTATATCAGAATCTTTATCTATTTGATCAATATTTTCTTGGATATCTTTTTGTA
The DNA here is from genome assembly GCF_003718735.1 of Staphylococcus debuckii. NCBI lineage: Bacteria > Bacillati > Bacillota > Bacilli > Caryophanales > Staphylococcaceae > Staphylococcus > Staphylococcus debuckii. The sequence goes on along the minus strand of NZ_CP033460.1, from coordinate 343,850 downwards.
ACAACTTGATGAATTGTGAAAACATTAAATCATTGAACTCTTTATCTTCTTTCTGCTTTTCTAAAATACGATGAAAATCTTTAGTCCCTTCAAATCCTTTTTCTGTCACTCTGAACGGATGATTAATGCGTTCTTTAAATTCGTATGAAAAATATTTTTCACTTAGATTATTCAACATTAATTCTAATAACGCATATTTATCATGAAAATGTTTGTAAAATGTTGTACGGTGCACCATAGAACGGTCACATATTTGGTCGATGGTAAGTTTAGAAAACTCTTTCTCTTCTAAAAGTTCATATAACCCCTTCAACAATAACTTTCTTGTACGTACGACGCGCAAATCTAATTTGTTCATTATCTTACTCACTCTTTCTAATATACTTACTTTAGTAAAAATCCCACTATCTTTTTACATTTGATTATACTGCTATTTAATCATATTTATTCTACATTGTACAGTTAAATATACAGTGTATATAAAAAGAAGTTTCACGCGAAACATTTTTTGTACATCAAAGATCAATATCTACTTAAAGCTTCCTGTCCTTTCATTCGAGGATTTCTACCGACAATCACAGCCGCACACATTACAGTGACAATTCCTGAAGTTTGCCACGTATTCAATACATCACCTAAGAAAATAACCCCGGTTAAAATCGCTACAATTGGTTCGAGTGTTGCGAGAATCGAAGCTTTGCTCGCTTCTAAATGTTTAAGACCTGCTATATAAAGTACATAAGCCATTACTGTTGAAACAAATGCTAAGCCAATGGATGCACCAATAACATCTGGATGTGCAAATTTTTCAATTTTTGAAGGTGTTTTACTGAAAATCAACATAAATAAACTGGTATATAGAAAGTTATAAGTCGTAATCGTTAAAGCAGAATAACGCTTAGTCACAGGCTTTGTGAAAATTGTATAAAGCGAATAGCATACCCCTGAAAGAATCCCTGTTACAATTACTTTAGTGCTCACTTCGACTTTGAATGAAGGTAATAATCCAACAACAAAACCACAACCTGTTATAGCTAAGATTAACGCAATAATTTTATTAGAATTCAAAGGCTCTTTGAAGAAAATTCGGCTGAGTAAAGTTACAAAGATAGGACCTGTATATAGCAAAGTTACCGCAAGCGATAAAGACGACTGTGAAAATGTTTCAAAATATAAATAGTTAAAAAATACCATGCTTAAAATTCCTGCACCCGCAAAATAAATGTGATCTTGCCATCTTGTTTTCAAAGATTTCGGGTTTGATACCAACATAAAAGTAATTAAAAAAATAAATGTCAATACACCTCGAATAGTTACCGCATCCCAAGCTGTAAACCCTCTGTCATACAGTGGTTGAATAAATAATCCGATTACTCCCCAACAGGCTGCACCTATTATTGTTAAAATATAGGGTCTCCATTTTGATTGTTGTTGCATTCTATAACCTCCCTCATTTTTGTTTAATTAGCAATACGGTGTCATTTTTCGGAATTATTTGACAACTAAAAAGATGGTAATTCTCTAAATTGCCATTACCACCTTGTGTGTTTCTTTTTAATTTAAAATGCAATAATTCCAATTAAACCAGCCACTAAAATCATAAATAATGAAGATCCGATCGCCCACTTCATTACAATCTTCTGGTTAGTACCATAATCGATACCAAGCATACCTACCAATAAATAACCGGCTGCGTATAATGGACTTAGTACATGCAGAGGCTGTCCTAAAATAGATGCTCTTGCCATCATGGCTTTAGAAATCCCGAATTGATGTGCAGATTCTGCGAGTATCGGTAGAATGCCATAATAGAAAGGATCATTTGCCATGAAGTAGGTAAATGGCATACTTAAAATGGCCGTGATTAAAGCAAAATGATTTCCCATGGCATCTGGTACAATATTTACTAATGAACTTGCCATTGCGTCCACCATTTTGGTACCACTCATGACACCTGTGAATACGCCTGAAGCGAATACTAAACTTACCACCGCTAATACATTGCCTGCATGGCGTTTAATAATCTCAGATTGTACATTCAAATGCGGATAGTTGATAATCAATGCTACTGCAAAACCAAGCATGAAGAGTACCGGAATAGGTAAGAAACTTGTAATCAAAGCACTTAATAATGCAATCGTTAAAATCGCATTGATTATCGTTAATTTCGGTCTCAGTAATTCTTTATCTTCTTCATTTGTCCCATTCGCATTATTCATTTCATCTAACGTGAGTGAAAGATGATTCTGAATGCCAATTCTTTTTCTTTCTCTGAGACCTAAAACATATGCAGCGAAGAAGGCAAAAAGGATACCTGCAACCATAACTGGAATAAGAGGTGTGAAAACTTCTTCAGTCGTTAATTGCAGTGAAGAAATCGCACGAGCTGTCGGTCCTCCCCATGGTGTCATATTCATGACTCCGATTGAGAGCAACGCTAAAGTAGATAATATGTATAGGTTCATCCCCATTTTCTTATAAAGCGGCATCATTGCTGTTACTGTAATAATAAAAGTTGTTGTACCGTCTCCATCCAGCGCTACAATTGATGCTAAAGCAACTGTACCGATAGTGATTTTAACCGGATCACCCTTAACACCTTTCATAATTATGCTGATGATAGGATTGAATAATCCTGCATCAATCATGACCCCAAAATAAAGTATTGCAAAGATTAACATAATTCCGGTCGGCGCTACGGTAGTCAAACCTTCCAATATGTCTTTACCTAAGCTTGAATAAAATCCCCCAATCAAGCCGAAGACTACTGGAACTACGATGAGTGCAACTAACGCAGACATTTTTCTACTCATGATTAAAATCATAAAGACAACAATCATGATAAAGCCTAAAATTGCTAAATTCATAAAATCTCCCCTTGTCTATATTCTGTTGTAACCCCTTTCAAGTAGATATAGAATACCATATCGTTTTAATATTGTGAATATTCAATATATAAACCTACTTATTCTGTTGAAGCGTCGAAAATATAAAAATTAAAAGTATGAATACTCTTATTCCTAGAGATTCATACTTTACGAACTGTTTATTTTGAGTAAGACTCAGCGAATTTCACCAATATATTTTTATAAGTTTCTATAGAGTTAATTTCAGCATATTCATTATCTCCATGCCATGCCGCACCAGAAGGTCCGAACTCAACAGCCGGTGTGCCGAAACGAGCAAAATATCTTGTATCGGCAAATCCATGTTGCCCAAATAATTTGACAGCTTCAGCAGGTTGTTGAGTTTCCTGAGAAATTTCTTTGACCAGCTTTTGAATCAATGGATTGTCTGTTTCATTTATTACAGAAGCACCTGATAAATGAACCGAAATTTCTCCATCCGTTATTGTTTGAATCTGTTTTAAAATTTCTTCTTCATTTTGGCCGGGTAAAAATCGTATATCATATGAAATGACCGCTTCATCTGGTACTTTGTTATAAACTGTTCCCCCTCTGATTTTGGCCAAATTAATAGATGGTCTATCAAATAACGCTGTAGATTCTTTAGCAAAAGGTAATTCTAATATTTTTTGATAAGTTTCTAATGCTTTTTCAATAGCATTATCACCTTCCCATGGACGACTGCCATGGGCTGATTTACCTTTTAAGTGAATATCAATTTGCAAAATCCCTTTAGCTTGATATCCAATACCAAGTTGGGTTGGCTCTCCGCAGATTACAAAATCCCCTAAATAACCTTGTTCTGTTAAGAAATTAGCACCATGTTTCCCACCAATTTCCTCATCCGTTACAAGTTGCAACTGAACAGATGTATTACCTAAATCTTTATGTTGTAATTCGCTCAAAGCACTCATCATGGCACTTACACCCGCTTTCATATCGGCAGAACCACGCCCATAAATCTTATTTCCTTCAACTTTGGGTTCAAATTGATCAGGTTTACCACTCACAACATCTACATGACCATTCAAAATTAATCGTTGTTCTCCTGACCCTATATTACAAATAAGAGAATCGAATCCATCGTTGGTTAATCGTACTGGTTCTAACCCTTCTTTTTCCAACCATGCTTTGCAAAATTGAAGTGTTTTATTCGCTGCATCTTTGGTTGAACTATCAAATTCAATTAATGATTTCAATAAGTCTAATGTCTTTGTCATAGAAATACCTTCTCTCTTTTAAGTTAGGTCACAGTATAATCCAGAGATTGAATATTGACAAGGTTCTGAATATTTAGTAGTATTGTTGATAAGTCACTAGACTTTCTGAAGTATACAAGTGAATTTAATTGAGCAAAGAGGCTTATACAATATCCGCAAAGGATAATTGTGTAGGCCTCTTTTTGTGTTAAGGAGGAGATTTATATGGGAGATAATTTGAATCATAACTGGACTAATGGCAAGAAAATTCAAACTGACAATGCCTTGAAAGTTACTAATCCAGCAACAAACGAAGTGATTGGAGAGGTGCCTAATGTAACTGAAGCTTTAATCAATGATGCAATCGATGCTTCATACCAAGCGTTCTCTTCTTGGTCAAAATTAACAGCTACTGAACGTGCCGATTATTTACATGCATGGGCTAAAAATTTGCTTCATAAAAAAGAAAAACTCGCTTCTATCATGACTGAAGAACAAGGTAAGCCTTATAGCGAGTCTTTAGGAGAGATTGAAGGTTGCGTTCAATTCATTAAATGGAATGCAGAAGAAGGAAAACGGATATACGGCGAGATTATACCCCCTTCTTCCCCTAACCAACGCATCTCAGTCATTAAACAACCTGTAGGTGTTTGCGCACTTATCACACCCTGGAATTTCCCAGGCGCTATGGTAGCTAGAAAAGTTTCACCTGCACTTGCAGCAGGCTGTACGGTTATCGTTAAACCGTCTAGTGAAACACCGCGCATAGCGATTGCTATCATGGATGAATTAATGGCAACCGGTATCGATAATGGTGTAGCAAATTTGATAACAGGCAAGTCATCACTCATTTCTGAAACACTATTACATGATCGCCGTGTCAGTAAAATTTCTTTCACTGGATCTACAGAAATTGGAAAGTTGTTAATGAAAAAAGCTGCGGACCAAGTGAAACGTATTTCTTTAGAACTTGGCGGAAACGCACCAGCTATCGTTCTAAATGATGCAGACTTAGATCAAGCTGCAGATGCCATTGCAGAAAACAAATTTGAAAATACAGGCCAGATGTGCAATGGCATTAATACGGTACTTGCGCAAAGTGAAATTAGAGATAAGCTTACAACTAAAATCATTGAGCGTGTGAACCAGTTAAGAGTAGGTCCTGGTAATCAAAAGGATGTTCAAGTCGGTCCATTAATTAATTCAGGAGCTATCGAAAAAGTTGAAAAACTTGTAAGTGAAGCTGAAAAAGAAGGTGCAAATATCGCTGCAGGCGGTAAAAGAGTGGATGATTCACCTTCTGACTTATTTTATCAACCTACAGTCGTTACAAATGTTAAACCTGAGATGTCTATTGCTAAAGAAGAAATATTCGGACCTGTAGCACCTATTATTTCTTTCGACACAATAGCTGAGGCTATTAAAATTGCAAATGCTTCTCCATACGGTTTAGCGGCCTATTTCTTCTCAAACAATGTAAATACTGTCTATCAAGTCAGTGAACAATTAGACTTCGGAATGATTGGTGTAAATGGTACTCAATTAAGTGTCCCTCAAGCACCATTCGGCGGTATCAAAGAAAGCGGAATGGGCCGTGAAGGCGGACATTATGGATTAGATGGTTTCTTAGAATTAAAATATATCTCACTTTCATTAGATGCATAAATATTAAGGAGGCGGTTCAAATGTTTAGAGAGATTAATGATTTTAACAAACATCGTCGTAACAAAAAGAAAACAGGAAACATTACAAAAGATGAAATGATGGAAATGATTGATAAAGGTAAAATTGATACTTTGGTACTTGGTTTTTGCGATATGCAAGGTCGTTTGATGGGGAAACGTATCACAGGCGATTTCATTTTAGAAAATGACATTTCAGAGGGTACACATTTTTGCAACTATCTTTTAGGTACAAACTTTGAAATGGATACAGATGATGGCTATGATTTCATGAATTGGGATAAAGGATATGGTGATTATTTAGCATTACCAGATTGGAATACCTTAAAAGTAATTCCTTGGATGTCACGTACAGCTATGGTTTTCGCAGATGTATATACAGTAGATGGCAGTGAACCAATTAGCGTGGCTCCGCGTAATATTTTGCAGCACCAAATCCAAAAAGCTGAAGCTTACGGCCTATCTCCTCATATGGCCAGTGAATTAGAATTCTACTTATTTAATGATTCATTCAAAGACATAAATGCGCAAGGTTATGATGAATTAGAACCAGCAGGTCATTTAAACGAAGACTATAATTTATTGCAAGGTTCAAAAAACGAACCGCTTTATCAAGAAATACGTCGCCAAATGAGCCTGATGGATATTATCGTTGAATCTTCTAAAGGTGAGGCTTACAAAGGACAACATGAAATCAACTTAAAATATTCAGATGCAATCAATGCAGCAGATCAACATTTAATGTTCAAACATGGGATGAAAGAAATTTGTATTCAAAATGAGAAATCTGTTACTTTCATGGCTAAACCTTTTGAAGAGTGGACAGGCTCAAGCGGCCATATCCATTTAAGTATGATGGATACCAATACTGGCAAAAATGCTTTTTATGCAGGTAATGATGCTTCAAATCCAATGTCTGAAACAATGCAGCATTTCTTAGCAGGTGTCATCAAATATACGAAAGATTTTGCATTGATGTTTGCTCCGAATATTAATTCTTATAAACGTTTTGCTCCAAACAGTTGGGCACCAGTAAGTATTGCATGGAGCAAAGATAACCGTTCAGCTGGTTATCGTGTTGTGGGTGAAGGTAATGCTTTACGCTTTGAATCTCGTATTTGCGGAGCAGACATGAATCCATATCTTGCTTATGCCGCTTTAATCGGCGCAGGTTTATATGGAATTGAACATAAAGAAATTTTAGCAGATGAATTAAAAGGTAATGCGTATGAACAAAATGAAGTGGATCGTATTCCATCTTCTCTTCATCAAGCTATTTTAGAATGGAAAAACAGTGACGTGGTGAAAGAGGTGCTTGGCGAAGAAGTAGCAAAACACTATTTACATGCAGCACAAACAGAACAAGATGAATACGACTCATTTGTAACTACTTGGGAACGCGCGCGTTACTTTGAACAAGGTTAATCTTTTTCAATATAAACTTATTATACGAGGAGGCTTTTAAAATGAGATTAAAAGATAAGGTGTGCATTATAACAGGTGCCGGTGGCGGTATGGGTAAAGTCGCGGCAGAGATGTTTTCTAAAGAAGGTGCAAAAGTCGCTGTATTTGAAAGAGATCA